>NZ_JBMDKB010000005.1:0-258699 GCF_057809495.1 Allobosea sp. FG18
GCCCATCCGAAACCAGGACGGACAGTCTCACCGAAACCGGCTCAAGGGGGTCAAACTTGGACGCCGATCCCCCGCCTCATGGGGTCAAACTTGCACGCCGAAACACAATCAGCCCGCGAGTCAGCCTGCGCCGTATGGCGAACGGGCCCGCACGGGCGATGTTTTGCGGCGACGCGCAATCGACGAAGCTAGATATCGGCAGGCCGGGAGGCGTGCAAAAATCAGAGAATGTTCGCCGATTGGCTCGGCCGAGAACGGTTGCGCTTCCAACTTAATTGGTTCAACATTGGATCGAATTGATCGGCATTGGCTGAGCGCTGACGAGGACCTGCATGTTAATCGACGATGTCACGTTCATCCCGCTGCAGGCGCCCATCCCGTCGGGAAAAGCCTATGGCATGTCGAAGTCGCTGGCGACGGCCCGCGCGACGACATTGGTTCAGCTCAAGCTTGCAAACGGAATCGAAGGTGTCGGCGAGTGCTGGGGCATGCCGCAGGTCAACATCGCGATGCTGCCCTTGCTGAAGAGCTATCTGGTCGGCACAAATGTGCACGACATCGAGCATGCCTTCGCCTCGATGCTGGCCAGGCACTATCATTTCGGGGTGCAGGGGCCGATGACCTGGAGCATTTCCGGCATCGACATGGCGGCAAAGGACGCCGCCGGAAAGTTGCTTGGCCTCCCGGTTCATCGGCTGATCGGCGGCAAGCAGTCAGCGACGGTCCAGATCTACGCTTCCGGTGGCTATCTGACCGAGAACAGCGCGCGCGATTTCGAGCCGCAGATCGAAGCGATGGCGAAGGCTGGCCATCGCGCGGTCAAGATCAAGATCGGCGTTTCGCCCGACAATGATGAGGAGCGGGTCTCGATCGCCCGGCGCGTTCTCGGGCCGGACGTCGAAATCATGGTTGACATCAACTCCAACTATACGCTGGACTTGGCCCGGGAAAGCATCGCGCGGCTCGCGCCCTACAAGATCGGCTGGATCGAGGAGCCGCTGGCGCCACAGGATCTGGCCGGCTACGAGCTGCTGCAGCGCTGGAGTCCGGTTCCGATCGCGACCGGCGAGGCGCTCTACACCGCATTCGACTTCAAGCGATTGATCGATCGGCACGCCGTCGACGTCGTCCAGCCCGATCTGTCGCTCTGCGGTGGCTTCTGGCAGGGCAAGCAGATCGCCCAGCTGGCCTCGATGGAGCATATCCGCCTGTCGCCCCATGTCTGGGGAACGGGCGTCGGCCTCGCCGCCGCGGTCCATTTCGTTGCCTCCCTCCCTGTCTATCCGCACGCCAGCAACATTCCACGGCCGACGCTGGTCGAATACGATCTCGGCGACAATCCATTGCGCGATGCCATCCTGGTCAACCCGCTCCGGCAGAGCGGCGGGACCATCGCCGTGCCTGACGAGCCGGGTCTCGGCATCACGATCGACTGGAACGCGGTGGAACGCCATGTCGTCGGCTGAATCGGGGAGCGCTGTGATGGAGGAAGGCCTGTCCGCAGAGCGCTTAGCTGCAGAACCCGCGCAGAATGTTCTGGTCGCCGGTGGGCAGGGCTTCGTGGGGTCGCACATCGTCCGGGCGCTGGTCCGGGACGGATACCGGCCAGTGCTGTTCGGCCCGGCGATGGCTGAGGACCGGCTGGCCGATATCGCGGGGCGTTACGCCGTTTTCGAGGGCTCGATCAGCGATCGCGATGCGCTCGAGGCTGCGTTTGCGGCGTTCAAGCCCTCGCAGGCGATCTCATGCGTTGCGCACAGCGTCGGCAGGCAGGGATTGATGCGCGCCGGCGAGGCCGAGTCCGACGCTGCTTTCGAGGTCAATGTCGCGGGGCACGGAAAGCTCGTCGAGGCAGCCTGCCGTGCTGGCGTGACGCGCGTCGTCTGGGCCGGATCCAGCGTCGTCTACGGACCGACATCGGCCTATGCGCGCAGCCATGTCGACGAGACCGACGCCTCGGCGCCGACCACCGTCTACGGCCTGACCAAGCATCTCGCCGAGGAACTCTCGGCCTTCATGACGCGGCGCTATGGGGTCGAGGTCGTCAGCATGCGGCTGCCGCTCATCCTTGGCCCGGGGCTCTGGTATCAGGGCGCAGCCAGCGCCATCGCCGAAGTCTTCGCCGCGGCGCGCGAAGGCCGGCCGGCGCGCGTCACCTTCCATGATCACGCCGTCGATCTGATGCATGTCGTCGATGCCGCCGAGGCGATGCTGGCGGCGCTGATGCACCGTGGCCCCGTGCCTGTGGCGTATAATGTGAAGGGCTTTGAGGCGAGCATCAGCGATCTCGTCGCGGCCGTCAGGGTGCGTCATCCGGAGGCGGATATCGCGGTCGAGCGGATCGAGCCCGCCCTGCTGCTGCCGTTGATGGACGGCCGCCGGTTCGTCGCCGAGACCGGGTTTGCACCCCGCTATGATCTCGGCGGGCTCGTGGACGACCTTCTCGCTGGACATTCGGGAGCAGCACGATGATCGAACAGCGTCTCGTCGAACTCGGCATCGCATTGCCCGAGGCGGCGTCCCCTTCCTTCAACTATGTGCCGGTCACCCTGCATCGGGGTGTCGCCTATGTCGCCGGCCAGCTGCCCAAAGTCGACGGCGAGATCCGGGTCCGCGGCAAGGCGGGAGGGGAGATCTCCCTGGAGGCCGCGCGGGGCGAGGCCCGCATCTGCATCCTCCAGGGATTGGCCTGCCTCAGGCAGGCTCTGGGATCGCTCGACCGAATCGAGCGCGTGCTCAAGGTCACTGGCTTCGTCGCATCGGCCGCCGGCTTCAACGACCAGCCGAAAGTCCTCGACGCAGCTTCGGATCTGCTGGGCGAGATTCTGGGCGAAGCTGGCCGCCATGCGCGTTCCGCCGTCGGCGTGGCGGAGTTGCCGCGCGATGCGAGCGTCGAGATCGAACTGGTCGTCGCCTACCGCGACTGATCTTGCGGAAGGGGGAGCCGGCCAACGGGCGCCCGGCCTTCCCCTGGATTCAACGATCCGAACCGGAGCCCGGTGAGGGAGAACAACAGTGACGCGTTTCGACATCCCAGGCGCGGTCGACCGCCGGACCTTCCTGGCCTTTGGCGGTCTGGCCGTCGCCGCTGCCGTGATCGGCCCCGCCGGTGCGGCCGAGCTCTACGGGCCGAAGCCGACGGGCGCCAAGACCGGTGGCACGCTGAATATGGGCCTGCTCGTCGAGCCGCCCGGCCTCGATCCGTTCCATCAGGCGGCGGACGCCCGCATCCGCCTGACCGTACTGATTTACCAAGGCCTGTTCTACGAGAGCCCCGACGGCACGGCGATGCCGCTCCTGGCCGAGGGCTTCGATCTCTCCGGCGACCGGCTCATTTACACGGTGCGGTTGCGCAAGGGCGTCAAGTTTCACACCGGCCAGCCGATGACGGCAAAGGACGTCGCCTATAGCTACAACTACATCAGGAACCCGAAGAACGGCTCGCCGGGTGCCGGCGACTTCGCGATGATCACGGCCGTCGAGGCGGTGGATGATGCCACCGTCAGGATCACGATCTCGGCGCCGAACGCGGCTCTGCCGATGACGCTCGGCAACAAATATGGCGGCGTCGTTCCGGCCGGGTATTTCGACGATCCCGAAGCCAAGACCAAGCTGAACCAGGCGAGCGTCGGAACCGGGCCGTTCAAACTCTCGGAGTTCAAGCCGAACAGCAATGCGACGCTGGTGCGCAATCCGGATTACTGGGAACCCGGAGTGCCCTATCTGGACCGGATCAACTTCATCTTCGTGCCGAATGCCGCGAGCCTGCTGGTCGGCCTGCGCAACAAACGGATCGACATCGCGACCCTAGCCCGGCCTCAGGATGTGAAGCAGGTCGAGGGCGTCGCGGGGCTGACCGTCGAGAGGAAGCCTTCCTTCAACCAGAAGGCGATCGACCTCGGCGCCGAGCTGAAGCCGCTCGACGACGAACGGGTCCGGCGCGCCATCGCGCTCGCGGTCGACAAGGACGAGATCATGCGAGCCTCGATCGGCGGCCTCGGTAACGTGATCGGGACGATGGTCGCCGGCATGCAGGACAGCTGGGGGGCGCCGGCCGACAAGCTGGCGAACCAGAAGGTCGACATTGCCGCCGCCAAAAAGCTGCTGGCCGAAGCCGGGCATCCGGACGGCTTCGATCTCACCCTGACGACGATCATCGGCTATGACTGGATGGACGCCGCCGGCGTGATCCTGCGCGAGCAGCTCGGAAAGATCGGGATCCGGCTGGCTATCCAGCGCGTCGAGCTCGGCGTCTGGGTGAAGAACTTCCAGTCGAAGCAGATGGGGTTCACGTTCAACGACTGGGCCACGGTCCCCGATCCGAACCTGCTGTTCTACCGGCACTTCCACAAGGCGCCGGAGGGCGCGGACTTCCGGAACTGGAAGAACGACGCGGCGAGCAAGCTGCTCGACGAGGGGCGGGTCGAGAGCGACCCGGCCAAGCGGCGCGACATCTATGTGCGCTACCAGCAGGTCATGGCCGAAAGCGTACCGACCATCATGCTGTTCTCGGCCGATCACGTCGTGGTCCGCGGCCAGAAGGTGCAGAACTACGACCAGCATCCGACGGGCTGGTATTACGGCCTGGCCCGCACCTGGATCTCCTGAACCACCCACACGGCCCCCGAGCGCTCGGGGGCCATTCTTGGCGCGGCTGCCGGTCGGCCGCGCCGCCAGATCCAAGAAACGCGGATTTCTATGGGCGTCTACATTGCAAAACGATTAGCCGCGTCGGCGGTGACGGCGCTGCTCGCTTCGATCGTGGTCTTTCTCCTGGTGCGATCCGTCCCCGGTGACGTCGTCGGACAGATGCTCGGTCAGACGAGCGATCCCGTCGCCGCGAAGGCCCTGCGTGAGTTCTTCGGCCTCGACCAGCCGGTCTGGCGGCAATATGCCAGCTGGCTCGGGCGGGTTCTCGCAGGCGATTTCGGCACGAGCTGGACGCGCGGCCAACCGGTCATGGGCATGGTCGGCTCGGCGCTCGGCGTCACGATCCAGCTGGCCGCCGCCACGCTCGTCCTCGCCACGGCGATCGGGGTGCCGCTCGGGATTCTCGCGGCGATCTACGAGGGGCGAGCGCCCGACCGGATCGTGCAGGCCTTCAACCTGCTCGGGCTCGCGGCTCCGGTCTTCTGGATCGGGCTGATGCTGCTCGTCGGCATGTCCTCGAGCTTCGATTGGTCGCCGCCGCTGATGTATGTGCCGCTGCATGAATCGGTCAGCGAAAACCTGTCGATCATCGCCTTGCCGGTGCTGAGCCTGGCCCTGCTGCAGGCGGCCGCCTACAGCCAGTTCGTTCGACAGAGCATCGTTTCGGCGCTGGGACAGGACTATGTCCGCACCGCCGTCGCCAAGGGCCTGTCGACCCGGACGGTCTTCTTCCGGCACCTGCTCCGCAATATCGGCATTCCGCTCGTCACCTTCATGGGCCTGATCCTGATTCAGATCCTCGGCGGCGCGGTGATCATCGAAAGCCTGTTCGCCTTGCCCGGGCTAGGCCGGCTTCTGCTGTCCTCGATCGAGACCCGCGACTATCCCGTGCTGCAGGCAGGGCTTCTCGTCGTCGTCGTCATCGCCATGCTCGTCAATCTCGTAGTCGATCTCTCCTACCGGATCATCGATCCGCGGGTCCGGCTGAGTTAGGTCTCCGATGAACGCCTCATCTGTCGATCCCACCTTTCGCCAGCGTGTCGCGAAGCATGCACGCCGGCTGCGGCATGAACCGGACCTGTTGATCGGACTGGTTCTCTCGGGCTTCGTGTTGCTCGTCGTCTTGTTCCCGGGCCTGTTCGCCGGTCATTCGCCCTTGGCGGTGAATGTCGACCGGGCCATGGAGGCGCCGTCCGCGACGCATCTCTTCGGCACCGACGATGTCGGTCGCGACGTCCTCGCGCGGGTCGTTTACGGCGCCCGCATCACGCTTTCGATATGCGCTTCCGCGCTGGTCCTGGCGGCCTTGATCGGCGGTGCACTCGGCCTGCTGTCCGGCTTCGTCGGCGGGCGGATCGACATGCTGTTCGGCCGGCTGATCGATGTGGTTCTCAGCTTCCCGCCGATCATCTTCGGCGTGATGGTCACCGGCATATTGGGGCCGAAGACCACGAATCTGATCTTCGCGCTCACCGTGGTCTATGTGCCGCTGTTCTTCCGGATCGCCCGCTCGGGCGCCATGGCCGAAGCCGGAATGATCTATGTTGAGGCGGCCCGCAGCATGGGGTTGTCGCAAGGACGCATCCTCCTGCGGCACATCGCCCGGAACGTGCTGCCGGTGATCCTCGTCCAGTGCATGGTCCTGTTCCCGCTGGTGCTGCAGATCCAGTCGGCACTGGGCTTCCTCGGGCTCGGCGTGCAGCCGCCAACACCGGACTGGGGCGCCATCCTGCAGCAGGGCAAGGACTACATCCTGCTGGCACCCTGGATGTCGGCCTTTCCCGGGCTGGCGATCCTAATCACGGCGCTCGCGCTGATGCTCGTCGGCCGCGGCCTGCAGCGGCGGATGGACCGGCGCTAGGACATCGGACCGAAAAGCCGAGCGCGGTTTTCGCGAAGAGCCGATGCAAGACCAAGGACCTGGATCGTCGGACCGAACACGATGCTCAGTCCGACGATCCAGGGCCGGTCCCGCTCAGCTTTCGCTGACCGACATCAGGGTCCGCAGCAGATAGGTGCTGATCAGCTCGCGTGCCTTGGCCGCGTCGCGCTTCTGCAGCGCCTCGACGATCCGCGCGTTGTCCCGCGCCGCCGCTTCGCGGACGGCGCTGATCGGCAGCGGATGCCCGCCCGGGCGGCCCCAGCCGGACCTGCGCCGCGATTCGATGATCCGCTCGAACACCGAAATCAGGAAGCCGTTATGGGAGGCGCGGACTATTGCCAGATGCAGCGCGTACTTGGCTTCCTTGAACTCGTTCCAGCTGACGGCGTTGCGCAGTGCCTCGAGATAGGCGGAGAGCGCGGCAAGATCCTGCTCGCTGGCCCGTTCCGCGACCAGCTCCGCCAGCGTCGGTTCGAACATGAGACGGGCCTCGAGCAATTCGCCCAGGCTGAATTCGGGCTGCGCGGAGCGCTCCCCGGCTTCCTTCTCCTTGCTGCGCGCGACGAAGGTGCCGCGCCCGACATGCCGGATGATCAACCCTTCGTCGGCCAGCTGGTTCATGGTCTTGCGCACGGTGTTGCGCGCCGCGCCGAAGCGCGTCGCCAGGGCGCGCTCCGTCGGCAGGCGCGTGCCGGTGCGCAGCTGCCCCTCGACGATCGAGCTTCTCAGGCTCTGGTAGATGGCATCGCTATCGGAGTCCGATTTGAGCCGCGGGCTGGTCTGATCCGGTTGTCTCGCCAGATTGTCGATCATGTTTGGTCTGATTTGGTTCCGCCAATGAGATTATCGATACATCATTCGAACTCGATGTTCAAAAGTCCTGAACGGCAGCGGCTTGCACGCTCCGGCGGATCATTGGTTGCATTTGGGTAAGATTGGTTTAAACCAATGCAGCCGATATGAACGTGAGGATTCTGCCATGGGTCAGCCAGAGGGACGGACAGGAGCGCAGATCCTGGTCGACTGTCTGAGGTTGCAGGCCGCCGACCGGGTCTTCTGCGTCCCCGGTGAGAGCTACATCTCGGTCCTCGATGCCCTCCACGATGTCCGCGACGAGATCGACCTCGTCGTGTGCCGGCAGGAGGGCGGCGCGGCCAATATGGCGGAGGCGCATGGCAAGCTGACGGGGCGCCCGGGCATCTGCTTCGTCACGCGCGGGCCCGGCGCGACCAACGCCTCGATCGGCGTCCACACCGCCTTCCAGGATTCGACACCGATGATCCTGTTCATCGGCCAGGTCGGCCGGGACTTCTCGGACCGGGAAGGCTTCCAGGAGGTCGACTTCCGGGCCATGTTCGCACCCTTGGCCAAATGGGCCGCGCAGATCGAGGACGCGTCCCGCATTCCCGAATACCTTCATCGCGCCTTTCAGACGGCGATGGCCGGGAGGCCCGGCCCGGTGGTGCTCGCCCTTCCGGAGGATATGCTCGCCGAGGTCGTCGAGGCCGATCTCGATCTCGGCCGCCGCGCCGATGCCGTCGCATCCGCGGCCCATCCGGACCAGATCGAGCAGGTGATGTCGCTGCTCGCGAAGGCGCGGAAGCCGATGGTGATCGCCGGCGGCGGTGGCTGGACCGAGCAGGCGGGCCGGGATCTGGTCAGCTTCGCCAGCCGCAACCAGCTGCCGGTGGCGGTATCGCTGCGCTGCCAGGACTATCTCCCGAACCGGGAGCCGTGCTTCGTCGGTCATTTCGGCATCGGCGCCGAGCCGAGCCTTGCCAGGCGTCTCGCCGAAGCGGACCTGCTTCTCGTCCTCGGGCCGCGTCTCGGCGAGATGACGACGGCGGGATACACGCTGCTGGTACCGCCGCGCCCGCTGGGCAAGGTCCTCGTCCACGCCCATTCCGATGCGAACGAGCTCGGCCGCGTCTACCAGGCCGACCTGCCGATCCATGCGGCCGCGGGCAGCGTGGTGGCGGCGCTCGCCGCCTGCGAACCGACGGCGGAGCCGGCCTGGGCCGCCTGGACCGCCGCCTGCCGGGCAGACTACGAGGCCAGCCTCGCGCCGTCACCGCAGCCGGGTGCGGTGAATCTGGGCGAGGTCGTCGCGCAGCTCAGGGCGGCGCTGCCGAACGAGACGATCATGTGTTCGGGCGCCGGGAACTACACCGGCTGGCTCCACCGCCAC
This sequence comes from Allobosea sp. FG18, assembly GCF_057809495.1. Lineage (NCBI taxonomy): Bacteria > Pseudomonadati > Pseudomonadota > Alphaproteobacteria > Hyphomicrobiales > Alloboseaceae > Allobosea > Allobosea sp. FG18. The sequence goes on from NZ_JBMDKB010000005.1 coordinate 8,721, forward strand.
TGGCCGTTCGACAGCTATCGGACACAGCTGGCGCCGACCTCCGGCGCGATGGGCTACGGCGTGCCGGCGGCCGTCGCGGCGAAGCTCGCCTTCCCGGAACGCGAGGTGGTGTCGGTGGCCGGCGACGGTTGCTTCATGATGAATGGGCAGGAGCTGGCGACGGCCGTGCAATACGACCTGAAGATCCTCTTCATCGTGGTCAATAACGGCATGTACGGCACGATCCGCATGCATCAGGAGCGTCATTACCCGACCCGGGTCAGCGGCACGGCGCTGGTCAATCCGGATTTCGTGACATTGGCGCGCGCCTATGGCCTGCACGCCGAGCGGGTCGAGCAGACCGCGGATTTCGAGGCGGCGCTGGAGCGCGCGCGCCAGGCTGCGAGCAGTGCGCTGATCGAGCTGGTGACCGACCCCGAGGCATTGTCGGTGCGCAGCACGTTGTCGAAGCTGCGCAGCGCGTCCTTGGAGCGCCTGGCGCCGGTCGCGTGAGGCGATCGACCCGGTCCGGTTTTGAGGGAAACATGTCGAACGATCCGATTTGGGCTGGGCTCAGCCCCGAGGAACACGAGTTCCAGTACAATCCGCAGGCCGCATTTCCGAACTTCAAGGATGCGCAGGCCGCGCGCGCCCCGATCAACGCTGCGGCGCTGTCGAAGCTGCTGCGCCATGCCGATCTGCCCTATGGCGATCATCCCCTGCGAAAGCTCGACATCTATCCTGCGGCGGGGGACGGCAAGGCCCCTGCCCATGTCTTCTTCCACGGCGGTTATTGGCGCGCACAGGACAAGCAGAATTTTGCCTGCGTTGCCGCACCGCTCGTCGCGGCAGGGGTCACGACCGTCGTCGTCAATTACGAGCTCTGCCCAGGATCGACCCTTAATGGCGTCGCCGAGTCCGCGCTCGCGGCGCTGGGTTGGGTGAGCCGCGAGATCGCGCGGTTCGGCGGCGATCCGGGCCGCATCAGCCTGTCCGGCCATTCCGCCGGCGCCCACCTTGTTGCCGAATGCCTTGCGCATGACTGGTCGGCAGAGGGCGTCGATCCGGGCTCGATCGTTGGCGCGGTGCTCATCAGCGGCATCTACGACCCCCGCCCCGTCATTGGCACCAGCGTCAACGCCGAGGTTCGCCTGACCGAGGACGTGGCGCGGCGCCGCGATGTCGAGCGCCGTCCAGTGCAGGTCGGTTGCCCCGCGAACCTGTTCGTCGGAGGCCTCGAGCCCTGGCTCTGGATCGACCAGACCTATCGCTACGCCCATCACCTGCACCGCAGCGGCGCGAACCCTGAGGTTCATGTCCTGCCGCGCTGGGGGCATTTCGACATTCTGAACGACCTCGTCGAAGGCGAGGGACCGATCTCGAATGCGATCCTTGGCCAGGCCCTGCGCAGACGGGACTGAGGTACTTGGCGAGGCACGGGAGGAACTGCAGACCATGAGCCGTCTCTTCAGAATGACCGCCTATGAACTTTGCTCCGACGCCGTCATCCGGATGCAACCGGACACCGTGTCGGCCATCTTCGCCCGGCAGGGCGAGGCCGTCGTGGTGGATGAACGCGTTGCCGAGGACGGCGCGGCCTTTGCCCTCGCCGGGGAGGCGCTTTCGACCTCCGGCTGTGCCTGGCTTTTCGAGCTCGGCCCCGCGGAAGCGAGGTTGCGCCGCGAGGAGGGCCTGCAGCCGATCCTGTCCCGCATCGCTACCGCGCCCGAGGGCGAGCTCATTCTGCGCATCGACCGGGTCGGCTCGGCAGCAGGTGCCCAGACGCCGGCACACCGGCATCGCGGCCCAGGAATCCGCCGGCTCGTGAGCGGGTTGCTTCACGCCGAGGTCGGTGGGCATTTCGATCGGATCGGGCCGGGCCAGGCCTGGTTCGAAAGTGGCCGCGAGGACGTCGTCGGCACCAATGTCAGCGGTGGCGACAATTCCTTCGTGCGGGTGATGTTGCTGCCGTCGGAGCTGGCCGGCGGGGTGAGTTCGTTCGTGGCGGCTTCGCCCGTCGATGCGGCAAAGCCTCGGGCCGCGCGAATCCAGATCCTGGGAGAACGGAAAATCTGACGGCGGGAACACGGTGCGGTGACCGGGCCAAATAGTGATGGCGGGACCATCGTCGGGCAAGGCCGGGGATGCGCCATCTCCAAGCCCGTTGCCGCCCCACTCCGCGCGCCATCGCCGCGAAAGGCGGCGACTGTCGAGGGTGCCATCGCCGACATGCGCAAGCGGATTTCCTCGCCCGCCCTCAGCCCGGGCACGCGAATTCCCGAGAAAGACCCGGCATTGGCCTATGGTCTGCCGCGGGCGAAGGCGCGGGAGGTGCTCGCGCCTGGCCTACACCGAAATCCTGCCGAGCCTTGGACAGGCATCCAGCCCTGGATCGACCGCTACAATCTCTGCAGACCTCACGCCGGCATCGGCCACATCAGCCCCTGGCAAAGACTGAACAACCTTCTTGGAAACGACAGTTAGGCCGAGGCCTCGCATCATTCACCAGCGCAGCCACGGCGCCTGCAGCACCGTAAGCTTGCCGAATAGCATCCCTCAAAAGATGAGGCCCACACTCCGCCAATCAACGCCGCGACCTGTACCAATCATTCTGACGACGGACCTGACGGCTATCGCCCCTGTCCCTCCGCAGCGAGGCATATGAGCGCCTGCAGCGCCATAACGCGCTCTTCATTCGCCTTGATCACGATGACCTCGAATGCGCCGAGAGAGCGCAGGCGTTCGACGATCGCATCGCGTATCCGCTCCCACCAGGTTGCCAGCAGTGAGGCTGTAGGCCAGCGCGGCATCGGCATCACCATAGACCTTGCCCTGGCTGGCCGCCGCGGAGACCGTCACCGCCCGCGGCGTGATCCCGAAATTCGAGCCGACAAAGCTCACCGCATAGTTCGCGCCAAGCGTGAGCGAGCCCTGACCGATCGCATAAGTGCCGACGTTCTCGCCGGCCGCACGGCTCAGCGCGCCGGAGAAGGTATCCGCTCCGACAAGGCTGCCAGCCGTCATCGAATAGGTCAGCGCCGTATCAACATCACCATAGGTCTTGCCGTGCCAGCCGTCGCCGAGACCGTCACCGATCATGGCGTGATCCCGAAATTCGAACCGGCATAGCTCAGCGTATAGTTCGCGTTCAGCGCCAGCGAGCCCTGGTTGATCGCGTAGTTACCGACGTTTTCGCCGGCCGCGCGGCTCAATGCACCGGAGAAAGCATCCGCTCCAACGAGGTTACCGGCCGTTACCGTATAGGCCAGCGCGGCGTCGGCATTGCCATAGACCTTGCCCTGTCCGGCCGTCGCGGAGACCGTCACAGCGCGCGGTGTGATCCCGAAATTCGAACCGGCATAGCTCAGCGTGTAGTTCGCATTCAGAGCCAACGAGCCCTGGTTGATCGCATAATTGCCGACATTCTCACCGGCTGCACGGCTGAGCGAACCGGAGAAGCTGTCGGCGAAGGCCAGGCTGCCGGCCGTCACCGTATAGGCCAGCGTCGGATCGGCATCGCCATAGGTCTTGCTCTGGCCGGCCGTCGCAGAGACCGTCACCGCGCGCGGCGTGATCCCGAAATTCGAGCCGACAAAGCTCACCGCATAGTTCGGGTTTGCCAGCGTGCCCTGGTTGATCGCGTAATTGCCGACATTCTCGCCGGCCGCGCGGCCGAGCGAACCGGAGAGGCTGTCGCCGCCCAGCAGGCTGCCCGCCGTCACCGTGTAGGCCAGCGCGGGATCGACATTGCCGTAGACCTTGCTCTGGCCGGCCGTCGCGGAGACCGTCACAGCCCGCGGCGTGATCCCGAAATTCGAGCCGACAAAGCTCACCGCATAGTTGGGGTTCGCCAGCGTACCCCGATTGATCGCGTAGTTGCCGACATTCTCACCGGCCGCGCGGCCGAGCGAACCGGAGAGCGTATCGGCTCCGACCAGACTGCCGGCCGTGACCGCATAGGTCAGGGTCGGATCGACATTGCCGTAGACTTTGCCCTGCCCGGAAGAGGCCGTCACCGTGACCGCGCGCGGCGTCACCGTCAGCAGGCCCGCGCTGTTGAAGGCGAGAGCATAACCCGTGCTCGCACTCAGCGACCCTTGCGCGACCGTGATCGCATAGGATGATCCGGCCACGCCCGCCGCGGCGGATGCGCCGGTCGAGATCACGCTCGCCGAACCGGAAACGACGCTGCCGAGCGTATCGCCGAGATACGCATTAGCGACACCGGCGTTGAGGCCCGACACGGTATAGGCCGAAGCGAGGGAAGCGGCGGCGTCGTCGCCATAGGTCTTGGCGAGATCCGTCGAGGTATAGGTCAGCGTCGGCCGGTAGGCGAAGAGATAGCGGTTGCCGGTCTGCGCCACGCTGCCGGGCGCCAGGGTGGCATAGGAGGCGTTCCAGATCGCCCGTTGGCCGCTGTCGAGATTGCCGAAGCTCGCCGTAGCCGGAGCGTCGGAATAGACCAGCCAGCGCCCGCCGCCGGTGAGCGACAAGGCCCCGGCGCCGGCATTGTTGGTGAAGGCGCCGTTGGAGGCGAGGACGACGGCATCGCCGGTGCCGCTGGCGGTCACGGTTCCGTCGAGCGTCAGGCCGCCGCTGGCCGAGCTGTTCACGGCGCTGACCTTGCCGGCCGTGACCGTGCCGAGCGTGATGGCGCCCGCAGCCGTGTTGGTCTTGCCGGCGCCGTCCCGCAGCTGGACATCGACCGTTCCGGTGCCCGCATCGACTGCCGCTCCCAGCGTGATCACGGCTGCCCCGGCATCGCGCTGGGCATCGACGACGCCATTGGCGAGGCGGTCGTTGCCGATCAGCGTCAGGTTGCCGTTGTCTGTGGTGATCGCCGCGTTGACGAGAATGCTGCGTCCGGCCTGCAAAGTGAGATGGCCGCCATTGCCCGCCGGATTATTCGCGGTGATCGCGCTGTTGACGGTGATGTCGTTGGAGGCTTGCAGGGTCAGGGCCGAGCCCGCATTGAGCTGGCGCGTGATCGCATCGCTGCGGATCGTCACGTCCTGCGCCATGACGCGGTCGAAGGTCAGCGCGTTGAGATCACCGAGGCCGACATAGACACGGCCGGATGTCGAATCGTTCGCGGAGCTTGCGATGAAGACGTCGTTCGTGTCGCCGGCCGTCCTGAAGCCGAGGGAGCTGCCGTTGGTCGAAGCGATGAGGCTGTTCGATGACGAGACCACTCCGACAGTGGCGCCCGTCGCGCCATTGCCCCAGGTCACCGCGCCCTTGTTGCCGCCCCATGTTGGGGTGCGGACGACATAGTTGCCATTGCTCAGCGCGATAACGGGTTGAATGCCGACATTGTCGCCTGCCGTCGAGCCGACGAGGCTGTTCGACGACGAGACCGCCCCCGATACGCCCGTCGCCCCGCTCCCCCAGGTCACCGCGCCCGTGTTGCCGGTCCAATTGGCCGAGCGGATGACGTAATTGCCGTTGCTCAGAGTCGTGATGCCGCCATTGCCGACGAAATTGTTCGCAGACGTTCCGGTCAGCGTCGAGATCAGCGCGCCCGTGACGGTGTCGTAGAGATAGACCGCTCCGGCCCCGTTCTGCCCGCCGATCGCGGTGCCGTGGGCCGTGACGACGGTCTTGCCGACGCCCTGAAGCTGGGCGACGTTCGAACCGAACTGGTTGTTGCCGGCACCCTGTAAGGGATCAATGAGCTGATACTGCGGATATTTCCCCGTCGCGTCGTCGATGACGATGTTCTTGGGGTCGAGCAGGACGGTGCCGCTCGTGCCCAGCGGCGCATTGACCGCGGCCGAGCCGCCGAACACCAGATCGCCCTTCGAGGAGACCTCGACCAGCCCGCCATTGCCGCCGGCCTGTCCGCCGCGCGCGCTGATCGCGCCGTAGAAATCAGTCTTTGCGCTGGACCAGACAACGACGCTGCCGCCGTTGCCGGCCTGGGTCGCGTCAGCCCGGATCGTCGTCGCGGGGCTGATCGTCGTCGTCGCGGCATGCGCCAGCGTGCCGCCGCCCTGATAGTCGCCGCCGATGCGCACGGCGCCGCCGCCGGTCGCGCCGCTGGCGTCGATGCTCGCGGCCACCAGCGCGAGGCGCTGGCCGGTCAGGGTGACCTTGCCGCCGCGCCCGGCCGAGGACGAGGCATCCTGGCGGCCGGAGGAGAAGAGATTGGGCGCATCGATGGCGATGCTGCCGCCGCCGGTCGCGCCCGACGCCAGGACCATGCCGGACGTCGTCTCGACATAGCTCTGGGCGCCACGGGCCGTGAAGGCGCCGCCCGCACCGGACGCGCCCTGGAGGTTCCAGACGCCGTAGCTGCCGATGCTGATCCCGGCGACGTCGATCGCGCCGCCGCTCGCGCCGGAGGCGTCGACCGTGCCGCTGTTGTTGACGATATCGCCCTTGAGCGCGAGCGATCCGCCCTGGCCCTGCTCACTGCGCGCCTTGACGGAGGCTCCCTTGGCGACCTCGACGACGCGGCCGGAGATTGCGACCCGGCCGGCGCCGTCACGTCCCGAGGCGGAAACGCGGCCCGCGATGCGCACGGTGCCGCCATCGCCGCCGCCCAACACGACGGAGCCGTTGCGGCCGGAAATCGAGCTGGCCGAAACCTTGCCGGACACGTTGATCGCGTCGCGCACCGCGGCCTGCGCGGTCGCCGCCTTGATCTCGACCCGGCCGCCATAAGCGGAGACCTTGCCGGACACATCGATCAACGCCTTGCCGTCGGCAGTGGTCGTGCCTGATGGCACGGCGACCTGCAGAAAACCGTCGCCGGTCGGATCGAGCGTCGCCTGTGCCGCCGCACCGAGGCCGACGCGGCCAAGCGGGACGCTGATCGTGCCACCGTTGGAGACCACGCCGCCGAGCAACCCGACGAAGCCGCCCGAACCAGCGGTGATCGCACCGTCATTCGACACCGCTGCCGGGGCCGATCCGCCATTGAATTGCAGGCGCCCGGCCATGAAATCCCGGTCCTCGATACCCAGCGTCGAGGCGACGAAGCCGCCGCCGACCTTGACCGTCCCGGTTGCGGTGATGGCGATGCCGTTCGGATTGACGAGGAAAACCTGACCATTGCCTGTGATCTGCCCGGCGATCGTGGAGGACGCCGATCCGGTCACGCGGTTCAGGATCGCCGAGGACGCCGAGGGCTGGGCGAAATGCACGCTGTTCGGCTGGCCGACGGAGAAGCCCTGCCAGTTGACGATCGCCCGCTGGGACCCCTGGGTCACCGTCATCGCGGGGCCGGATGCGCTGATCGTGACCGAACCGGCGGCGACCTGGCCACCCGTCGGCAGGGCGGTTTGCGCGGAGACCAGAGCCGTCGAGGCCAGCAGGGCGGCCGTCGTCGCCGGAGCCAGCCTCAGCCTGTTGCACCGATTCGCAGTCTTGATCGTCATCTGTCCTGCCCCCACGCGACGAATGCCCGAGACACCCACCACGATCTCCCCCACGCCCCGCCGGACGCCTATTCCCGAAAACCTTGTCGCGGCGCCCGATCGGGCGCTGCGCTCAGAACCGCACCGACACCGCCAGATTGCCGCGCCAGCCTTCGCGCTCGCCTGCGACGGTGGAGAAGCTGCGCCCAACCTCCGCGCTGATGATCGGCTTCACTGCGCCGTCGGCGACGTCCCCGGCGATGCGCAGGCCGACACCCAACGCCGCCGCGCTGATCCAGGCACGCTCGACAGCGGTCGGCATCAAGATCTCGCCGCCCACCGCTGGCGAAGAGGTAAGGCGTCAGCGTCGCGCCCCAGCCGTCCTGGGAGACACCGAACGAGCGCCCCAATTCGCCCCGCAATGTCGCGCCTTAATCAACGTTGAACGTCCCGGCCGCGAAAGCGGAAACCTGATCGAGGCCGTCGAGAGAGAACTGCTCCGAGCTCAGCATCGGCTGGTTGAACGCCCACTGCGCCCTGGCGGTCAGATCGAACTGCATCTCCCAAGGCAGCGACTGGACGACGCGCACACTTGCCGCGAGCTTGGAGAAATCAGGGTCGCCACCGAAACGCGACAGCGGAACAAGGGATGCCGCCACATCGGCCCGGTCGCGTCCGCCGAGACCTTGCGAATAGGTCGCATTCGCCTGGGTCGTCATGCCCCAGGGGAATGCCGCCCCATAGGTCGCCCCGGCTCTCAGCACCGCGTAGCGATAGCGGCTCAGGTCGACCCCGAAACCCAGAGCCTCGGTGCGCTGCCGAATGGCTTCCAGCGAAACGTCGACATTCAAGGCCTGCGTGCGCGTGCGGATCAGCGGATAGGAACTGCGCAGGGCCAGGCGCTCGAATGTCCCCCGGGTCGCGGGAGCTCCCGGCAGCGGGGTCGGCTGCGTCTGGCTATGGGTGTATTCCGGGTTGATGGTCCAGCCATCGGAGCCCAGCGGAATGACGGCACCGCCACCGAACAGCCGGAGCCTGGCCTCGGCGCCGAAAGCCTGCCCGAGATCGGTGCCGGAACCGACCGCACCGTAAAACTGCTCGCCGAAGCCGAAGGGGCTGTTCAGCGCGAAATTGCCGTTGAGCTGCCAGCGGCCGAAACTGGCATCGAGCCGGTTGTCGAGACCGATGCTGCCGCTCAGCAGGCGGTGCGTGCCTTCCAGCACGAGCCGCGTTCCACCGTCACGCTGGCCGCGCATCAGCGTGCTCTTCAGCCGGACGCCCGGTGTGTCGCCGGCGATCAGCAGGCGGCGCTCGATCTCGGCGAGCGTCAGGCGCGGCACCCCGACGAGGCTCGCCGTTCGGCCCGCGACGACAGCACGAACCCGCTCGGGAACACCCGAAACGTCCACGGCTTCGATCTGGCCGTCGATCACCAGCAGGCGGATCGGGCCGCCGTCGCGCAGATGCTGCGGCGGCAGGACGACGCGGGCCAGGACATAGCCCGCAGCCGCATAGACCTGCTCGACCGCATTGGCGAAAGCATAGATGTCCGCGACGCTGACCCGCCGCCCCTCGACACGCGGCAGCAAGGCCCGCGTCGCCTCCGCGAGGCCGGGGAAGCCCCCCTCGACAGCGACGCGTCCGACCCTGACATGAAGCCGCTCCGCACCTGTCGGCGCCCGCAGCTCCGGCATTGCCGGCAAAGCAATGCCGCCTCCTGCACCCAGCGTCGAAGGGCGCAAAGTCTCCGGCGTGACCTGACTCGGAGCAATCTGCGCAACAACCAATGACGGCAGGGTCATCGGCAGGAGCACGATGAGGGCCGAGGCGAAATGCTTACGACTGAAGAAGCCGCGGCCGCGAACGCCCCGACCCAAAACTGTACATGCCTCCGGCCAGCCGGAAGTGGCGAATCTCATCAACCGGCCCCCAAAGCCATAGTGATTCGAATCGACCCGCCAAAGCTACCCTAACGACGCCAGATAAAAATCTGACATAATAAAATGTATCCACCGAGTCTATTCCGATAGAAACGTCGTATTAACGCTCAACAGCATGGGGCAGAAAGTAGTTATATTTCACAAAACTCCATGTCATAAAAATAGCAAGCACGCTACGGCGCAGCATTTAATATTAGATCGACATACATTATATTTCATCATCAAATTACGGCAAGATAGATTATGAGATCTTCCCAATACCGCCGAAGACTGTCATCCGAATTCCGCCGCCGGTCGCAATCGAGCAGCTCGCGCCGTGCTGTGCGCCCGGTCCGCCGACGATGCGCCTGCGCGGGCCTCGTGCAGGCGCTGTCCATCCTCTCCGAGAAAGGCGCGCCAGCCCCGGCGTTCCATAGCCAGCTAGCCGCCCCTATCCTTTGCCGCGGCGATAGGATCCAGCGAGGTCCGGCTGGCTTGCGGCACACATTTCAGTACCTTCGAAGCGCGCTGCTGTGCGCGGACACCGTCCGGCTTCCGAGGGGCCCCGTGTCTTTCGCTGCACCTTCCCGCTTCCGGCGCGACTGAGACGCCGCCGAACCATCTGAACGAAGGGGCTTGATCACGATCTCATTTGCGGATGTCCTACGGGGGTTCCGATCGCGCCTTCGAGGCCAGACGGACACGGTCTGGCGCTCCCGAGGCTTCACGGTCGGCAACGATGCCGGAACTTGCGAGGATGGAAGATGAGACAGAGACCCGGCAGCCCCCGGCATGGGAAAGACTTTTCGTCCGGCGTCCTGGCTTGCGGCCTTGTGCTGCCCCTGATTTTAGCCGCTTGCGGCGGTGGCGAGAGCTTACCGTCATCGGCAGCCGTCGCGCCGAGCGCGCCCGCCCCGGCAGGTCTCTCGCGCGATGCCCTGATCGGGCGCTGGGGCATCGCCTCCTTCCACACGGAGAAGGACCGCAAGCGCACCGAAACGGAAGCGAAGGCGCAATGCGGCCAGCCCTATACGATCGCCAAGGGTCCCGGCGACGGCGTCATGATGCATGTCGCTGACGACCCCAAGGCCTACGAGCTCCGGTTGAAGGCGGGAGCCGGCGGCAAGACCTATGTCGGCTTCGAAGCACCGGCCGGCGACCCGCAGGATCGCGAACTGCTTTCGGTGAAGCCGAGGGAACTCGTGATGCGGTTCGTCGATGCCGATGCGCATCGGCGCTACGGCACCTTCATCTACATCCGCTGCGGCTGACCGGAGTGAACGGGACATGAGCACCATCGATCACACCCTGCGCGGCCTCCTGCTCTCTGGTCTCGGCCTGCTGCCGCTGCTCGCCGCGCCGGGAGCGACCATGGCCCAACCGCGCCCGCCGGCGGCGACCCAGGAGACGATGGAGGTCGGCGACGAACCCGGCCGCGTCTCGACGGAAGAGGTCAGCATTACCGAAGGCCCCTATGCCCGCCAGATGGTGCTGTTCCGTTCGAGCGAGGCGCCGGGCACTGTGGTGATCCATTCGGCCGAGCGCTTCCTCTATGTGGTCCAGGGCAATGGTCGCGCGCTGCGCTATGGCATCGGCGTCGGGCGCGAAGGCTTCACCTGGTCCGGGCAGGTCACGGTCAGCCGCAAGGCGGAATGGCCGGATTGGCGCCCGCCGCCGGAGATGCTGCAGCGCCAGCCTTATCTGCCCCGCTTCATGGCGGGCGGCCCCGGAAATCCGATGGGCGCGCGCGCGCTCTATCTCGGCTCCACCGTCTTCCGTATCCACGGGACCAACCAGCCCGAGACGATCGGCGAGGCGATCTCGTCGGGTTGCTTCCGGCTCGCAAACGGTGACATCGCCGATCTCTACGAGCGCGTTCCGCTCGGGACCAAGGTGATCATCCGCCACAAGGCCACGCTGTAACTCGCCCGACCGCCCCCGACGATCTGCAAAAGGGACTGACAGACATGTCTAAAGCCTCCTGGATTCGCCTTGGTGGTCTCGGCCTAGCCGCCGTCTTCGGCTTCGCCTTTCCGGCGGGCGCCGGAACACTTGACGCCGTGAAGCAGCGCGGCGCCCTCCAATGCGGCGTCAGCGAGGGCGTGGTGGGCTTCTCGGACAAGGACGCTCAGGGCAGGTGGAGCGGCTTCGATGTCGATTTCTGCCGTGCCGCCGCCGCAGCGATCCTCGGCGACGCGGACAAGGTCGCCTTCACCCCACTCTCGGCCAGCCAGCGCTTCGAAGCGCTGAAGGGCGGCAAGGTCGATCTCCTCGCGCGCAACTCGACCTGGACGCTCGGGCGCGAAGCGGAGCTCGGGCTCGCCTTCGCCGGCATCACCTATCACGACGGGCAAGGGTTCCTGGTGAAGCGCTCGCTCGGCGTCGACAACGCGCTCGCACTCGACAAGGCGAAGATCTGCGTCGAGGCCGGCACCACGACCCAGCTCAATCTCGCCGATTTCTTCCGGGCCAATTCCATGACCTATGAGGAGAAGGCTTTTCCGAGCGCAGCGGAGAGTCTGTCCGCCTTCCAGTCCGGGCAATGCGACGTGCTGACCCGCGATCAGTCGGCGCTGCACGGCGAACGTCTCAAGCTGGCGAAGCCGGCCGAGGCGACCGTGCTGCCGGACGTGATCTCGAAGGAGCCGCTCGGCCCGGTCGTGCGCAGCGACGACTTCGCCTGGTTTACCGTGATGAAATGGGTGAACTTCGCGCTGGTGAATGCCGAGGAGCTCGGCATCGCCAGGGCCAATCTCGACGAGGCCATGAAATCGGCAAAGCCGGACGTGCGCCGCTTCACGGGGGCGGAGGGCGGCTTCGGCAAGGCGCTCGGCCTCGATGCCGACTGGGCGGTCCGCGCCGTCAAGGCCGGCGGCAACTATGCCGAGATCTACGAGCGCAACCTCGGCACCGGCTCGAAGCTCGGCATCCCTCGCGGCCTGAACCAGCTCTGGAACATGGGCGGCGTCCTCTACGCACCGCCCCTGCGCTAAACCGCGGACGCCATGGCCATCGGGAAACGCACAGCGCTCGACGACCATGGCATATCGCCGGCCTCGATGCTGGCCCGGATGTCCGTTCCGGCCCCCGTCATCGGTGCGCGTGGCTCCGTCGCGCTGACCGCCCTCTGCATCGCCGCGCTCGCATGCCCTTCCGCGCAAGCCGCGAGCAAGCCTCCACAGTTCCTGCGCAGCTGCACGATCACCCCACCCGATCCAGCACCGTTTTTTTCCCGGCCAGCCGCCCCGAAACCCGCAGCGGCAAGCGACGACGAGGACGACGACGAGGATGAGGACGACGATGAGGATGATGAAAGCCCCCGCGGCTTCATCTCGCCGGGCACCGGCACCTGCATCGCGGTATCCGGCACGGTCAATGTCGGCCTCCAGCACGACGGCTACAGGGCGAGTGATCCCGCGCGGTTGACCGGGCTGGTGCCGCAAAATGCCCTGAGCTCCCCTCTGAGCACGACCTTCCGGATCGAGACCGGGCAAATGCTGGCGGAAGGCCGGTACCTCGCGACCGCCTTCGAGTTCTCGGTGGACGCGACCAGCGAAAGCAGCGAACTCACGATGAGTGAGGCCAGCGTGACGTTCGGGGCATTCGCCTTCGGGCTTGCGAGCTCGCGCTTCGACTTCTGGACCGGCGACGATTTCGCCTTCCTCGGGCGGATTCCGAACCGCACCGTCGCGCTGATCGGCTACGAGCGGCAATTGACCGATGAGCTCGGTCTGTCGCTTTCGCTCGAAGACGTCGACGCGGACCGGCGCACGGTGCTGCCGCCGACGGGAAAGCGCCTCCCCGACGGCGTCATACGTCTTCTCTATAAGCAGGACGGGCTGACGCTGCACGGGGGCGTCGCCGTGCGGGATGTGCAGGGCGCCAGCGGCTCGTATCGCGTCGGCCGCGCTGCGATTCTCGGCGCGACCTGGGAGAGGAAGGTCCTCGACCGGCCGCTGACCCTGACGGCCCAGATCGCAGGTGCCGTGAACGCAGCTCCCTATCTCGGCTCGAAGCTCGACCAGCGCACGGCCTTTTCGGTCCTGGCCGGTGATCCGACGACACGCGGCTGGTCCGGCGTGGTCGCGCTCGGGCGCGAATGGACCGATGAATGGTCGACCAACGCCTATGTCAGCCGATACCGGCTTTCGGTTCCGAATCCGTCCGGGTTGACGGGCCGGATCCAGATCGACCGCGTGGCGGCCAACCTGATCTGGACACCGATCGACGGGTTGCGCCTCGGTCTCGAGGGTTCACTGGCGTGGCAGAAGCTCGAACTCGCCGGCAACGCACGTGCAACGAGCCTCTCCGGCCGGCAGAGCTCGGCGCAGCTCTTCGTGGAGCGGACCTTCTAGCCGCCGCGTTGCAGCGCCAATGCGGCCCTTTCGCAGCGCCCTTCCCGGATCCCGACAGACCGTCAGCAGCGGGCCAGTTGCGGTTTGACGCCTGCCGACCCGTGTTCCTCTGTGCTGACGATGTTCCAGAATTGCTCCACCACGGGGCGAGCATTCGACAGAGAGCGATAAAGCCTGATGTCGACCGTCAGATCCCAGCTGGGGTCGGCTGCGCGCACGAGTTGCCCGCCGGCAAGGTCGAGCCGCACGATGCTCTCCGGTATCCAGGCCAGTCCCCAGCCGGCCAGCGCCATCGCCTTCAGGCCCTCGGACATCGTGTTCTCGTGGATCGTGACGCGCTCGAGCGACCTGCTCGCGAACAGATCCGCCAGCGCGTGGCTGAAGAACGACCCGGTTCCATAGGCAAGATGGCGGGCCGGCGCCGCTCCCGGCTCGATCCGGTGGATGGGGCGGCCGTTCGCATCGGGAGCCGAGACCGGAATGACCCGCTCGTCGCCCAGGCGCGCATGCGTGATGTCGCTGTCGCCGATGAAGACGGGCACGGCGCTGTGCGAATACATCAGCAGGAAATCGCTGCCGCCCTCCCGCAGCAACGTCACGAGGGAGTCGATCCCGTTATTGTCGGCGCTCACCCGCGTCCTGAGCCCGCCGCAGCGCGGCTCGATCCGTCGCAGCCATTGTGGGAAGAAGGTCAGCGACAAGGTGTGGAGCGCGGCGAAGCTCAAGGTATTGGCGCGCAGGCCCTGTTTCTCGCGCAGGCTGTCCCTGGCGCGCAGCAGATCCTGCAGCAAATCCTGCGCCGTCCCGCGAAAACTCTCTCCCGCCGTGGTCAAGCGGACCGGATAGGTAGCCCGGTCGATCAGGGGCAGGCCGACCCAATCCTCAAGCTGCCGGATACGGCGGCTGAAGGCCGACTGGGTCACATGACGCTCGGCTGCGGAGCGCGAGAAGCTGGCCGTGCTCGCCAGGCTGAGGAAATCCTCCAACCATTTGACCTCCATCGCTTCCCCCCAGAGCATTTTCGAGCGAAGTGGGCACCGGTTCGCGTGAAGAAAATGCGATAAAACAAAGGCCTAGAGCAATTCTGCAATCCGAAGAATTGCGGATTTGCACTAGCTCGTCAGGATGGCAGCACGCGGCAACGTCCGGTGACAGTGCCCCGCCGGCATCGCCCTCTTCCGCCAACACAAGGCGGGTTAATCCGAATCGAGGCTGACCAGCGCGCGATCATAGCCCGTGCTGGCTGCGATCAGCCTCTGCGTGTAGCCGCTATGGGCCCGGCCCGACATCAGGTCCGCGACACTCAGCTCCTCGACCAGCTTGCCCTGGTTCATCACGGCGAGCCGGTTGCAGAGATTCGCGACCACGGCAAGGTCGTGGCTGACGAGGACGCAGGTGAGGCCCTGCTCGACCTGGATGTCGCGCAGCAGGTTGAGGACCTCCGCCTGGACGGAGACATCGAGCGCCGAGGTCGGCTCGTCCAAGAAGAGGATACGCGGCTCGAGGATCAGCGCCCGTGCGATCGCCACACGCTGGCGCTGGCCGCCCGAGAGCTGGTGCGGGTAACGGAAGCGGAAACTTTCGCCGAGTCCGACCTGCGCGAGGACGCGGGAGACGCGCATGCCGATATCGGCGATGCCGTGCACCAGCAACGGCTCAGACAGGATGGTGTTGACCGTGTGCCGGGGATGCAGCGAGCCGTAAGGGTCCTGGAACACGATCTGGGCCATCCGGTAGAAGGCGAGATCGCGCACCGGCCCGACAGCCTTCCCGTTGACCCTGATCGCGCCCGACCACTGCCGGTTGAGGCCGCAGAGGCAGCGCAGGATCGTCGTCTTGCCGCAGCCGGATTCTCCGACCAGCCCATAGACGGTCGCTTCCGGGATCATGAAGGAGACGTCGTCGACGGCGATGGTCTGGTTTTCATCCGCGCCGAAGGCGACGCGCAACTGGCTGACTTCGATCATGTTTCCGCCGGAATGGGTTCATCGCGCCAGGAAGGGTCGCGCTCCAGCACCCGCAGGCGCTTGTGGCCGTCTTCGAGCCGGGGCAGCGAGGCCAGCAGGCCGCGCGTATAGGGATGCTTCGCCCGGTGAAGCTCCGCGGCGGGGCAGCGCTCGACGATGCGCCCCGCATACATGATCAGCACCTCGTCGCAGAAGCTCGAGACGAGGTTGAGGTCATGGCTGATGAACATCAGGCCGATGCCGCGCGTGGTCACGAGATCGTCGAGAATGGCCAGGACCTGAAGCCGGACGGTGACGTCGAGCGCCGAGGTCGGCTCGTCCGCGATGATCAGCTCGGGTTCGGGGATCAGCATCATCGCGATCATGATGCGCTGTCCCATGCCGCCGGAGACCTCGTGCGGATAGAGCGAGAAGACGCGCCTGGGCTCGCGGATGCGGACCGCGGCGAGCATTTCCAGCGCCCGCTCCTCCGCCTCGGCCCTGGAAGCGCGATGATGCACGCGAAAAGCCTCGGCGATCTGGTGCCCGACCCGTATGACCGGATTGAGCGAATATTTCGGGTCTTGCAGGATCATCGAGATGCGCTTGCCGCGGATGCCCAGCATCTCGTTTTCGCTCAACTCCGCGAGATCGGTGTCTCCGAGCTTCATCGACTTGACGGTCGACGTCGCGCCGCCCGGCAGCAGCTTGAGGATGGCGCGGCCGGTCATCGACTTGCCGGAGCCGGATTCGCCGACGATGCCGACCTTGTTGCGGCCGATCGCGAAGCTGATACCGCGCACGGCTTCCACCGTGCCGCGCGGCGTCGGGAAGCCGACGCGCAGATCCTCGACCGTGAGGATGGGACTGTTCGGGGTCATCACCATCTCCCTCAGCTGCGCGGGTTCAGCATGTCGCGCAACCCGTCGCCGAACAGGTTGAAGGCGAGGCTGACGGTCAGGATGGCGAGGCCCGGCATGGCGGCGAGATACCAATGCTCGAGCAGATATTGCCGAGCGGTCGAGAGCATCGCGCCCCATTCCGGTGTCGGTGGCTGCGCGCCCAGGCCGAGGAAGCCGAGCCCCGCCGCCGTCAGCGCGACACTGGCCATGCTCAGCGTCACCCGCACGACAACCGAGGGCAGGCACATCGGCATGACGTGCTTGAAGATGATCCGCGGCGTCGAGGCGCCCATGACGCGCACCGCGTCGACATAGTCGCTGGAGCGGATCGTCAGCGTTTCCGCCCGGGCGAGGCGGGCGATGCCCGGCCAGGACGAGAGCGCGATCGCAATGATCGCATTGTCGAGACTGGGGCCGAGCGCCGAGACGAAGGCCAGAGCCAGGATTAGGCTCGGGAAGGACAGGAAGATATCCGTGATCCGCATCAGCAGGGCTTCGACCCAGCCGCCGAGATAACCGGCGGTCGCGCCGATGCACAGGCCGATCGGCCCGACGATCACGGCGACGAGGCCGACGATGTAAAGCGTGGTCCGGGCGCCGTAGACGATGCGGCTGAAGACATCCCGGCCAAGCTCGTCGGTTCCCAGCCAATGCGCCGCGCTCGGGCGCTGGAGCCGCTCGGCCAGGACCTGCTCGAAGGGCGAGTGGGTGGCGATCCACGGCGCCATCAGCGCGACTAGCCCGACCGCCAGCAGGACGATCACGCCGAGAACCGCCAGGGGGTTCCCGGCCAGGCGCAGCCAGGCGAGATAGAAGCTCTGCGACCAGGCCTGGAAGCCGGATTCCGGCGCTTCGGCGAGAAGCCAGGATCGCAACGGGGCGCTGCGCTCGAAAGATTGAACCGTCATCGGGTGCGCGGGTCCAGGAAGCGATAGAGGAGGTCGGTGATCAGGTTCAGGCAGATGAAGACCAGCCCGACGATGAGCGTGCAGGCGAGCACAGCGTTCATGTCGCCGATCATCAGCGCGGTGGTCAGGTACTGGCCAAAGCCGGGCCAGGCGAAGACCGTCTCGGTGAGCACCGCCCCTTCGAGCAGCCCGCCATAGGAAATCGCGACGATGGTCGCGAGCTGGACCAGCACGTTGCGGAAGGCATGGCCCCAGACCACGCGCCGCCGCGACAGCCCCTTGACCCGCGCCGTGGTGACATATTCCTGCCCGAGCTGGTCGAGCATGAAGCTGCGGGTCATGCGGCTGATATAGGCCATCGAGGAATAGCCGAGCAGGAGCGCCGGCAGGATGATGTGCCTGAACGCACTGACGAAGACGTCCCAGTCGCCGGCCAGCAGGGAATCGACCAGCAGCATGCCCGTCCGCCGCGGCACGGCGTCGAGATAGAAGATGTCGACCCGCCCGGAGCCGCCGACCCAGCCGAGCCAGGCGTAGAAGATGATCAGCCCCATCAGGCCGAGCCAGAAGATCGGAACCGAGTGGCCGACGAGCGATAGCAGCCGCACGGCATGGTCGATCGGCCGTCCTCGATAGACCGCCGCCGCGACGCCGAGCGGGATGCCGAAACCGCAGCCGATGATGATGGCGACGGTGGCGAGCTCGACCGTTGCCGGGATGACGTGCCTGAGATCGTCGGCGACGGCATTGCCGGTGAAAATCGCCCGCCCGAAATTCCCGCTCAGCATGTCGCGCAGGAACAGGCCGAACTGGACATAGAGCGGCTGGTCGAGCCCCAGTTTGGCGCGGACGGTCTCGTAGACGCTGGCGTCGGCCTTCTCACCGACCACGGCGGCGATCGGATCGAAGGGCAGCACGCGGCCGATGAAGAAGGTCAGCGCCAGCAGGCCGAGCAGGGTGAGCGCGATGGAGAAGCTGCCGCGCAGGGCGGGAAGCACCCAGCGCGGCCGGCGCGAGCGGACAGGCCGCGGCGGCGCGAGATCGGTCAGGGAGCTCACGGCTCAGTCCTTCTGGATCGTGTCGTAGAAGATCTCGGCGCCGTTGTAGTCGAAGCGCTTGACCCGCTTGTGCAGGGCCATCGCGCCCAGCCGCTGGAAGATGCCGATGATCGGCGATTCCTGCATGTGGCGGCGCTGCAGCTCGGCATAGAGCGCCGCGCGCTTGACCGGATCGCGCTCGCGCTGGGCGGTTTCGACCTGTTCCTTGAACCAGGCACTCGGTGCCCAGGCCGCGCGCCAGGCGAGGAAGTTGGTGGCCTTCGCGGCATCGCTGTTGTCGGGGTTGTAGGCCATCCGCAGCGCCATATCGTTGGCGTCCGGATAGTCGTAGTCGTAGACTGCCATCAGCATCTGGAAGTCGCGGCTGCGCATCAGCGTGTAGAGCTGCGCCGTCGCCATGGTCCGGACCTCCAGCGTGACGCCGGCCTTCGCGGCATTCTGCTGCAGGTTCTGCGCCAGATCCGGGAAGGGGTAGTTCGTCATCGTCAGGATCGTCTTCTTGAACCCGTCGCCATAACCGGCTTCGGCGAGCAGGGACTTCGCCTTGGCGATGTCGAGCCGATAGGGGTTCTCGCCTTTCGGCAGCGCCCCGAACACGCCGGCGGGCACGAAGCTCTGCCGGATTTCGGCGCGCCCCTTCTGCACCGTCTCGCTCAGGCCCTGATAGTCGATCAGGTAGCGGAAGGCCTCGATCACCTTCGGATTGGTGAGGACCGGGTCCTTCTGGTTGAGCGCGAGATAGACGCTGTCGAGCCGCGGCTTGAACTGGAAGCGCAGGTCGGGGTTGGCGACCATGGCGGCAAGCGACGAGGCCTCGACCGACTTGGCGTAGTCGATGTCGTTCTTCTCGAGCAGCAGCCGCTGCGCGCCCGGCTCCGGCACATGCCGCACGATGATCCGCTTCATCGCTGGCGCCCCGCTCCAGTACTTCGGATAGGCTTCCAGGATCACGACTTCCTGGGCGCGCAGGGTGTTCAGGCGGTAGGGGCCGTAGCAGGCGACATTGGTGTTCAGCCAGCCGGCGCCGAGATCGCCCTCCTTCTCATTCGCCATCACCGTGTCGCGGTCGAGCGCCGCGCCCAGGCGGTGGTTGGTGAAGGCGAAAGGCGTGATCGACGGCGCGAGATCCTTCGTCAGGGTGATGACGAGCGTATGGTCGTCCGGCGTCGCGATCTGGTCCGGCGAATTCAGCCCCCAGTCGCGCATCAGGCTGGCGGTGACGAGGTTCAGCTTCAGCGACCGGCGCATCGACCAGGCGACGCTCGACGACGTCACCGGCTTGCCCGAGGCGAAGACCATGCCGCGCCGGATGGAGAAGGTCCACGTCTTCCCGTCCGGGGAGCTCGACCATGTCTCGGCGACGCCTGCGACCACCTTCGACGGGTCCTGATGGTCGAGCGACAGCAGCGGCGTGCACATCTGCCGCAGCAATTCATTGGGGAACGACTCGTTGGCCGCGGCCGGGTCGAAGGTGATGAAGGTCGTAAGGTCGCTCGCCATGACGAACACGTCCTTGGGCGTCGCAGCCTGCCCCGATGTCGCGGCACAGCCGAGCAGGAGCGAGCCCGCCAGAGCGGCGCAGGCAAATCGGATCAACATGTCGGATATCCCTCCCAAGCGGATCGAAATCGACATCAAGGTCGCTTCGACCGCGATATTGTTGGGAGAAGAATGTTGTTAATCGCCGAGATCATCAAGCACAAGATTATGCTTTAAATGCATAATCAAAATACTTTTTTGAAAACATCGCAGATACGGTCAAAATTACCTTGATGCAATGCAATATCACTTGACTCGAAATCGTCAAACTACTTCCTTAAAGAAAATCAACAGAGGTGGAATACGAATATGTCTCTCTTCGCATCGGGCATCGCCTCCGCTGCTGATTGGATCGTTCCGTTGAAATATGCCGCTGCCGCCTCGGTGCTGGCGCTGGGTCTGGTTCCATCGGCGCAGGCAGCGCCCACCAATCCCTGGGAGATCGTCGAATATCCGCGGCCAGGGCGTCTCTCCGCCGACGCCGAGCGCTCCGGCGAACAGGCCTGGTTCGTTCCCGTGGGCAAGGACGCGCAGGGTGTCGACATCCTGCTGCCGACGCGCGTCCTCGTTCCATCGGGGCCCGGTCCGTTCCCGCTTGCGATCGTCAGCCACGGCTCGCCTGCAAACGCTGCCGCGCGCAAGACGATGGCGCCTCCCGAATATCGGGCGGGCGCGGACTGGCTGCTGTCCCGCGGCTACATGGTCGTGCTGCCGCTGCGCCGTGGCTACGGTCCGCGCGGCGGCGTCTGGGCCGAGGCCTATGGCCCCTGCAGCAAGCCCGACTACGTCGGCGGCGGGCTGGCGACAGCGGACGACATCCAGAACGTCGCCCGCTATTTCGCGGGCCTCGATACGGTCCGGGCTGACGACATCCTGCTGGTGGGCCAGTCGGCCGGCGGCTGGGGTTCGCTGGCCGCGGCGAGCCGGAGTCCAACGGGCGTACGAGCTGTCATCAATTTCGCCGGCGGTCGCGGCGGTTATGCCGGAGGCAAGCCGAACCAGAATTGTTCGCCGGACAGCCTGATCGATGCAGCGGCGACGTTCGGGCGCTCGTCGAAGGTCCCGACCTTGTGGATCTACACTCGGAACGATCGCTTCTTCGACAGCACCCTGACGTCGCGCATGGCGCAGGCCTATCGCTCGGCCGGCGGCGATGCCGAATATCACCTTCTGGACTCCTTCGGCGAAGACGGGCACAGATTGTTCCCGACGGCGGAAGGCCGCGCGTTCTGGCAACCTCATGCCGATCGGTTCCTCGATCGCCTTGCGGGACCGGGCGCAAAGCCTTGACGCCGAAGCGCGCAGCGCCAGCATCGCCTGGCATCTGACCCGGCCGAGGAGGGAAACGGCCAGCTGCGGGAAAGATGCGCTCCCGGAGCCGGCATACCGGAACAGTGTCACGATCACGAAAATTCGCGGGAGAGATCGTCTCGGGTCATCCGGGAAGGCGCCGACGGAGCAACCGCCCCGGAAACTCTCAGGCAAAAGAACCGCACCCGAATTGAAACTCTGAAAAGCGGAGCAGTCGCTCCCGCCGACGGTGTAAGTCTGCCGCTCGATGATGAGCGCAGGCGAAGC
This sequence comes from Allobosea sp. FG18, assembly GCF_057809495.1. Taxonomy (NCBI): domain Bacteria; kingdom Pseudomonadati; phylum Pseudomonadota; class Alphaproteobacteria; order Hyphomicrobiales; family Alloboseaceae; genus Allobosea; species Allobosea sp. FG18. Next base: position 30,266 of record NZ_JBMDKB010000005.1, read on the forward strand.
TCTCAGGCCAATGACAGAGGGGGCGCCATCTCCGCAGGGACTGCGGAAGGAGCGCCTTCTTGTCGATAGAAAACCTCAACATCGCCGTGATCGGCGCCGGGATCACCGGCATCACCACCGCCTACAACCTTCTCAAACGCGGCTGCCATGTCACCGTGTTCGAGCGGCATCCCTATGCCGCGATGGAGACCTCCTTCGCCAATGGCGGCCAGCTCTCCGCCTCGAATGCCGAGGTCTGGAACAGCTGGGCGACGATGCTGAAGGGCATAAAATGGATGTTCACGCCGGGCGCGCCGCTGCTCGTCAGCCCGCGGCCGGGATGGCACAAGCTCTCCTGGATGGCCGAATTCGTTGCCGCCATCCCGCGCTACGAGGAAAACACCATCACGACCGCCCGCCTGGCGATGGAGGCACGGCACCACCTGCGAACGATCGCGGCGGCGGAAGGCATCGCCTTCGACTGCGAGGAGCGCGGAATCCTGCACGTCTATCGCGGCAGGAAGGATTTCGAGGCCGCCGCGCGGGTGACCTCGCTCCTCGCCAAGGCCGGGCTGGAGCGGAAGGCGGTGACTCCGCAGGATATCCGGTCGATCGAGCCCGCCCTGCATGGCGACTTTCATGGCGGGTTCTATACCCCTTCGGACTTCACCGGCGACATCCACAAATTCACGGCCGGCCTGTCGCGCGCCTGTGAAAAGCTGGGCGCCGAGATGCGGTTCGGCGTCGATGTCCTCTCGATCACGCCCGGGACGCGCTCGGTCGAGATCGGCTTCAGCCTGTCCGCAGCGGAACCGCGCGCGCAGGAGGCGCAGGTCGCGACCTTCGATTCGATCGTGATCTGCGGCGGTGTCGGCTCGCGCCAGCTCGCCGCGAAGGCCGGCGATCGGATGAACGTCTATCCGGTGAAGGGCTATTCCATCACGGTGGAACTGCCGGAAAAGGCCGACCAGGACGCCGCTCCCTGGACGAGCCTGCTCGACGATCAGGCCAAGATCGTCACCAGCCGCCTGGGAGCGTCGCGCTTCCGCGTCGCCGGAACGGCGGAGTTCAACGGCTACAACAAGGATATCCGGGCCGCGCGCGTCGAACCCTTGATCGCCTGGTGTCGCCAGCATTTCCCGAAGATGAGCACGCGCCAGGTCATCCCCTGGGCCGGCTTGAGGCCGATGATGCCGGATATGGTTCCACGCGTCATGCACGGCCGAAATCCGCGGGTGTTCTACAACACCGGCCACGGCCATCTCGGCTGGACCTTGTCGGCGGCCACCGCCGACGCCGTCGGCGCGCTGATCACGCAGCGCCCCAACAGCCTGGCATAGAAACGAGCTATCCGCGCGGGCCGGCCGGCACCTCCGGCTGGCCCGCGCCGCTACGGTCGTCACGCTATCCGCGTCGCGACCGGCGTTTGGGTCGCCTCTTGCCGCCGGCCGCGCTCAGATCGAGCGCGACGCGCTTGACGGAAACATCGTCGGGATCGAGCGTGATCTCGAAGCCGAGATCGCGGCAGAGCGCGAGCATCGGCCCGTTCTCGGCCAGGACCTGGCTATGGACGCGCTGCAGCTCCTCGGCCTTGGCCCAGTCGATGATCAGCTCCATGAGCGCACGGCCAAGCCCGATGCCTTTCAGGTCGGAGCGCAGCAGGATCGCATATTCGGCCTCGACATGGCCGGGATCGGCATGCAGGCGAACGGCGCCCGCCGCGTCCCCGCTGCCCTCCTCGATGGCGATGAAGGCCATCTCCCGCGCATAGTCGAGCTGGGTCAGGCGGGCGAGAAAGGCGTGGCTGAACGATTTCAGCGGCGCGAAGAAGCGCAAGCGCAGGTCTTCCGCCGTGACCCGGGCCAGCATCGCGCCGATCAGCAGCTCATCCTCCGGCTTCATCGGGCGGATGAAGAAGCGCCGCTCACCGAGCACGAGCTGCGAGCTCCAGCTGCCGGGATAGGGCCGGATCGCCGGCCGGCGCCGCCGTGCCGGGTCCGGTTCCAGCACGACGCGCGCATCGACCGTGACGACGCCGTTCGCATCGGCGAGGATCGGATTGAGATCCATCGCGCGGATCTGCGGCAGCGCCGAGGCGATGTTGCCGAGCGCCACCAGGACGGCGGCGATGGCACGCCGGTCGGCGGCTGGGACGTCACGATAGGCGGCAAGGAGGCGGGAAACCCGCGTCCGGGCGATCAGGCTCTCGGCCGAGGCGAGATCGAGCGGCGGCAGCGCCACATGCGTGTCGGCGATGAGTTCGGCCGCCGTCCCCCCGCGGCCGAAGACGATGACCGGGCCGAAGCGCGGGTCGACGGAAAAGCCGGCGATCAGTTCGCGAGCCTTGGCGCGATGCGCCATCGGCTGCACCATGAAACCCGTCAACCGCGCCTCGGGACGCTGCTGCCGCAGGCGCTCGGTCATCCGGCCGGCGGCTTCCCGCACGGCCTCCTCATTGGCGAGATCGAGCTCGACGCCGCCTACATCCGATTTATGCGCGACATCGGGCGAGACGATCTTGAGGGCGACGGTGCGGCCGGCCGCGAACTGTGCCCTGGCGGCAGTGGCGGCTTCGGCGGCGTTTCCCGCGATGACGAGGCCGAGCGCCGGAATCCGGAACAGGGCGAGCAGCTGTGCAACCTCGTCGGGCTCGAGCCAGGCTCGGCCTTGCGCGATCGCCCGCTCGACCAGAACGGCGGCAGCCGCGATGTCCGGCTGATCGCCTTCGTCGAGCACGGACGGCGTCGCCATCAGCTCCTTGAGCAGGCGGGCATGCCGCGTCAGGTGCTGGAAACCGACAATCGCATCCTGCTCCGTCACGAAAGACGGAATGCCGGCCGCCGCGAAAATCCCCGCCATCTCCTCACCGCCGCCGACCCAGACCGCGAGCACCGGCTTGGGTCCCGGCGAGGCCGCGCGGGCCTCGGCCAGGGCGCGCGCGCAATCGGCGGCATCGTCCGGCGCGAGCGGGGCATTGAGCGCCAGGACGGCATCGACATCGCTCTCGCCCAGCAGGCGAGCGACCGCTTCGCGATAATCCTGCGCCGTCCGGACGATCGCCGGCTCCCGGAGCTGCCGATCCATACCGCCCGCCTGCCGCAGCCGCGCCGCGGCCAATGCCGCAAGCCCTTCGCCATTACTGACGATCGCCAGCCGGCCGGCATCGGCCGCGCGTGCACGCCCCAGCGTCTCGGCCGCCGCGAAGAGCTCGTCGAGATCGCTGACCCGCAGCAGCCCGGCCCGGTGGAAGGCGGCATCATGCGCGGCGTCGCCGGTGACGATCAGGGCCGAATGCGTCAGGGCCGGCCAGGGCGGCTCGTAATGCGGCGGCTTCAGGACCAGCACCGGCTTCAGCCGCGCCGCAGCGCGTGCCGACGAGAGAAAGCGCGCGGCGTCCGTGACGTCGTCGATCGCGAGCAGGATCGTCCGGGTCGATGGATCGGCGCCGAAATGATCCAGGCAATCGGCGATATCGACATCGGCCCCTTCGCCGAGGACCACGGCACCGGCGAAGCCGATCCCGCGCCTGCCAGCCCAGGCCAGGATGCCGGCCGCCACGGAATTGGACTGTGCGACGAGAGCGAGCGAACCGGCAGCGAGATGCACGGGGACGGCGGTCGCATTGAGGCCGAGGCGCGGCGCGGCGAGGCCGAGCGAGGACGGTCCGAGCAGGCGCACGCCGGCGGCTCGCGCCGCGCGCCGCAGGCGCCCGGCATCGGCGGCCGTCCCGTCCGGCACGAGCAGCCCGGCACAATCCTGCCCGGCCGCAGCCGCCAGCACCTGCTCCGCAGCCGCTGCCGGAGCGATGAGGAGATCGGAGGGCGGCAGCGCTGCGGGAACATCCCCATCCGAAAGCACCGTGAGCGCGCCACGATACGGCTCCGAACGGATCTGTGCCACCAGCACATCCGTTTCAGGCGAGCCGGCGATGGCCGTCACCGTCATCGGTTCAAGCGCGCGTCTGAGCAGGGCGAGCGTCATGGGTCGGCCGTTTCCGTCTGGCGTCAGACCAGCAGACGCGATTCTCCGCGGTCAGGCCAGACATGTTCTATGGGCGCCCGGCCTGCGCTGCCAGTCATCCCGGACGTTTCCTTGAGCTTTTAACCCGGTTCCTCTTCGAGCAGAGCATGTTACAGGGACGCATGGTCGCGCGCCTTACCCTCGTCGGGGTCTCGTCAATCCGGCAGGAAATCAAGAAGAGCCGCTTCATCGCGGTTGCCGGGCCCGTTGCCGACGAGGCGGCGGCCAGGGACTTCGTCGCCGCGCAGTCGGATGCTGCGGCCAATCACAATTGCTGGGCCTGGCGCTTCGGCCAGAGCTATCGTTTCAACGATGACGGCGAGCCGAGCGGCACCGCCGGCAAGCCGATCCTCGCGGCCATAGACGGGCAAGGGCTCGATCGCGTCGTCGTCGTCGTCACGCGCTGGTTCGGCGGCGTCCTGCTGGGCAGCGGCGGCTTGGTCCGGGCCTATGGCGGCAGCGCCGCCCAGTGCCTGCGCGAAGCGGCGAAGACGCAGCTCATCGAGACGGTTCCGGCAGCCATCACCTGCGGCTTCAGCGATCTGGCTCTTGTCGGCGCGCGGCTTGGCGCCCTGCCCGGCGTAACGATCAGCGATCAGGCCTTCACCGATGCAGGCGCGGTGCTGTCGGTCTCCGTTTCGAAGGCCGAAGCCGATGACGTCGCACGGCTGGTGACCGATCTCACCAGCGGGCGCGCCACGATCGATTGGAACACCTAGCCGCGAGGTCCGCTTCAGATGTGTCGCCACACGCGTTCATTGCGGCGGCGACGCATGTCGCGATAATCACGGGGATCGCGACACGTGCATCCCGGAGCGACGAGCGCATGAATCGCTATCCGATGTTCAATCCGCAGGTGCTGATCAGCTTCGTCGCGGTCTGCGAGACCCTGAGCTTCACGCGCGGGGCCGATCGGGTCTCGCTCTCCCAATCCACCGTCAGCCTGCAGGTCAAGCGCCTTGAGGACCTGCTGGGCTGCCCGCTGCTGGAGCGCTCCTCGCATCAGGTCCAGCTCACCGAGGAGGGCGAGCGGCTGCTGAGCTATGCGCGGCGCATCATCGCCCTCAACGAAGAGGCCCATGATGCCCTGACCGGCGCCTGGCGGGACGGCGTGCTGCGGCTGGGCATGCCCGAGGATTTCGCGGTGCCGACCATCGATCTGCTCGCCGAATTCAGCCGGGAGCACCCGCATCTCAGGCTCGACGTCAGCAGCGGGTTGAGCGCCGATCTGCGCACGGCCTATGAGCGCGAGGAGCTCGACCTCGTGCTGGTCAAGCAGCGGCGCGGCCAGCCGCCGCGCGCCGCCCGGCGCGAACCCCTGCTCTGGCTCGACAGCCTGGCGCATCCGGCGATCGAGCGCGCCCCGGTCTCGCTGGCGATGTTCCCGCTCGGCGGGCTCTATCGCGACGAGCTGTGCCAGGCCGTCGACGGGCTCGGCATGCGCTGGCGCATCGGCTATTGCAGCGGCAGCCTGGCGGCGTTGGCCGCAGCCTCCGCGGCCGGGCTCGGCATGACCCTCCTGCCCGCCGGGTGCCGCCTGCCCGGTCACAGGGTCCTCGGCGCCGCCGAAGGACTTGCCGAGATCACCGATTTCGAGCTCGCGCTCTATCACCGCGACGATGCACCGGTCTCGACCGCGATCCTGGCCGAGCGGCTCGCCGCTTTCTGCCGGCTGGAAACCTAGGCCGTGGCGGCAGCATTGCCGGCCGCAATCGCCGGCATTGCCAAATATCGCTGCCAAATCGCCGGCATCACGCTTATGGCGTCCGCAACAATCACAAGGAGGCGGCGACCATGGAACTGGCACATCATCAGAGCAGGCGTTCGTTCATCGGCCGGACGGGTGGCCTCGCCACCGCCTGCGCCGTGATGGCGGGATTGCCGGGCGGAGCCGCGCAGGCCCAGCCGGCCGCAGCCAAGTCCGCTTCCGCCAAGCCTGCGGCCGAGGCGAGCAAGCGCATCCCGACCGAGCCGCACTATCTCCTGACCAATGTCCGGCTCGAAGAGGGTTTCGTCCGCGACGGCGATGTCGTCACGGGCACGCGCTCGGGGCTCCACACCCTGGAGATCAAGGCCGGCAGGATCGCCGCGATCCATGCCGCCGGCGCCGCGCTGCCGGCGGGCCTGCCGAGCTACCAGGCCCATGGCCAGCTCGCCCTGCCCGCGATGCGCGACATGCACATCCATCTCGACAAGACCTTCTATGGCCGCCCCTGGCAGGCGCCGCTGCCGCGTCAGGGCAAGACCATCCTCGACATGATCGCCCGCGAGGAGAAGCTGATCCCGCAATTGCTGCCGGATTCGCAACAGCATGCCGAGCAGCTCATCGCGCTGCTGCATTCCAAGGGCACCACGGTCGCCCGCAGCCACTGCAATATCGATCCGGTCAGCGGGTTGAAGAGCCTCGAAAACCTGAAGCGCGCGCTGGAGAAGCACCGCGCCGATTTCGACTGCGAGATCGTCGCCTTCCCGCAGCACGGCCTGCTGCTCTCGAAGGTCGACAAGTTGATGCGCGAGGCGATGAGCATGGGCGTCGCCTATGTCGGCGGGCTCGACCCGACCAATGTCGACGGCGCCATGGAGAAGTCGCTCGACGCGATGTTCCAGATCGCGCTCGACACCGGCACCGGCGTCGACATCCACCTGCACGAGTCGAGCCCGGCCGGCGTCGCCGCGATCCAGTACATGATCACCACCGTCGAGAAGAACCCGGCGCTGCGCGGCAAGGTCACGATCAGCCACGGCTTCGCGCTCGCCACGATGTCGCCGGGCGCCCTCGATGAAGCCGCCACGCGCATGGCCGCCCAGGGCATCAGCGTCGCCTCGACGGTGCCGCTCGGCGCCTCGACGATGCCGCTGCCGCAGCTCAGCGCCAAGGGCGTGTTCGTGATGACCGGCACCGACAGCGTCACCGATCACTGGTCGCCCTTCGGCCGCGCCGACATGCTCGAGAAGGCCAATCTCTACGCGCAGCTCTATCGTGGCAGCGACGAGTTCCGCCTGTCCCGCGCGCTGGCGATCGCGACCGGCGGCGTGCTGCCGCTCACCGACAAGGGTGAGCGGGTCTGGCCCAAGGCGGGCGATGCCGCCGATTTCACGCTGGTGCCAGTGAGCTGCTCGGCCGAGGCGGTGGCCCGTCTGCCGGAGCGCAGCGCGACCTTCCATCGCGGCCGCATGGTCTTCGGCGGCGTCGGCGCGGCCTGACGCTGTCGGACCTTTGCGAGGCGGCCGGCATCACGACGCCGGCCGCGAGCCCTGATGCAGGGCCTCTATGGTTTCCCCGTTGGGGCAATAGCGCCCATGCGGCAGCGGCCCCTCATGCCGATCCAGATCGCGCCGGCAGCGGCGCGTCATCGCGCATCCCGCGCAGACGACCGCCATGTCCCGCATGACACCCGCCTGATTGCGGGCCAGGCCGTCCGGATCGACGCCGACCCGCTGGAGCAGCCGGCGAACCAGTGCGGAATCGGTGTCGATGCGGGAGGCAAGCCGGCGAAGATCGGCCTCCGGGAGGGCATTGTCCCGCGCCAGTTCGGCGACCGTCGTTTGGTCGAGGTCCTCGAACGCCCTCAGGAGAGATTGATCTCGCCACCATTGGCGAACGGCTTCGGCAATATGCATGGCCACCTCCGCATTCTCGCGCGACGATTAGCCAACCGCCGGAGATTGTCGTTGCGGCAGCTCAAATTACGGAGCTAGACGCTCGCCTCGATCGCTTGCGCGATGACCTGAAGATGGCGGCGCATGGCGTCTTCGCTCCGGGCATGGTTCCGACCGGCCATCGCTTCGACGACGGCCGCGTGCTGGTCGCAGTGAAGGCCGGTGAATTCCGACGCCCCGATCCGGCGATAGGTCCGGTCCCATTGCTGCTGCCAGGCCGCGCGACGGCGCGCGCCCGCGAGATAGTCGAGCAGGCCGAGCAGGATCGGATTGCGGGCGATCTCCGCGACCGCGCGATGGAAGGCAGCGTCGTGCCGTTCGCATTCGGCGCGCGAGCGGGCGCGCCGTCCCTCAGCCACGATATGCCTCAGGCGATCGAGATCAGCCGGCGTCGCCACCCGCGCCGCCTCGGCCGCGATCGGCGGCTCGATGATCAGGCGCGCCTGCATGAGCTGCAAAGGCGATGTCGCCTGCAGCAGCACCGCCTCCCGGATCGGGTGGCCGTCCGGTCGGGGCCCAACGAAAGTCCCCTGCCCGACATGGCGCCAGATCGCCCCTTCGCTTTCGAGCGTGAACAGCGCCTGCCGCAGCGTCTGGCGCGAACATCCCAGCGCAGCCGACAGTGCGCGCTCGTCGGGCAACTGCCGGCCGGGTGTCATGTCCCGCGCTTCGAGCATCGCCCGGAGACGCGCGAGGATCGCGGCCTTGTTCTGTCTTGGCATGGGGTGATCGGTCCGCCGCTGTCGAACAGACCAATTTGCAGACCTTTCCGATTTCGGCAATCCAGCCGCGGTCCGAAGGAGATCTCATGGAATCGAACATCGTTCTGGTCGTCGCCGGCCTGGCTGCCGGAGCGCTGAACGCCGTCGCCGGCGGCGGCACGTTCCTGTCCTTCCCCGCCCTGGTCTGGATCGGCGTGCCGCCGATCATGGCGAACGCCACGGCGACCCTGGCCGCACTTCCCGGCTATGTTGGCGGCGCCTGGGGCTTCCGGAAGGATATCCGAGCGAGCGGGCCGATCAGCCTCGGCTGGACGATCGCGATGGCCGCTCTCGGCGGATTGCTGGGGGCGTTGCTTCTGCTGGTCACACCGAAGGAGACCTTCTCGACGCTGGTGCCCTGGCTGCTGCTTGCCGCGACCTCGATCTTCGCCGCCGGCCCTGCCCTGGTGCGCCGCGTGCTGCGCAATGGCGGTGGCCTGCCGAAGTTGCCGGCCCTGCTGCTGCTATTGGCCGTCTCGATCTATGGCGGCTATTTCAACGGCGGCCTCGGCATCATGCTGCTCGCGGCCTTCGGTTTCGTCGGCCTCACCAACCTGCATGAGATGAACGGGCTGAAGAGCCTGATGTCGGCGATCCTCTCGGCGGTCTCCGTCGCGACCTATTCCGTCGCAGGGCTGATCGACTGGCGCTCGGCGCTTGTGCTTGGCGTGTCCTGCGCACTTGGCGGCTTCGTCGGAGCCCATCTGGCGCGGCGTATCTCCAATATGCTGGCGCTGCGCATCTTTATCACGCTGATCGGGCTCGGGATGGCAGCCGCCTTCTTCATGGCCTGAGCGCCGAATCCAGCACCCGCACGACATGCAAAGCCTCGCGCTGCGCGCCGTCATGGATCTGGTGGCGGCAGCTCGTGCCATCGGCAACGACGAGATCGCTCGGGCCGGCCTTGCGCACGGCCGGCAGCAGCGAAAGCTCGCCCATCGCCAGCGAGACGTCGATCGTCGCCGCGCCATAGCCGAAGGCGCCGGACATGCCGCAGCAGCTCGACTCGATCGGCTTGACCTCCAGGCCCGGCACCGCCCGCAGCGTCTTCTCGACTGCCCCCATCGCGTCGAACGCCTTCTGATGGCAGTGCCCGTGCAGATGCGCGACGCGCCCGCCCTGATCCTGCAGCGGCAAGCTGGTCTTGCCAGCCGCCATGTCGGCCGCCAGCAGCTCCTCGATCAGCAGTGCAGCTTTCGCCAGAGGCTCGACCTCGGCCTTCGGAAGCAGCGCCGCGAACTCGTCACGAAAACTCATTAGGCAGGAAGGTTCGAGCCCGACGATCCGCGCCCCCTTCGCGACGAAGGGCGCGAACGCATCGACCGTCCGCCTTGCCTCGGCCCGCGCCTCCGCGATCTGCCCGGCTGAGAGGAAGGTGCGTCCGCAGCACAGCGGCCGGCCTCCGTCCTTCGCGACGACACGGTGCAGGCGGTAGCCGCCCGCCTCCAGCACGCGCTGCGCCGCCTCAAGGTTCTCGCGCTCGAAATAGCGATTGAAGGTATCGCCGAAGAGCACGATGTCACGGCCATCGCCCCGCACGGCCGAGACATCCGATGGCGCAGCCGCCTCCCGCCAGGGCTTGCGCCAGACCGGTAGCGAGCGCCGCGCCGAGAAGCCAAGCCAGCGTTCGCTCAGCTTTGCCAGCGCCGGAATGCGGTCGCGCAAATTCATCAGCGGCGCGAGCTTGGCAGCAAAAGGCGCATAGCGCGGCAGGAAGGCAATCAGGCGCTCCTTCAGCGGCAGGCCATGCTTCGCATGGTAGTGATGCAGGAACTCGACCTTCATCCGGGCCATGTCGACGCCGGTCGGGCAGTCGCGCTTGCAGCCCTTGCAGGAGACGCAGAGATCGAGCGTCTCCTTCATCTCCGGCGAGGTGAAGGCATCGGGGCCGAGCTGCCCGGAGATCGCGAGCCGGAGCGTATTGGCCCGGCCACGCGTCACATGCTGCTCGTCCTGCGTCGCGCGCCAGGACGGACACATCGTCCCGCCGGCCATCTTCCGGCAGGTGCCGTTGTTGTTGCACATCTCGACCGCGCCACCGAAGCCGCCCCAGTCGGACCAGTCGAGCGCGGTCTGCGCGGGGACCGGCGTGGCATAGCCCGGTGCGAAGCGCATCAGGCTGCGATCATCCATGTGGTAGGAGCGGACGACCTTGCCGGGGTTCAACCTGTTGTCGGGATCGAAACCGTCCTTGACCGCCTCGAAGGCGCGGGTCAGCGGCGCGCCGAACATCGGCTCGATGAAATCCGAGCGCGAAATGCCGTCGCCATGCTCGCCCGAGAACGAGCCCTTGAAGCGGCGGACGAGCTCGCTGGCCTCCTCGGCGATGCGGCGCATCGCCTTGACGCCGGCTTCGGTCTTCATGTTCAGGATCGGCCGCACATGCAGGCAGCCGACCGAGGCATGGGCATACCAGGTGCCGCGCGTGCCGTGCTTCTCGAACACCGCCGTCACCGCATCGGTGTAATCCGCGAGATGCTCCAGCGGCACCGCGCAATCCTCGATGAACGAGACCGGTTTCCCGTCGCCCTTCATCGACATCATGATGTTGAGGCAGGCCTCGCGGACATCCCAGACCGGCTTCTGCCGGGCGGGCTCGATCACCTCCACCACTGCATCGGCGAAACCGAAATCGGCCATGCACTGGTCGAGTCGCTTCAGATCGCGCTTGAGATCGGCGAGGTCATCGCCGGCGAACTCGACCAGCAGCAGGCAGTTCGGCTGGCCTTTGGTGATATCGGCAAGCGTGCGCACGAAGAGCGGAATATCGGCGCCGAGTACCAGCACATTGTTGTCGACGAGCTCGACCGCGACCGGGCCGAGCGCGACGATATGCCGGGTCGTCTCCATCGCGGCGCGGAAATTCGGGAAATGGCAGACGCCCATGACGCGATGCTGCGGCAGCGGCGAGAGCTTCAACGTCGCTTCCGTGGTGATCGCGAGCGTGCCTTCCGAGCCGACGAGCAGATGCGACAGGTTCGGCCGCGGCACGATCAGCTCATCGAGATTGTAGCCGCCGACGCGCCGCTGCACCTTGGGAAAGATCGCCTCGATCGCCTCGCGATGCTGCCCGGCCAGCGCCAGCATCCCCATCATCAGGTCGCGGGCGCGCGGCGAGGCATTGTCCCTGATGGCGCCCTCGCCCAGCGCGAAGGGCTCGCCATCATGGAACATCGCCTTCAGCGCGACGACATTGTCGACCATCTTGCCGTAGCGCAGCGAGCGTGCCCCGGACGAGTTGTTGCCGGCCATGCCGCCGATCGTGCAACGGCTCGCCGTCGAAGGCTCGACCGGGAAGAACAGCCCCTCCTTCCTCAGCCGCGTGTTCAGCGCCTCCAGCACGAGGCCAGGCGCAACCGAGACGGTGCGCGCCTGCGGGTCATAATCGCGGATCCCGTTGAAATGCCGGCTCAGGTCGAGCACCAGCCCGTCGCCGATCGGCTGGCCGTTCTGCGAGGTGCCGCCGCCGCGTGCGATCACCGGCACGCCATGCTCGGCCGCGATCGTCAGCGCCGCAGCGATATCAGCCTCGCTCTTCGGGAAGGCCACGCCCTGCGGCAGGATCTGGTAGATCGAGGCATCGGTGGCGTAGCGGCCGCGCGTGAAGGCATCGAAGCGAACCTCGCCTTCCAACGCCCCGGCAAGCCGGCGCTCGAAGCCGAGATTGCGGCTATGCGATCGGGACAGTGCCGTCTGGTTCATTCCGCAGCCTCGGCCGTTTCGGGGGGACGCGCCCAAGCAGAGCCGCGATCAGGGCGCACACCGCCCCAAGAAGAGCAGGAACAGAGCCAGCTCGACAAGGGTCCCCGCGTGACCATTCACGCATGGCACCCCGGCACGGCCGGGGAGGATTCCGGGGTTTGATCTTCAAAAAAGCGAAGGCAAGATGAAGCCGGCGACGGCGCATCGCTTGCCGCAGGCCGAATGCCGAACGAGGACAACAGCATCATGCAGGGCCGTCATTTCCTCCACATTCCCGGCCCGAGTCCGATCCCGGACCGCATCCTGCGCGCGATCGCGATGCCGATCATCGACCACCGCAGCGCCGAATTCGCCGCGCTGGGCAGGCACGTCCTGGAAGGCAGCAAGGCGATCTTCAAGACGAAGCAGCCGGTCGTGATCTATCCCTCCTCGGGCACCGGTGCCTGGGAGGCGGCGATCGTCAACACGCTCTCCCCCGGCGATACCGTGCTGATGGCCGAGACTGGCCATTTCGCCACGCTCTGGAAGCAGATTGCCACGCGCTTCGGCATCGAAGTCGAGTTCATCCCCGGCGACTGGCGCCATGGCGCCGACCCGGCCGCGATCGAAGCGAAGCTCGCCGAGGACAAGGGGCGCAAGATCAAGGCCGTCATGGTCGTCCATAACGAGACCTCGACCGGCGCGACCAGCCGCATCCCCGAGATCCGCAAGGCGATCGATGCCGCCGGCCATCCGACCCTGTTCATGGTCGACACCATCTCCTCGCTCGCCTCGGTCGACTACCGCCACGACGAATGGCAGGTCGACGTCACCGTCTCCGGCTCGCAGAAGGGCCTGATGCTGCCGCCCGGCCTCGGCTTCAACGCCATCTCGGAGAAAGCACTCGCGGCGTCGAAGACCAACGCACTACCGCGCTCCTATTGGGACTGGCAGGAGATGGTGAAGATCAACGCCAACGGCTTCTTCCCCTATACGCCCGCGACGAACCTGCTCTACGGGCTCAAGGAAGCGCTCGCGATGCTGCAAGAGGAAGGGCTCGACCACGTCTTCGCCCGGCACAACCGTCTTGCCACGGCCTGCCGCGCCGCGGTCAAGGCGTGGGGGCTCGAGGTGCTCTGCCAGAACCCGGCCGAGCAATCACCGGTCCTCACCGCCGTTCTGATGCCGCCGAGCCATGATGCCGACCGCTTCCGCAAGATCGCGCTGGAGAGATACAACATCTCGCTCGGCTCGGGCCTCGGCAAGGTCGCCGGCAAGGTCTTCCGCATCGGCCATCTCGGCGAATGCAACGAGCTCAGCCTGCTCGGCGCGCTCTCCGGGGTCGAGCTCGGCCTGTCGGCGGCCGGCGTGCCGCATCGCAGCGGCGGCGTCGCCGCCGCGATGGCGAGCTTCGAAGTGCAGGATCACGCCAACGAGAAGGCGGCCGCCGCCGGCGCCTGAGCTGTTCCAGCCGAGGCCCGGCGGCTCCGATCAGGCTTACGGCCCGACGAGCTGCCCGCCATCGACGACGATGCTCTGGCCGGTGACCCAGCTCGCCTTGGCCGAGGCGAGGAAGAGCACGACCTCGGCGACCTCCTCAGGCCTCCCCATCCGCCCGAAAGCGATGGACGCCAGCGTCGCGTTGTAGAGCTCGGGATTGGAGGTCTTGCGGTTCTCCCAGGAGCCGCCGGGGAACTCGATCGAGCCCGGCGCGACGCAGTTCACCCGGATGCCCTTGCGCGCCAGCATCTTCGCCTGGCTGCCCGTGTAATGCATCACCGCCGCCTTGATCGCGCCGTAGGGCGCCGAGCGCGAGGACGCCCGCAACGCCGAGATCGACGAGATGTTGACGATCGACGACCCCGGCTGGAGATGCGGAATGGCCGCATGGCTGCCGCGCACCACGGCCATCATGTCGACGCTGAGCGAGGCGGCCCAGCCATCCTCGTCATCGGTCTGGCCAAAGCCGGAAGCGTTGTTGACGAGGATATCGAGCCCGCCCAGTGCCTTCACGGCCTCCGGCACATAGGTTGCGATCTGGTCGGCATCGGCAAGATCGACACTGGCCGCATGCGCCGTGACGCCCAGCGCCTCGATCTCCTTGCGCGTGGCCTCGAGCGGCCCCGCGCCTCGTGCGCAGATCGAGACCGCCGCCCCGCCCGCGGCGAAGCCGAGCGCGATCGAGCGGCCGATGCCACGGCTGCCGCCCATCACAATCACGCGCTTGCCGGTGAATTCCTTGGCCATGCGGGCCTCCCCTTCCTGATTGATTCCCGGTCCTTATTGCCGGTGGGAAGGGCCGAGCTTCAAGGCGGGCGGCACGCATGCCGCCCCTGCGATTTCAGGAGGAACTTAGAATCTAGCGATCGCGCGCGACGCGGAATCCGTTGGTGTAGAAGCGCACATCGGCCTCGTATTTGAAACGCGCGGCCGAGCGCAGATAGCGCGGATCGTTGTTGAAGGAGCCGCCGCGCAGCACGCGCTCGCGGCAGCCTCCAACGGTATAGGCGCTACCGTCGCGGGGCGCGCTGCGATAATTCTCGCTCCAGCAATCGGCGACCCATTCGGCGGCATTGCCGGCCATGTCGTAGAGCCCGAAGGCATTGGCCGGGAACTGGCCGGCCGCGACAGCGCTGCCGCGCTCCTGGTCGTTGCAGCCGAGGCAGTTGGCCCGCTCCTTCACCAGGGTCTGGCCCCAGGGATAGGTCGTCACCGTGCCGGCGCGCGCCGCGTATTCCCACTCACTCTCGGTCGGCAGGCGATAGGGCTTGCCGCTACGCGCCGAAAGCCAGACGAGATAGGCGTTGGCATCGTTCCAGTGGATGTCGGTGACCGGCCGCTTGCCGCGGCCGAGCCCGCGATCGTCAGGCCGGTAATTGCAGCCGCCCTGATCGATGCAGAGATCCCATTCCTCGAAGGTCACCTCGCGCACGCCCAGATAGAAGCCGCGGACGCTCACCGGATGCACCGGCTTCTCGAACTCGTAGAGATCGTTCGAGCCCATCTGGAAGCTGCCGGCGGGGATCGCGACCTGCTCGGGGCAGCCCGCGCAATCCCGCTGCGGCACACCGGCGGCCGGCTGGGACGCTGCCGGCGGCGTCGCGACCGCGACAGCAGTGGGGGCAGGCGCGGCCGGGCTGGCGCGGTACTCCTGCTCGCGCGTGCGGGCGAGCGAGGCGAAACGCCCATTCGGATAAGCGTCGAGATAGGCCCGGTACTCCGCGGCATTGCGGCTGTTGCGGATCGATTCCCAGAAGGCGAGATCATAGGCGGCGTCCTGAGTCACGCCCGGCGTCTGGGGTGGCGGAATGACGGCGCGGCTGCCCTGCGCCACGGCGACCGGCCGGACGACGGGTGTGACGACGAGCCCTTTCAATGGCTCCGCCGAGAGCCAGACCTGCTGGCTGCGCCGGCTCTCGCGCGCGACCGTGTCCCGCACCTGCTTCAGCGCCTGCTCCATTTCCAGCCCCGGCGTCCGGATCGCCTTCAGCCAGGCATCGACGGCGCGGTCGGGGCCATTTGGCAGAGCCTTGCCCGGCGCCGACGGGAACAGCACGGCGATGCCTTCCATCGGTTCGAGCGGGAGCAGCCCCCTCGCCTTGCCCTGCCAGGGATTGTCGCGCCCGGCATTGAGGAACAGCAAGGCGCCAGCCGGCCGAGCGACGATCAGCGGATCGATAATCTCGTCGAGATCGACAGCCCCCTCTGTGCCGTTCTGCGTCGACAGCAGGAAATTGCGGTTTCGCTGCTGGATGGCGTGGCCGCTAAAGAACACCACGACCTGCGCGCCGCGCCTGAGCTTGCTCGCGAAGCCGGCGATCGCCTGTCGCATCGCGTTGCGGTCGGCATTCTCAACGGCGACGACATCGAAGCCCCCGGCGCTCAGGGCTTCGGCGACAGCGCGCCCCTGCTGGGCGGCGCCACCGATCGGCGCCTCCGGGTAGGCCTCGTTGGCGATGACGAGGGCGACACGCGCAGCGTCCCCCGGCTGCTGGGCGAAGCCGGAAGCAGCCAGCATCGGCAGCAGGAGAGCGGCAAACAGGACGCGCAACCAGATCATCGACAGACACACCCCTCGCGACTAGCGGACATTGACCGTGATCTTCGGCGACATCACAGGCGGATTGTGCGGGATATGCATGTGGTCGCCGAGCAGCAATTGCAGCGTATGCCGGCCCTTGGGCAGCGTCACCACCACCTCGGTCTGACCGTTGCCGAGATGAATGTTGTTGTAGTCGGATGGAATCGGCTGGTCCGGCGGGCCGGGATCGGTATCGATCAGCAGGTGGTGATGCCCGGTCCGCGCATGGTTGATGCCGGCCGGCGCGACGCCCATGCCGCGCAGGCCGATGCGCACGGTGAAGCGCTCAGGCACGCTCAGGCCATCGATCGGATAGTGGAAATAGACCTGCGCTCCAGCTGGCGCCGGCTGGCGCGTCGGCGCCTGCGCCGCAGCCTCCGGGGCGGTGCCCTGCCAGGCCATCAGAGCGAAAAGACCGGCTGCTGCGATGCGGGCTTGCGACATCACCGGCGCCTCCTCGCATGCGGACCGCCCGGCGCCACGATCACCGTGATGCGCTCCGAAATCACCGGCGGATCATGTGGCACATGGTTCTCGTCGGCGAGCAGGAGTTGCAGCGTGTGTCGCCCATTCGGAAGCGTCAGCTTGTATTCGGTCTGGCCGCCGCCGAGATGGATATGGTTGAGATCGGCCGGGATCGGCTCGCCGAAAGAGGGCGGCTCGGTATCGACCAGCAGATGGTGATGCCCGGTATTCGGCTTGGCGACGCCAGCCGGCGCCACGCCCATGTTGCGCAGGCCGAAACGGATCGTCGAGGTCGGATAGATCCGGTCGCCGTCCCGAGGATAGACGAAATAGACGGCGGCATCGTTGGGCGACGCCGTGCGGGCACGGCCGGCGGCGTGGGTGTGCGCCGGCGGGGGGGCTGCGACCGAGGCTTGTGCATCGGCGACGACGCGGACCCGGATGCGCGGCGAGACCACAGGCGGATCGTGCGGCACATGCTCGTGATCGCCCAGCAGCAATTGCAGCGTGTGCTCGCCTGGCGGCAGCGAGAGCTCGACCTCGGTCTGCCCGCGCCCGAAATGCAGGTGGTTGAAGTCGCTGGGAATCTCGCGGTCGAGCGCCGGCAGCTCGGTATCGACGAGGAGATGGTGGTGGCCGCCATTCGCGCTGGTCGTCCCGGCCGGCGTCACGGTGATGCCCTCCGTGCCGAAGCGGATCTTGGCGCGGCTCGGGATGGTGGCGCCATCTTGCAGGTCGATGAAGAAGACGCGCGCGCCGGGCGCCGCGGCGGAACGCGGCTTCTCGGCCGCCGTCGCCGGAACCTCGACCGTGATGCGCTCCGACACGATCGGCGGATCATGCGGCACATGATTGTGGTCGGCGAAGAGCAGTTGCAGCGTGTGCCTGCCCGGTGTCAGCGCAATTTCGGCCTCGGTCTGGCCGCCGCCGAAATGGATATGGTTGAAGTCGCTGGGGATCGGCTGGTCGAGCGGCGGCAATTCGGTATCGATCAGCAGGTGGTGATGCCCGGCATTGCGTGCCGCTTGGCCGGCGGGAAGGACCTCCATGCCGGAGATCGCGAAACGCACCGTGAGCTTGGCGGGGACCTGCGCCTTGTCGGCGAGCCCGACGAAGGAAAGACGGGCGGTTGCCGGGGCCGGGCTGCGCTGCCGGGCGCGCTCCTGTGCCGAGGCCTCGGCGAATGGGATCGCCACGGCAAGAACCGCCAGCAGAAACGCCTGCGTAAGGCGAAGCATCAGCATCTTCCTTCCGCGAGAAGATGAGGCGAAGGCTACCAGCGCCGACTGGCGCCTTCAAGCAGAACGCCATCCCGTTTCGGTGAGGATCATGCATTGTTCTGGAGGTGGCCGGGATCATGCATTAGCATGACGCAGAGGCTGCCGGCAGCCTTTAGGAACGTGAGCCATGACCCTCGTCGCGCGCCTCTGCGGCCTGTTCCTCGTGCTGCTGTCCGGCCTTGCCCTGGCCGAGACACCGCCCGAGCGCCGCGTCGCGCTGGTCATCGGCAATTCCAGCTACCGCAACGCCCCGGTCCTGCCGAACACGGTGAACGACGCCCGTGACATGGTCGTCGCCCTGCGCAAGGTCGGCTTCGAAGTGGTCGACGGCATCGATCTCGACAAGCGCGGCATGGATGCGGCGCTGACGCGCTTCGCCCGGATCGCGCAGGATGCGGACGCTGCGATGTTCTATTTCGCCGGCCACGGCTTCCAGTTCAACGGCGAGAATTATCTCGTTCCGGTCGAGGCGAAGATCGAGGACGAGGTCGGCGTCCAGTACGAGACGACGCGGCTCAACGATGTCGTCACCGCCCTGAACTACGCGAAGGGCGTCAAGATCATGGTGCTCGACGCCTGCCGCAACAACCCCTTCGTCGGCCTGCTCGCCAAGCGGCAGGCGACGCGCGGCTTCTCGGTCGGCTCCGGCCTCGCCCCGGTCCAGCGCGCGCAGGGCATGGTCATCGCCTATGCCACGCAGGCGAATGACGTCGCCGCCGACGGTGCGGGCCGCAACAGCCCCTTCACCGCCGCTCTGGTGCGCGAGATCGACCAGCCCGGACTGGAAGTCGCGACGCTGTTCCGCCGCGTGCAGAAGAGCGTCTACGACACGACCGCCGGCCGGCAGACGCCGGAACTCTCGCTGTCCCTGCTCGGCGATTTCTACCTCAACCGCGAGGAGACGGATGCCGATGTCTGGCGCCGCATCCGCGCCAGCGACGACGCCCTGGCGCTGCAGGCCTTCATCCAGCGCTATCCCCAGAGCTTCTTCGTCATTGACGCCCGCACGCGGCTCGACCTGCTCGAACGCCGCTCCTCCGTCTCGAGCGAGCGCGACAGGCTCGTGCGCGAATTCGCCGAGCGCGAGCGCGCCCTGCTCCAGCGCCTCGAACGGGCGGAACAGGGGCGGAAGCAGGCGGCCGACGATCTCGCCCGCAAGGATACCGGCAATGCGGTGGGCGTCCCGCCGCCCGCGCCGGCTCCAGGCTCCGCGCCTGTCGCGATCGCTCCCGCCCCACCCCCGCCGCGCGCCCAGGACAAGGCGGAACGGGCGCGCCTCGCCGACGAGCTCGCCCGCCGGGAATCCGAACTCGCAGCGATCGAAACGGAAAAGCAGCGCCTCGCCGACGAGCGCCGGACGGTCGAGCAGGCGCTGGCGGCCCGGCTCGGCGCCCCGGGGGCGCTATCGCCCAATCGATCGACGCAGCCCATCGCACTGCCAGGCGCAGCCCCCCGTCCGGTGGAAGTGGCTCCCGGAGCAGCGTCGAGAGGACGGACCTCCGGCGAATGTGCCGAACTCCTGATGCGGGCGCAGCTCGGCGAGCTGACGCCCGCGGGACGCGAGCAATTGCGGCAGTGCCGCTGATGCAGGGTGGTCGTGGCGGCAAGCCCGGCCGAAGCTGGAAAGGTGAGGCATGACGGACCTGACCCGTTTCAAGATCGCCATCATCGGCCTGGCCTTGCTGGCGGGCGCCACATCCGCCGGCGCCCAGACCGCGCCGCCCCCTCCGACGCCCACGCCCTTCGCCGAGGCGCTGCGCAAGGCGGCCGACGACCTGTTCAGCAAGGCGGCTGTTTCCGGGGACAAGATCAACCTCGTCATCGACCCGCTGATCGATGCCGCCTCGGGCGCGCAATCGACCGCGACGCGCTCGATGCAGGCGACCCTGATGGAGCTCGTCCGGACGAGCTACCCGCGCTTCACCGTCCTGCCCTTCGCCAGCGAGGCTTTGGCGAGCAAGCCGGTCGTGCTGGTCGGCACCTTCACCGCCGTGAACAACCAGGGCGTGGCGGACGGGCCGCGCGATGCCTACCGGATCTGCCTGACGCTGGCCGATCTCAAATCCAACAGCGTCGTTTCCAAAGGTGTCTCGCGCGCCCGCACGGAAGGCGTCGACACGACGCCTACGCCCTATTACCGGGACTCGCCGCTCTGGGCGAAGGACCAGGCGACGGAGTCCTACATCAAGGTTTGCCAGGGCACGAAGCTGGGGGACCCCATCGATCCCGGCTATGTCGAAAAGCTGACCGCCAATGCGCTGATCAATGACGGCATCCTCGCCTATGAAACCCAGCATTTCCGCGAGGCGCTCGCCTTCTACCGGACAGCGCGCAAGCTGCCCGGCGGCGAGCAGCATCGCGTCAGGATCGGGACCTATCTCGCCGCAAGCAAGCTCGCCCGGCGCGAGGACATGGTCGACGCCTTCGGCGACCTGGTCGATTACGGCCTCGCTACCGACCGGCTGATGGTCAAGCTGCTGTTCAAGCCCGGCACCACGCAATTCATCGACGATCGCCAGATCACCGATCCCTACCCGATGTGGCTGAGCCAGATCGCGACGCGCTCGCGCCAGAAGGGCGCCTGCCTCGAGGTCGTCGGCCATACCTCGCATACCGGCCTGCCGCAGGTGAATGATCGGCTCTCGGCCCTGCGGGCACAGTTTGTCATGGACCTGCTGCTGACCGGCGCGCCCGACAATCGCGGCCGCTTGATCGCGACCGGCCGCGGCTTCCGCGAGAACCTCGTCGGGACCGGCAAGGACGATGCCAGCGACGCGCTCGACCGGCGGGTCGAGTTCAAGGTGATCGGCTGCTGAGAAGCCCACCGAGAACATGCGGGATCAGCCCACCCGATTTCAGCAGGGTGATCTCCAGCGAGGTCTCGATCGCGGCGCGCAAGGTGATGGCGACGGCTTCGCCGGAGGGACGGATGATCGTCAGCGGAACCGCGCAGCGCGGCGCCAGGCGACCGGGTTCGAGATCGATCGCG
This sequence comes from Allobosea sp. FG18, assembly GCF_057809495.1. Classification (NCBI taxonomy): domain Bacteria; kingdom Pseudomonadati; phylum Pseudomonadota; class Alphaproteobacteria; order Hyphomicrobiales; family Alloboseaceae; genus Allobosea; species Allobosea sp. FG18. The sequence goes on from NZ_JBMDKB010000005.1 coordinate 51,182, forward strand.
AACAGGTCGGCTGAGCCGATATCGAGCGTATCGGGATGGACGCCCGCCGGCAGCAGCAGCGGCAGGATGCCCATCCCGATCAGGTTGGTGCGATGAATGCGCTCGATGCTCGCGGCGATCACGGCGCGGACGCCGAGCAGCGCCACGGCCTTGGCCGCCCAGTCGCGCGACGAGCCCATGCCGTAGCGCTCGCCTGCCACGAGCACGAGCGTCGTGTTCTCGCTGGTATAGCGTTCGGCCGCCTCGGTCAGGGAAACGATTTCCGCTGAAGGTTCGTGCCGTGTGAAGCCGGCCGGCGCACCCGCCGGCAGCAGACGGTTGACCGCCATCCGGTTGGTGAAGGCGCCCCGGATCATCACCTCGAAATTACCGCGCCGCGAGGCGAAGACGTTGAGATCGGCGGGATCGCCACCCTGGGCGATGATGTGCCGGCCGGCCGCGCTGTCCGGGCGGATCTGGTTCGCCGGCGAGATATGGTCCGTGGTCACGTCATCGCCCAAGACGATCAGCGGCCGGGCATGCCCCGCCATCGATGGCTGTCCCTGCGGTTGGACGAAGGGCGGCCTGCGCAGATAGGTCGAGGCCTGATCCCACGGAAAGCGCGCGCCATCCGGTGCGTCGAGATCGACCCAGAGCGGGCGGGTCGCGGCCTCCTGATAGGCGGCGTCGAAATCGGTGACGTCCCAGCCGCTCGCCACGGCCGCGTCGATCTCGGCGCCCGTCGGCCAGATCTCTTCGAGCATCACGGGCTGTCCCACCTTATCGAATCCGATCGGTTCCCGCGTGATGTCGATATTGACCGTACCGGCAAGCGCGAAGGCGATGACCAGTGGCGGCGAGGCCAGGAAACCGTTCTCGAGATCGGGGTGGACGCGGCCCGGAAAGTTGCGATTGCCGGAGAGGACCGCGACCGGGCGAAAACCGTCCCGGCCAAGCTCGGCCCTGACGCTGTCGAGCAGGGCCCCGGAATTGCCGATGCAGGTCGTACAGCCATAGCCGACGATGCCGAAACCGAGCCCTTCGAGGTCATCGAGCAGACCGGCACGGCGCAGAAAGCGCTCGGCCGTCGGCGATCCCGGCGCCAGCGAGGTCTTGACGTAGTCCGGCGGCCGCAGGCCGCGGGCGCGGGCCTTGCGGGCGAGCACCCCGGCAGCAGCGAGCATGCTGGCATCGGATGTGTTCGTGCAGCTCGTGATCGCCGCGATGACGACCGCGCCATCGGGAAGAACTTCTTCACGCGCAGTTGCCAGAGCCGGCGTAAAGGCCGAACGGGTCGTACCGGCGGCAAGCCGATCCTGCGGGCGACGAGGCCCGGCGACACCGGGTTCGATGGCGTCGAGATCGACGGTGATCACGCGCGTAAAGCGCGGCTGCGCCCCGGGATCGAACCAGAGCCCGCTCGCCCTGGCATAGGCCTCGACCAGAGCGCAGTCCGCCGATGACCGGCCGATCCGCGCGAGATAGGCCGGCGCCTTGTCGTCAATCGGGAAATACCCGGTCGACGCCCCGTATTCCGGCGCCATGTTGGCGATCGCCGCGCGCTCGCCGACGGACAACGTTGACACCCCCGGCCCGAAGAATTCGACGAAATCGCCGCTGACGCCAATGGCGCGCAACGCGCGGGTCACTTCCAGGGCGAGATCGGTCGCCAATACGCCATCGCGCAACCGGCCCGTGAGCTTCACCCCGATCACATCGGGAATGCGCAGGACGACGGGGACGCCGAACAGCGCTCCTTCCGCCTCCAGCCCGCCGACGCCCCAGCCGAGCACGCCGAGTCCGTTGACCATCGGTGTATGGCTGTCGGTTCCCAGCATGGCATCCGGGAAGGCTCTGCGCTCGCCCTGATGCATCTCGCTGATGACCACCCGCGACAGCCTCTCCAGGTTGATCGTGTGCATGATGCCCGATCCCGGCGGATGCACCCGGATGCCCGGCATCGCCGCGGCCGCCCATTTCATCAGGCGGTAGCGCTCGGCATTGCGCGCGAATTCCTTCTCCAGATTGCGCTGGAAGGCATCCGGTCGGCCGAAGACATCGACGCCGGAGGAATGGTCCGTCGAGACGTCGACGGGAATGCGCGGCATCAGCAGGTCGGGGTCGCGGCCGTTCTCGGCCAGCACGTCGCGCATCGCCGCGATATCGACCAGCGCCGGGCCGCAGGTCGTGTCATGCATCATGATCCGGTTCGGCAGGAACGGGATCTCGACGAGGCTCGCCCCCTCGCGCAGCCACTCGCGAAACGCCTGCGGCAGATATCCCGTCTCCTCCGCGTGCGCCGAGCGCATCGCATTCTCGAACAGGATCCGCAGCACATGCGGCAGGCGCCGGAAGTCCTGCCCCAGAAGCGACGCGACATCGAGGCGGAGAAAGCTCTCGCCCGCTGCGCCGAAGGATGCCCATTCAACCTTGTCGTTCAACGTCACGGTCTCATCCGGGTCTGAAGCCCGCCCTGTTCGGAATGACGGCCCGACCATCGCTTTCGGTCAGCACAAGCGGGCGCCGTGGCTTTCCGACCGCGGCATCGAGCTTGTCGCTGCCGCCCAAAACCTAGAGACCAAGATTGGTTTTATCAATCCAGAAAACCACAAAAGCCCGGATATGGATCGCCTCGCCGGTGAGCGGCGCTGCCGCAAGGCTTGCCGACGCAGTCAGATGGCGTGACCGGTGCCGTCGGTTCGCGGGTGCACGACCGGCGATTTCGAGGCGAGCGCTCCGCTGAGATGCCGGCGCATCAGATGCGCCGCCTCCAGATTGTCGCCCTTGGCGAGGAGGTCGAGAATCTCCAGATGCTCGCGACTCTGCACCGCAATGCGCTGCGGGTTCAGCTTGAGCCGGTACTCCGCCAGCCGCCGCAGCTGATTGGCGCGCTCCAGCGCATGAAGGAACATCGGATTGCCGGACATCTTGATGATGCCCTCATGGAATTCCACACCGGCTGCCGCCATCGCTGCCGGCGCCAGCCCGTCGAGTTCGCCCGAGGCCAGTCGCTCCTGTGTCCGGCGCAGCGACGCAGCGACCGCCCGGTCCAACCGGAAGCCAGGCTCGAGCAGGGCCGCGGGTTCGATGACCGCGCGGAAACGGTAGATGTCCTCGAAAGCCTCGGCCGTCTTGGCGACCTGACGCAATTTCCAGCCATAGCCCGGCTTCGGCTCTGCCCAGCCCTCGCGAGAGGCGCGGGACAAGAGGTCCTGAGCCTGCGAACGCGTCAGGTTGTAGCGATCCCGGATCGCCTGCTCGGTCTGGTCGGCGCCGATCCGGTCCTCGAGCCAATCCTCCGCCAGTTCGTAATAGGGGTCGCTCTCGCGCTGGCCCACAGGCTCCAGCCCGGCCTCTCCCGCTTTTCGTCCCGCGCTCGGCAATACGAAGAAGCCGCGATTCCGGCGGTTCTCGATGACGCCTTGGCCCAAGAGAATGGCCAGCGCCTCACGGACCGGCGAGCGCGAAACCTCGAAGCGTTTGGCCAAAGCTTCCGTCGCCAGATGCGAGCCCGCGCCGAATTCTCCCATGCCGATGCGCGTGATGATGTCATTGGCGATGCGCAGAGCGAGAGGGCTGTGGGGCATGTCTGACGCCGTTCAATCGCGCGAGTGGTCGCAAGCAGGGCCATGATAGCGGATCAACAGGGCACCTTGACCGATCATTGGTCTTACACCATGCAATAGCCAATACCGAAATTGCTGGCGCCGGAGCAGAGCCGATATGGAAATCCTCGCCCTCCCCTGCAACGGTATCGGCCCCGAGCTGGTCGCCAAGACTCCGCGGACGGCATGACGATGGGCGAGGACGCACGACGGATCCGCGCGATCATCGGGGAGCCGCCGCAGGCGGTTCGCCAGGCGCTCTCGCGCCATGGCGTGCTGCGGGCCGGCATCAACCTTTCGAACTTCCTGCTGGTCTCCAGCCGCACGGCCGATGGCGGCCCGGCCGGCGTCTCGCCCGACATGGCGGCGATCCTGGCTCAATGTCTCGACCTGCCGCTCCGATACGTCCCCTATGAATCGCCCGGCCCGCTCTCGGATGCGGCCGAGCGCGACGAATGGGATGTCGCCTTGGTCGGCGCGGAGCCGCAGCGCGCCGCCGTGATCGCCTTCACGCCCGCCTATACCGAGATCGAGGCGACCTATCTGGTGCCTGCGGGCTCGGACCTGCAATCCGTGGCGGAGGTCGACCGGAAGGGCCGGCGCATCGCGGTTGCCGCCCGCACCGCCTATGGCCTCTGGCTCGAACGCAACATCCAGGCGGCCGAACTTGTCGCCGGAGAGGGCTTCGACGGAGCCTATCGGCAGTTCGTCGACGGGAAACTGGATGCGCTTGCCGGCCTGCGGCCCAAATTGATCGAAGATGAGAGGACGCTGCCGGGCTCGCGCATGCTTCCCGGCCGCTTCATGGCGGTCCAGCAGGCGCTGGGCACGCCCAAGGCGTCCGGTATCGCTCTCGAATATCTCACGAGCTTCGTCGCGGCCGCCATCGGCAGCGGCATCGTCACGCAATTGATCGCCAGGCATGGCGTCACCGGCCTCTCCGTCGCCGGGGTGGATTCCGGCCGCTGATCCGGTCGAGCGTGGGCCTGGACACCGGCACGGGTGGGAACGGGCATAAGACCATCGTCGCCGTCGTCCGGTAATCGATTGATCAAGCGCTGCGCCGCCCGTACTCCTCTTGTCGACAAGAGGATTCCCCATGAAAGCCACCAAGACCAAGGCAGCGCCTGCCCCGGAACGCAAGCGCGGCTCGGGCGTGAAGTTCGTCTACGACCTGCTGCGCGACGAAATCCTCGATCTCGTCCTGCCGCCCGGCAGCCCGATCGACGAGGTGCAGCTCGCCGAGCGCTTCAGCATGTCGCGCACGCCGATCCGCGAGGCACTGGTGCGGCTGGCTGGCGAAGGGTTGATCGATACGCTGCCGAACCGCTCGACCATGGTGGCTAATCTCGACTTCCTCAACATGTCGCCGTTCTTCGATGCGTTGACCCTGATGTACCGGGTGACGACCCAGCTCGCCGCCCAGAACCGCCGGTCGGAAGACCTCGTGGCGATCCGCGCCCGGCAGGCGGAATTCGCCGCCGCCGTGAAGGCGCAGGATGCGCTGGCGATGATCGCGACCAACGCCGCCTTCCATGCCGCGATCGCGGATGCCGGGCGCAACCCCTATTTCAACAACCTGTTCAGCCGCCTTCTCGACGAGGGTCGGCGTTTCTTGCGGCTCTACTACCAGTCTTATGACGACCGGCTGCCGCAGCAATTCGTCGACGAGCACGAAGCGATGATCGCCGCGATCGTGGCGCGCGACACCGCCCTGTCCGAGCGCCTCGGCAAGGCGCATGCCGAGCAGATCGTCCTGCAGATTCAAAAGCTTATGATCGGAGAGGAGAGGCTGGACATCTCCCTCTGAGCGCCACTGCCGAATTCTTGTCGACAAATAATATGCAAATCTCTATACAGGGCTCGGGAGGGACGCGCCGCCAGGGCGGCGTCTCCGCAAGAACGACAGCCAGAAGGAGAGCGAGATGAAGGCCAAGATTTTCTCCGGCGTGATCCCCGCGCTGATGACCCCTTGCAAGCCGGACCGCACGCCCGATTTCGACGGGCTGGTGCGCAAGGCCAAGGAGCTGATCGCCACCGGCATGTCCGCCGTGGTCTATTGCGGCTCGATGGGTGACTGGCCGCTTCTCACCGATGCCCAGCGCATGGAAGGCGTCGAGCGGCTGGTGAAGGCCGGCATCCCGGTCATCGTCGGCACCGGCGCGGTCAATACGGCGTCTGCCGTCGCTCATGCCGCCCATGCCCAGAAGGTCGGCGCGAAGGGCCTGATGGTGATCCCGCGCGTCCTCTCCCGCGGCTCGGTCATCGCCGCCCAGAAGGCCCATTTCAAGGCGATCCTGACCGCCGCGCCGGACCTGCCGGCCGTGATCTACAACAGCCCCTATTACGGCTTCGCCACCCGCGCCGACCTGTTCTTCGCGTTGCGCTCCGAACACCCGAACCTCATCGGCTTCAAGGAATTCGGCGGCGCCGACGACATGCGCTATGCGGCCGAGAACATCACCAGCCGTGATGACGACGTCTCGCTGATGATTGGCATCGACACCACCGTCGTCCATGGCTACGTCAATTGTGGCGCGACCGGCGCGATCACCGGCATCGGCAATGTCCTGCCGAAGGAAGTGCTCCACCTCTGCCAGCTCTCGGTGGCCGCGGCCGCCGGCGATGCCACAGCGCGCCGCCAGGCGCAGGAGCTGGAGCAGGCGCTGGCCGTGCTCTCCTCCTTCGATGCCGGCCCGGACCTCGTCCTGTTCTTCAAGCACATGATGGTCCTGAAGGGCGACGCGGAATACGCGCTGCACTTCAACGAGACCGATGCGCTCAGCGACAGCCAGCGCGGCTATGCCGAGGCCCAGCTCAAGCTGTTCGACGCCTGGTACGCCGACTGGTCGAAGGCGAACGTCGCCCGCAAGCAGGCGGCCTGATCATGCGCCCCGCGCGGCGGAAGCCCTTCCGTCGCGCGGGAGCAAGCTCCATGCTGGTTTTCCCGGCCGATTATCGGCCCGGACCAAAATCGCAGCACGCATTCGCGAAACATACCCGCTGATGGCCAGTCCCGATGTCATCGTCATAGGCGCCGGCGTGGTCGGCCTCTCCGCCGCGATCGCGGCGCAGGGGCGCGGCCTGTCGATCGTGGTGCTGGACAAAACCGGGCCGGCGGCAGGTGCTTCCGCTGGCAATGCCGGCGCCTTCGCCTTCACCGACATCCTGCCGCTGGCCTCGCCCGGCATCCTGCGCAAGGCGCCGAAATGGCTGCTCGATCCGCTCGGGCCGCTCTCGGTGCCGCCGGCCTATGCGCTCAGGATCGCGCCCTGGATGTTCCGCTTCTGGCGCGCCTGCTCGCCCGCCCGCGTCGCGCATTCGACTGCAGCGCAAACCGCCCTGATGGACCTGTCCAAGGCGGAGCTGGAACCCTTCCTGCAGGAGACCGGCACCTTCGGAATGCTGCGCAAAGACGGCAATCTCCAAGTCTATGAAGGTAAAGCCGAGCTGGACGCCTCACAGCCCGGCTGGCAGGCCCGCGCGGAACACGGCATCGCCTTCCACCATCTCGACGCCGCCGGCATGGCCGAGATCCAGCCCGGCCTCGCGCCGCGCTTCACCCATGGCACCTTCACGCCCGGCTGGTACTCGATCGCAGACCCCCAGAGCTATACGCTGGCGCTGGCCGAGCATTTCCGCGCCCGCGGCGGCATCATCGAGCGGCTCGAGGTCCAAAGCCTGCAGCCGCTTGACGGCAGCGTCGCGGTCCATGTCCGCGACGGCCACTCGCGCCAGGCCGCGCAGGTCGTCCTTGCCGCCGGCGCCTTCTCGCATCGCATCGCCCAAAGCCTGGGCGAGCGCATCCCGCTCGAAACCGAGCGCGGCTACAACACCACCCTGCCGCCCGATGCCTTCGACCTGCGCACGCAGGTCACCTTCGGCGGTCACGGCTTCGTCGTCAGCCGGCTCTCGACCGGCATCCGCGTCGGCGGCGCCGTCGAGCTCGGCGGGCTCGACCTGCCCCCGAATTTCCGCCGCTCGGAAGCGATGCTGGCCAGGGCCCGCGCCTTCCTGCCCGGCCTCAAGCCCGATGACGGCGTGCAATGGATGGGTTTTCGACCCTCGCTGCCCGACAGCCTGCCGGCGATCGGCCGGGCGCGTGCGACGCCGCGCGTGGTCTATGCCTTCGGGCATGGCCATCTCGGCCTGACGCAATCGGCCGGCACCGCCCGGCTCGTCGCCGATCTCTTGACCGATCGGCCCCCAGTCATCGACATCGCTTCCTTCTCACCGCAGCGCTTCTGAGAGTCGGACCATGGCCAGCCACACCTTCTCCTGCATCGATGGCCATACCTGCGGCAATCCGGTGCGCCTCGTCTCCGGCGGCGGCCCGCGGCTCGAAGGCGCCAACATGCTGGAGAAGCGCGCGCATTTCCTGCGCGAATTCGACTGGATCCGCACCGGCTTGATGTTCGAGCCGCGTGGCCATGACATGATGTCGGGCTCGATCCTCTATCCGCCAACGCGTCCCGATTGTGACGTCGCCGTGCTCTTCATCGAGACTTCCGGCTGCCTGCCGATGTGCGGCCACGGCACCATCGGCACCATCACCATGGCCATTGAGAACGGGCTGATCACCCCGCGCGAGCCGGGCAAGCTCTCGATCGAGGCGCCTGCAGGCAAGGTTGATATCAGCTATCGCCAGGAGGGGCGCTTCGTCGAGGAGGTCCGCCTGACCAACGTGCCGGGCTTCCTCTATGCGGAGGGCCTGACGGCCGAGGTCGAGGGCCTCGGCGAGATCGTCGTCGATGTCGCGTATGGCGGCAATTTCTACGCCATCGTCGAGCCGCAGAAGAACTTCCGGGACATGGCCGACCATACCGCCGGCGAGCTGATCGGCTGGTCGCCGAAGCTGCGCGCCGCGCTCAACGCCAAATACGAGTTCGTCCATCCCGAGCACCCCGAGATCAAGGGGCTCAGCCATATCCAATGGACCGGCAAGGCGACGAAGCCCGAGGCCCATGCCCGCAACGCCGTGTTCTACGGCGACAAGGCAATCGACCGCTCGCCCTGCGGCACCGGCACCTCCGCCCGCATGGCCCAGCTCGCCGCCAAGGGGAAGCTCGCTGTGGGCGACGAATTCGTGCATGAATCGATCATCGGCTCGCTGTTCAAGGGCCGCGTCGAGGCCGCGACGACTGTGGCCAACCGTCCGGCGATCATCCCCTCCATCGCCGGCTGGGCTCGGATGACCGGCTACAACACCATCTTCATCGACGACCGCGACCCCTTCGCCCACGGCTTCGTCGTGGTGTGAGGGGCCTCGGCGGCCCGCATCACCTCAGCAGAGCGCTTGTCTGTCCGATGCCCTAGCTGTCGGCAACGATGACGCGCCCGACGACGCTCGAAAGCGCGGCCAACGCAGGCAACCGCCGCGCTTTCTTGTCAGTCACGATGGCGGACACCCGATCAAGCTCGCAGAAGCGGACGCGGCTCGTGACGCCGATCTTGGAGTGGTCGGCGATCAGGGCGACGCTGGCCGAATTGGCGACCATGGCCCGGGCGATCTCGGCGGTGTGCTCGAAGAAATTGGTCGCCGCGCCGTCCACGTCGACGCCGAAGGGTGAAAGCAAGGCCATGTCGGCCTTGAAGCGATAGATATCGTTGATCGTCGATGCACCGCCGGTCTCCGGCGGCTCATGCACGATGGCACCGCCGAGCAGAAAGACGCGGCTGCCCATCCTCTGCTGGGTCGAGGCCATGCTCGTCGCGACCTGCAGCGAGTTCGTGAGGATGTTGAGTTCGGGAACGCTCTTCAGCTCCTCCGCCAGTGCCGCCGTCGTGGTTCCCCCGTCGAGGAACAGCGTTTGGCCGCTTTTGATCAGGGCCAGCGCAGCCAGCGCGATGGCGCGCTTTTCCTGCAGCCGGACCGCGGAACGGGCCCCGTAGGATGCGTCCTGCTCCGCGGGAAGGCTGACCGCACCACCATGGACGCGCCGCAACCGGCCGTCCCGCTCCATAGCGACGAGATCGCGGCGGATCGACTCGTTGGAGACATCGAACTCCTGGGCGAGCCGCTCGACCGAAACGCTACCAAACGTCTCGAGAAGCGTGCCGATGCGCTGCTTTCGATCGCCTTGCCACATGAGCAATCGCCTCCTCCGAAGCGTTCATGGCACCGCTCAGGGCGGCACACAACCGAAGCTCGCGCGAATTGCACAGAAATACACATTGCCACACATATCCACAAATGCTAAGCCACCTCCAGAGTAGACGAGGATGGCGAATGCACGCCGGGAACAATCAGGACGAGTGGCTGGCTTTCGCCCTCCAACTAGCGACGGAGAGTGGCAGGATCCTGCGCGAGGCAGCGACCGTGCGCCCCGATGTCGAGGTCAAACCGGACAAGAGCTTCGTCACCGCGCTCGACGCCCGGATCGAGCGGCGCATGCGCGAGATGCTGGCTGACCGCTTCCCGAGCCACGGCATCATCGGCGAGGAAGAAGCTCCCTCCGATGGCGATGCCGATCTGGTCTGGGTGCTCGATCCGATCGACGGCACTGCCGCCTTCATTGCCGGCCTGCCGGTCTACGGCTCGCTGATCGCGTTGATGCAGGAGGGCGAGCCGATCCTGGGGGTCATCGATCATCCGATCACCGGCGATCGCTGGATCGGCATCAAGGGCCGCCCCACCACACATAACGGCCGCCCCTGCCGCACCCGTACCTGCGGCGCGCTTGGTGAGGCCATCCTTTCCGCCAGCAATCCCGACTTCTTCGACGCGGAAGAGACCCCAGCCCTCGACGCCATGCGTGCCGCCACCGCCTGGCGCATCTGGGGCGGCGCCTGCATGAGCTTCGGCCTGCTCGCGAGCGGGCGCACCGACGCCGCCTTCGACACGCGCCTGAAGCTCTGGGACTTCGCCCCCTTCCGCCCGATCATCGAGGGCGCCGGCGGCGCCATCACCGACTGGGAAGGTCGCCCGATCAATCGCGACACCGGCAAGCGCATCATGGCGGCCGGCGATCCCGCCCGCCACCGCGAGATGCTCCGGCTGGTCGAAGCCGCGATGAAGCGCTAAGCCGACTACGGAATATTCGCTCCGAGACGGCGTCGATCCGCCGGAGCTTCCAGTTTTGAGGGGACGACGAGATGGGCATTGCGATCGAGGATCTGGCCGTCGCCTATGGCGGGCAGCGCGTCATCGACGGGCTGGCGCTGACGATCGAGCCGGGCACGTTCTTCACGTTGCTCGGCCCGTCCGGCTGCGGCAAGACCACGCTTCTGCGCACCATCGCCGGCTTCGTGCCGGCCGAGCGCGGCCATATGCGCTTCGGCGGCACGGAGGTGACGCATCTGCCACCACACAAGCGCGATATCGGCATGTGCTTCCAGGACTACGCGCTTTTCCCGGACAAGACCGTCTTCGACAACGTCGCCTATGGCCTGCGCGCCCGCAAACAGGCGGAAAGCGCGATCAAGCTCAAGGTTCAGGCGGCGCTGGAGCGTGTCGGCCTCGGCCATCTGGGCGCCCGCCATCCGGCCGCGCTCTCCGGCGGCCAGCGCCAGCGCGTGGCGTTGGCACGCGCCCTCGTCATCCAGCCGAAGGTGCTGCTGATGGATGAGCCGCTCTCCAATCTCGACGCCAAGCTGCGCCTCCAGGTGCGCGAAACCATCGTCGAGCTCCAGCGCGAGGCGAAGATCACCACGGTCTTCGTCACCCATGATCGGGAGGAAGCGCTCGCCATGTCCGACCGGATCGGCGTGATGAACCAGGGCCGGCTCGAGCAGGTCGGCACGCCCGCCCAGATCTACCGCGAGCCGCGCACCGGCTATGTCGCGGACTTCGTCGGCGGCGCCAACATCATCGCGGTAGAGACTGCTGCCCGGCAAGCCGGCGAGACCGCGACCATCGCGCTCGACGGCGTCACCATCACGGCGCGCGCGCCGGCCGCCCTCACAGCCGGCAAGGCGACGCTGGTGGCGCGGCCCGAGGACATCCTGCTGGCCGAGCCTGGCACGGCCGGCACCCTGCCCGGCAGGATCGCGCATCGCCAGTATCTCGGCGGCAAGACCAGCTACAAGGTCGCGCTCGACAGCGGCCGCGTGCTCGCGGTCGACCTGCAGAACGGCGCGCATGACCGTTTCGAGCCCGGCGCCAGCGTCGGCCTCGGCTTCGATCCCGCCCGCACGCTGGTGCTGGCGTCATGACTCGCCAGTTCAGCTCGATCTGGTTCTGGTTCTCCGTGCTGGCGCTGGCGATCCTGGCCGTCTTCCTGCTCTATCCCCTGCTCAACGTGCTGACCGGCTCCATCGGCAGCGGCGGCCGCAACGGCTGGGTGACCTTGGCCGGCGATCCCAAATATTTCGCCGCCATCGTCAACACCATCGTGCTCGGCGTCGCGGTGACGCTGACCACGACGCTGATCGGCGTGCCGCTCGCCTATTTCACGGCGCGCTTCGACTTTCCCGGCAAGGGCATCGTCGCGGTTCTGCCGCTGATCACGCTGGTCATTCCCGAGGTCATCGCCGCCCAGACCTGGCTGATGATGCTCGGCAATAACGGCTTCATCACCCGCTGGCTCGGCGGCCACGGCATCGACATGCCGAGCTTCTACGGCTGGCCCGGCCTGATCACGGTGATGACCTTCACCTACTACACCTACATCTATATCGGCACGCTCGCCGCGATCCGCGGCTTCGACGTCCAGCTCGAGGAGGCCGCGCAAAGCCTCGGCACCTCGCCGGCCCGCTCGCGCCTCAACGTCATGCTGCCGGTGGTGCTGCCCTCCGTGCTGGCGAGCGCGCTCCTGGTCTTCACGCTGGTCGTGGGCAATTTCGCCACCGCCACCATTCTCGGCAGCCGCGTGCCGCTGCTTTCGGTCCTGACCTATCAGGCCGCCGTCGCCGAGGGGGGCTCCGACCCGGTGATGCAGTCGACGCTCGCCACCGTCTCGATCGCGCTGGTCATGATCGTGCTCTTCGTCCAGCGCTGGATCGTCTCGCGCGGCCGCCACGAGGTCACGCAAGGCCGCGGCGCCCGTGCCGAGAAGCTGCGCGGCCTGCCCGGCCTCTTCATCGGGCTTGCCGCCGGGCTCCTGGTCATCGTCTCGCTCTTGCCGCTGGGCTCGATCGTGATCGGTGCCTTCACCGTGTCGCGCGGCCCGGTCATGCGCTGGGGCGAGTGGACCACCGCCCATGTCGAGCGCCTCGTGAAGATCGCGCCGGATCCGGTAATCAACACCCTTCTCTATTCGGCGGCTGCGACCGTGATCGGCATCACCTTCAGCGCCATCGTCAGCTATCTCATCGTCAAGAAGCGCAACATCCTGACGCCTGCGCTCGACTACCTGACGGCGTTGCCGCTGGCTCTGTCGGGCACGATCATCGGCATCGGCCTGATCATGTCCTTCAACACCGGCTTCCTGCCGCTGACCGGCACGGCCAGCATCATCGTGCTCGCCTATGTCGTGCGCCGCCTGCCCTTCGGCATCCGCAACTCCTCCTCGACGCTCTACAACATCCCGAACTCGATCGAGGAGGCCTCGATCAGCCTCGGCGTGCCGCCGGTCTCGACCTTCTTCAAGGTCGTGCTGCCATTGATGCTGCCGGCCGTCGCCGCCGCCGCCGTGCTGACCTGGACGACCACCGTCGCCGAGCTCTCGGCCTCGATCATCGTCTATTCCGGCGGGCGCGAGACCATGCCGATCCAGATCTACAAGCTGATCGACTCCAACCTGATGGCACAGGCCTCGGCCTATGGCCTCGTGCTGGTCGCGGTGATCCTGATCCCGATCATCGTCGCGACCCGCGTCTTCAAGATCGACCTATTCTCGTCGAAGAGCTGAACCACCCGAACCAGACGACAAGGCCGGGCCGGCGCCGCCTGCCGCCCGCGCTCAGAGGGGAAGGCGGAATGAAAGGAACGACCATGACCCACCTGATCGACCGCCGCACCGTGCTCGCCGGCCTTGCCGGCATGGCCGCCGCGCCCGCGCTGGCCCAGACCGCCTCGGGCACCGTGGTGCTCTACACCTCCAACAATGCGCAGTCCGTCGACGCCGTTCTCGGCGTCGCCAAGGAGAAGCAGCCCAACCTCAAGATCAGCACGATCACTGGCGGCTCGGGCCAGCTGCTGCGCCGCATCGAGGCCGAGGCTGCCAAGCCCCAGGCCGACCTCTTCTGGAGCTCCAGCGCCAACACGCTCGGCGCCTTCAAGCAGCTCTTCGAGCCCTATGCCTCCCCGGCCGCATCGGCCATTCCGGCAGCCCTGCGCCACCCCGAAAACCTCTGGACCGCCTCGAACGTCCACCTCGTCGTGGCGATGATCAACAAGAACCAGCTTGGCGGAAAGCCGGCGCCGAAGACCTGGAAGGACCTGATCGACCCCGCCTTCAAGGGCAAGATCATCATCGCCGATCCCGCCAACAGCTCGACCGCCTTCACCATCCTCTGGGGCGTCGACAAGCTGATGGGGCCGGAGGGCCTGAAGGCCCTCGCCGCGAACCTCACCGTCTCCAGCGCCGCCTCGACCGTGCTGCGCGCCGTCGGCCAGGGCGAGTTCGCCATGGGCCTGACCTTCGAGTCGAACGCCTATGCCTATGTCGCCGGCGGCCAGCGCGAGATCTCGCTGCTTTATCCGGCCGAGGGCACCTTCTCGACGCCGGAATTCCAGGTTCTGGTCAAGGGCGCGCCGGCCGGCGCCACCGCCAAGGCGGCCTATGACCTGATGCTGTCGAAGGAAGCCCAGATCGCCCTACTCGAGAACGCCTTCCGCCGGCCGAGCCGCAGCGATATCGATGTCTCCAAGCATGTCGAATTGCCGGCCATCGACAGCGTCAAGGTCTTCGCCATCGACGAGGAGGAGGCCGCCGCAAAGCGCGACGAGTTCCTCAAGCGCTGGCAGTCCTACGGCACCTCGACGAAGTAAGCGGACCGCCGCTTCGGCAGGTCCGAAGCGAGGCGATATCCGAACACTCCTCAGGCGCCTCCGGGCGCCTGATTTCGTTTGAGGAAACGGCCCGGTCGAAGCCGCTTCATGGCGCCTCCTCACCGCCCCGGCGGATCAGGAAGATCGCAGCCCCCGCGCTCATCAGCGCGAGGCAGAACCATGTCAACGCATAGATCAGATGCGTGTTGCGGAAGCTGACCTGGGTCATCCCGCCTTGCGGCAGCGGGCCGGGTTCGGCGGCCGCATCTACATCGACGAAATAGGACGCTACCTTGCCCAGCCCGCGCGCAGAGGCGATCGCGGCGACATCGCGGGAATACCAGCGCCCCGCAGCGGGATCGTTGCTGCGCAGGAAGCCACCGCCGGGCTCGCTCAGACGCAACAGGCCGACCACCCTCATGTCCCCGGTCCCCGCCGCTCGCCGCTCGCTCGCGTTGCGCCGGTCCTCCGGCACGAAGCCGCGATTGACCAGCACGGTGAAGCCGGCATCGCTGCGGAACGGGGCCACCACCCAAAAGCCCGGCCCGCGCTCGGTCACCGCCATGGTCAGCGTTTCCGGGGCATCGAGATAGCGGCCCTGCAGCACAACGCGGCGATATTCGTCGGTCGCCGCACCGATGCTGGTCCATGCATCCGGCCCGGGTGCCGCGACCGGAGCAGCATGAATCCGAGCCTCGACCCGGGCGATCAGATCGAGTTTCCAGCTGCGACGTTCGAGCTGCCAGATCCCGAGTCCAGCGAAGATCAGCGTGAACAGGCCGAGCGCGGCGGCAAAGGCAAACCGGGCAAAGCCACCGCGTTTGCGCCCTCCTGCGTCGACCGGCATCGCCCCGGCCTCACATCCTGTGCATGTCGGGCATCATGTTGCTGTTGAGGTGGAACATCACCCAGAGCGAACCGGCGAGCACGATCGCCACGATGACGATGGTGAAGATCAGCCCCATCATGTTCCAGCCGCCCTCCGAGTGGCCGTTCATGTGCAGGAAATAGACCATGTGGACGACGATCTGCACGGCCGCGAAGGCCATGATCACGATCGCCGTCAGCGTCGCATTCCCCAGCACGTCGTTCATCACGAGCCAGAACGGGATCGCCGTCAGGACGACCGAGAGCAGGAAGCCGGTGACATAGCCGCGCAGGCTGCCATGCGGGGCATGGTCGTCGCCATGGGCACCATGCGGTTCGGCGTGTGGGTCGACGTGGCCTGGGGAACCGCTCATTTCAGCACGCCCATCAGATAGACGAAGGTGAAGACGCCGATCCAGATGACGTCGAGGAAGTGCCAGAACATCGAGAGGCACAGCAGGCGTCGGCGGTTGGCCTCGATCAGCCCGCGCTTCGAGACCTGCGTCATCAGCACGGTCAGCCAGATCAGGCCGAAGGTGACGTGCAGGCCGTGCGTACCCACCAGCGTGAAGAACGAGGACAGGAAGGCGCTGCGCATCGGCGTCGCGCCCTCGCGGATGAGATGCGCGAACTCGTAGAGCTCGATCGCCAGGAAGGCGAGGCCGAAGAGCCCGGTGATGAGAAGCCAGCGCTGCATCACCGCCTGCTTGCCCTTATCCATGGCCAGCATGGCAAAGCCGTAGGTGATCGAGGAGAACAGCAGCATCGCCGTGTTGACCGCGACCAGCCTGAGATCGAACAGGTCGGCGCCCGACGGCCCGGCCGCGTAGTTGCGCCCGAGCACGCCATAGGTCGCGAAGAGGACTGCGAAGATCAGGCAGTCGCTCATCAGATAGAGCCAGAAGCCGAGCATGGTCGAGCCGCCGGAATGGGCGTGCTCGTCCCCGGTGACGTAGAATGCCGGAACGCTCGCGGCCCGTGCCTGTGCTTTCGCCTTGGCCATTATCGCCCCTCAGGCCCGTCCGAGCTGTCGGCTGCGCGCTTCCTCTGCCCGCACGACATCGTCGGCGGAGATGTGGAAGTCGCGGTCGTAGTTGAAGCTGTGGATGATCACGGTCGCGATCACGGCGACGAAGCTCAACGCCGCCAGCCACCAGATGTACCAGATCAGCGCGAAGCCGCAGATCGTCGCGAGCCCGGCGATGATCACGCCTGCGCCCGTGTTCCGGGGCATGTGGATCGGCTTGAAGCCGCCGAGCGGGCGCCTGTAGCCGCGCTTTTTCATGTCGGCCCAGGCATCGAGGTCATGCACGATCGGCGTGAACGCGAAATTGTAGGCCGGCGGCGGCGACGAAGTCGACCATTCCAGCGTGCGCCCGTCCCACGGGTCACCGGTCGTATCACGCAATGGCTCGCGCCTGATGATGCTGACGGCGATCTGGATGATGAAGCAGAGGATGCCGAGCGCGATCAGCACGGCGCCCACCGCGGCGATCACGAACCAGATCTGCAGCGACGGGTCCTCGAAGCGGCTGAGGCGCCGCGTCACGCCCATCAGCCCGAGAATGTAGAGCGGCATGAAGGCGACGTAGAAGCCGATCACCCAGAACCAGAAGGACAGCAGCCCCCAGAACTTGTCGAGCTTGAAGCCGAAGGCCTTGGGGAACCAGTAGGCGATGCCGGCGAAGACGCCGAAGACCACGCCTCCGATGATGACGTTATGGAAATGGGCGATCAGGAACAGGCTGTTATGCAGGATGAAATCAGCCGGAGGCACCGCCAGCATCACACCGGTCATGCCGCCGATCACGAAGGTGATCATGAAGGCGAGCAGCCACAGCATCGGCAATTCGAAGCGGATGCGGCCGCGATACATCGTAAACAGCCAATTGAAGATCTTCGCGCCCGTCGGGATCGAGATGATCATCGTCGTGATGCCGAAGAAGGAGTTCACGCTGGCGCCTGAACCCATCGTGAAGAAATGGTGCAGCCAGACGAGGTAGGACAGGATGGTGATGACCACCGTGGCATAGACCATCGAGGCATAGCCGAAGAGGCGCTTGCCGCAGAAGGTCGAGGCGACCTCGGAATACACCCCGAAGATCGGCAGGATCAGGATGTAGACCTCCGGGTGGCCCCAAATCCAGATCAGGTTCACGTACATCATCGGATTGCCGCCGAGATCGTTCGTGAAGAAATTCGTGCCGACATAGCGGTCGAGCGTGAGCAGCGCGAGCGTCGCCGCCAGGATCGGGAAGGTCGCGACGATCAGCACGTTGGTGCAGAGCGAGGTCCAAGTGAAGACCGGCATCTTCATCATGTCCATGCCGGGCGCGCGCATCTTCACGATGGTCGCGATCAGGTTGACGCCGGACAGGGTCGTGCCCACGCCTGCGATCTGCAGGGCCCATAGATAGTAGTCCATACCCACCCCGGGCGAGTAGGCAGCCCCCGAGAGCGGCGGATAGGCGAGCCAGCCAACCTTGGCGAATTCGCCGACGAACAGCGAGGCCATCACCAGCACGGCGCCGCCGACCGTCATCCAGAACGAGAAATTGTTCAGGAAGGGGAAGGCGACGTCGCGCGCGCCGATCTGCAGCGGCACGACATAGTTCATCAGCCCGGTGACGAAGGGCATCGCCACGAAGAAGATCATGATGACGCCATGGGCCGTGAAGATCTGGTCGTAATGGTGCGGCGGCAGGTAGCCTTCGTTGCCGGCAAACGCGATCGCCTGCTGCCCGCGCATCATCAGCGCGTCGGCGAAGCCGCGCAGCAGCATGATCACGCCGAGGATCATGTACATGATCCCGATCTTCTTGTGGTCCACGCTGGTGAACCACTCATGCCAGAGATAGCCCCAGAGCCTGTAGCGGGTGACCAGTGCGACGAGTGCAAGCCCGCCGAGCACGACCGCGGCGAAGGTCCCGATCAGGATCGGCTCGTGATAGGGGATCGCCTCGAGGGTGAAGCGCCCGAAGATCGGCTTCCACCAGTCGGGATAGGTCATCGCTCACTCGCCTCAGTTGGCGGCGCGAGCGGTGACGCCCGCGGTGCCGTAGACGTCGGTCGGCGTGCAGATCGCCGTCACGAAGGGGCGTGGCGGCATCGGCTGCCCGCCGCGGCGCACGCTCTTGTCGTATTCGAGCTGCGCGACGATGTGGATGCCCTCCTTGCCGCCGCCGCCCTTGGCGTCCAGCGCCATCATGTCGCGCGTGCACATCTTGGCCCGGTCGACGCACATGTTGAGGATGGCGCCGAAGAGATCGGACGGGATGTCGCGGAAATAGCGGACCGCCTCGCGCTCGCTCGGCCGCTCCAGCACGAGATATTCCTCGCGCCCGAGCGTGCTGCCCTTGCGGATCGCGCCCTGCACCCAGTCGCCAAAACCCTTGTCGTCGACGCCGCGGAAGCGGAAGCGCATGTCGGAGAAGCCGGCGCCGCTATAGTTGGCCGAGAAGCCCTCGAATTCGCCGGCATGGTTGATCACGGCGTTGAGCTTGGTCTGCATGCCCGGCATCGCGTAGATCTGGCCGGCCAGCGCAGGGATGAAGAGCGAGTTCATCACCGAGGAGGAGGTGATGCGGAACTCGATCGGCTGGTCGACCGGCGCGACGACCTCGTTGAGCGAGGCGATGCCCTGCGCCGGGTAGAGGAACAGCCATTTCCAGTCGAGCGCGACGACCTGGATGACGAGAGGCTCCTTGCGGACGCCGTTGCCGCCCGCCTTCGCCTCGACCGTCGGCTTGCCGGCACTGATGCGGTCGAGCGGGCGATAGGGGTCGAGCAGATGCGTCCCCATCCAGGTCATGGCGCCGATCACGATGATGATCAGCAGCGGCACCGACCAGATCACCACCTCCAGCGGCAGCGAATGGTTCCAGTCCGGGTCGTAGCTGGCCTTGGCCGAGGCGCGATAGCGCCAGGCGAAGAAGATCGTCAGCGCCATCACCGGCACGATGACCAGCAGCATCAACGCGGTCGAGGCGAGCAGGAGGTTTCGTTGTTGCAACGCAACATCGCCGGACGGGCCCAGGAGGACCATCTGGCAGCCGCCGAGCAGCGCCAACAACGGCAGAATCGATAGAATTCGAAAGATTCTCAAGAGACTCGAGACCTCCCTGATCCGGGAACAGCCGTTCTCTATTCCTATTCTTTTGCACCGCACATAAGACAATCTGTCCCATTGCGATGGTTTGACGGGTAGCTTCTATCCACCGTATCCATTTGTATGAGGTGCGGGCAAGCCCGGTCCTGCCGGCTCCGCCTCCTAACGAGGAATTCGCGGTCATGAGCACTGACGCGGCGAGCCATTCATCGAGACATCCGACGGACGAGCATGGCCGCGACCACGTGTCGCCGGCCGATATCGCGCTCGGCGTCATCATCGGCCGGACCTCGGAATATTTCGATTTCTTCGTCTTCGGCCTCGGCTGCGTGCTGGTCTTCCCCGAGCTGGTCTTCCCCTTCGTCGACCGCCTGACGGGCACGATCTACGCCTTCGGCATCTTCGCGCTGGCCTTCGTCACCCGCCCGATCGGCTCGGTGCTGTTCTTTGCGATCGACCGCCAATATGGCCGCGCGACCAAGCTCACCGCCGCCCTCTTCCTGCTCGGCGGCTCGACGGCGGGCGTCGCCTTCCTGCCGGGCTATGCGACGCTCGGCATCTGGTCGATCGTCATCCTCGCGGGATTCCGCCTGCTGCAAGGCATCGCGCTCGGCGGCGCCTGGGATGGCTTGTCATCGCTGCTGGCGCTCAATGCCCCGCCGAACCGCCGCGGCTGGTATGCGATGCTGCCACAGCTCGGCGCGCCCTTCGGCTTCGTCCTCGCCGCCGGTCTCTTCGCCTATTTCGAGGGCGCGCTCTCGAAGCAGGATTTCCTGAGCTGGGGCTGGCGCTATCCGTTCTTCGTCGCACTGACGATCAATGTCGTCGCGCTCTTCGCACGGCTGCGCATGGTCGCGACCCATGAATTCGCCGAATTGATGGAAACGCGCGAGCTGGTGCCGGTCCCGGTCGTCGAGCTCATCCGCGTCCATGGCCGGACCCTCATCCTCGGCGCCTTCGTGCCGCTGGCGAGCTTCGCGCTCTTCCACCTCGTCACCATCTTCCCGGTGAGCTGGATCAACCTCTTCACCGATCGCTCGGTCTCCGAGTTCCTGCTGGTGCAGGGGGCCGGCGCCGTGGTCGGCGCCGGCGCGATCGTCACCTCCGGCCTGATCGCCGACCAGATCGGCCGCCGCAACACCCTGCTGCTCTCGGGTGGGATGATCGCGCTGTTCAGCCTCTCCAGCATCGTCGCGCCGCTGCTCTTCGGCGACAGCCTGGCCGGGCAGACGATCTACGTCATCATCGGCTTCGGCCTGCTCGGCCTCGCCTATGGCCAGGCTGCCGGCGCAGTCGCGTCCAGCTTCAAGCCGCAATACCGCTACACCGGCGCCGCCCTGACATCCGACTTCGCCTGGCTGATCGGCGCCGGCTTCGCCCCACTGGTGGCGCTGACGCTATCAAGCAGCTTCGGCCTCGCCTGGGTCGGCCTTTACCTGCTGTCCGGTGCGCTCTGCACGCTGGCGGCGCTGTGGATCGATCGACGGCTGGAAGCACGCTACGAATAGGGCGCTTCCCTTCCCGCTTGCGTACGGAATGCCTCCCGGTCCCTGTCAATGGCCGATGCCCGTCACAGGATCGAACTCTGGAGAAAGGAGTGCAACGACGGCAGGCCATGCACCGCGCTCGGCCGCCTGACCCCGAACACCCCTGCAAACCAGGCTTTCAATGCCCGAACGCTTGCATAGCGCCTGGACCACAAAACGGGGCAGGACCAGGCCAACCGTCCAACAACAATCACCCTGGACCTCGCGGCGGAGGCGGATGACGCCTTTCAACCGGGCCCCTCGCCCGAGAAGTCTCCGACCGCAGCCCGGACCCGCTCAACGAAATCCAATGCGACGGCAGAGCGGAAACGGCCGGCGCCCCAGATGATCGCGATGTCGAACACCGCCTGCGGCTTGAGCGGGCGTATCTCGATACCCCTGCCGCGATACTCCGCCGCCGTGAATGGATCGACGACCGCGACTCCGGCACCCGCGGCGACCAGCCCGCAGGCGATCATCGACAAGGGCGTCTCGACGCGCGTCAGACGCGTCACGCCATGGGCCGAGAACAGCGCGTCGATGCGGTAGCGCAGCTGCGTCGACTGTTCGAGCGAGATGAACGGCTCCCCGGCGAAATCCTCCGGCACCAGCTCGGCCTTGGCGGCCAGCCTGTGCCCCGTTGGAAGCACCGCGACCTGCGCGATCGGCGGCAGCATCTCGATATCGATCCCTGGGAAATCGAGCGGCATCTGGGCGAAACCGAGTTCGCAGAAACCCGACGTCACCCAGTCCACGACCTGAGAGGAGATGCTGCCGTAGATCGCGATCTCCAGATCCGGCTTCTGCTTGAGATAGCTGCCGACGACTCGCGGCAGAAACCCGACATTGAAGGCCGGCAGCGCCGCGACGCGCAGCGAGCCAGCGCGCCCCTCGCGCAGGTTGCGGGCGGCGTTCTCGATGCGCTCCAGCCCGACGAACTGGCGCTCGACCTCGCGATAGAGCGACAGCGCCTCATTGGTGGGCACGAGCCGCGCGCCACGCTTCACGAACAGCGGCAGGCCGAGCGCATATTGCAGGTCCTGGATCAATCGCGTCACCGCCGGCTGCGTGACGTTGAGCGCCTGCGCCGCAGCGGTGATACCGCCGGTCACGATCACGGTCCGAAAAGCCTCGATCTGGCGCGGATTCAGCATGCTCACCCCTCCCGAGGCAAACATAACATTTCAGCATGGATTGCGCGAAACATTCGATTTGACCAGTTCCAGATCAGCACCGAACCTAACGGCATCACTCGAAAACGAGGAGGGGATCCCGTGAAACTCGCCATCACATTCGCTCTGGTTGCCGGAACCGCGCTCGCCGGCTCCGCCGCTTTCGCCCAGCAGAAGACGCTTTATGTCGCCGGCTATGGCGGCTCCTACGAACAGACCATGCGCAAGGAGGTCATCCCGACCTTCGAGAAGCAGGCCAACGTCAAGATCGAGTATGTCGCCGGCAACTCGACCGACACGCTCGCCAAACTGCAGGCGCAGAAGGGCAACCAGCAGATCGACGTCGCGATCGTCGATGACGGCCCGGCCTATCAGGCGGTGGCGCTCGGCTTCTGCGGCCCGCTGACCGACGGCGCGGTCTACAAGGACGTCGCGCCGGTGATGAAGTTCAAGTCGAACAAGGGCGTGGGGCTCGGCCTCGTCGGCACCGGCCTGTTCTACAACAAGAAGGTCTTCGACGAGAACAAATGGCCGGCCCCGACCTCGTGGAACGACCTGAAGTCGAAGACCTACGGCAAGAAGATCGTCAGCCCGCCGATCAACAACACCTATGGCCTGCATGCGCTGATCGCCTTCGCCCAGATTGGCGGTGGCGGCGAAAACAACATCGAGCCGGGCTTCGATGCCTTCAAGAAGGACATCAACCCGAACATCGTCGCCTATGAGCCCTCCCCGGCGAAGATGACCGAACTCTTCCAGAACGGCCAGGCCGTGCTCGGCGTCTGGGGATCGGGCCGCGTCAAGGCCTTCGCCGATACCGGCTTCCCGGTCGAGTTCGTCTATCCGAAGGAAGGCGGCTTCGCGCTCGGCGTCGCCGCCTGCCCGGTCGATGGCTCGAAGAACGCGGCCGAGGCCAACGCCTTCATCCAGTTCATGCTCTCGCCCGCGATCCAGAAGGTGATGGCGACCGGCGCCGGCTTCGGCCCCGCCAACATGACGGTGACGCTGACGCCCGATGAGCAGAAGGGCCTGCCCTATGGCGAGGACGTGAAGAAGCTCAAGGCCGTCGACTGGGACATCGTCAACGCCAAGCGCGAGGAATGGACGAGGCGCTGGAACCGCGAGGTCGAGCGGTAACAGAGTCCGCCCTCGAACCTCACGGTCATCCCGGACGTAGCGAAGCGAAGATCCGGGATCCATCATAGGGCGCTACGCTCTTCGATGGATCCCGGGTCAAGCCCGGGATGACGGGGGAGTTTCCGCGCCCTCAGTCACGAGGCCAGCAGTAGCCCATGTCCCATCTCGTTCTCGAAGGCCTCGGCAAGTCCTACGGCACGGCGGTCGCCGTCGAGGGGCTCGACCTTTCGGTCGCGCGCGGCGAGTTCATCTCGCTGCTTGGCCCCTCCGGCTGCGGCAAGACCACGACGCTGCAGATGATCGCCGGCTTCGTGCCGGTCGATCGCGGCCGCATCCTGCTCGACGGCGGCGATCTCGGCGGCGTCGCCCCCAACAAGCGCGGCCTCGGCATCGTCTTCCAGAGCTATGCGCTCTTTCCCCATATGACGGTGGCGCAGAACATCGCCTTCGGACTGGAAATGCGCGGCGTCGAGAAGGCGGAGCGCGAGAAGCGCACGCTGGAGGCGATGGCGCTGGTCGGGCTGAAGGGCTTCGAGGACCGCTATCCCCGCCGGATGTCGGGCGGGCAGCAGCAGCGCGTCGCACTGGCTCGTGCGCTGGTCATCCGGCCGTCTCTGCTCTTGCTCGACGAACCTCTCTCCAATCTCGACGCCAAGTTGCGCGAGGAGATGCAAGGCGAACTGCGCCAGATCCAGCGCTCGATCGGCACGACCACGATCCTCGTCACCCATGACCAGCACGAGGCGATGGCGCTCTCCGACCGGATCGTCGTGATGAACAAGGGCCGCGTCGAGCAGATCGGCGCGCCGGACACGGTCTATGGCGCGCCCGCTACCGCCTTCGTCGCAAACTTCCTCGGCAAGACCAATGTCCTCAATGCGACAGGCGATGGCCATGGTCGGGTCGCGATCGAAAACCTCTCGGTGCCGTTCGCCGGCGCCCCATCGGGCGCGCTACGCGTCGCAGTGCGTCCCGAGCGCCTCGGCTTCGCGGCAGAGGGCGCAACCGGCTTCAGCGCCCGCATCACCTCGCGCGTCTTCCAGGGTGCGCATTGGCTGCTGACGGCGGAAAGCGCCGCCGGCCCGGTCACGCTGATCCGGCACAATGACGGCGCCCCCGTTCCCGCCGAAGGCGAGAGCGTGAAGCTATGCTTCGGCGCGGGCGACGCGGCGCTCCTGGCGGAGGGCGCAGGCTCATGAGCCCGGATGCTTCCGCCCGCGCAACGCCCTATTGGCTGACGGGTCCTGCGCTCGCCGTCTTCCTCGGCCTCGTCATCATTCCGCTTGGCATGACCGTGCTGCTCGCCTTCTACGATTGGGGTCAGTACAAGGGCATCGTCGCCGAGCTCACGCTGAAGAATTTCCGCGAAATCTTCGGCGACAGCTATTTCCTCGAAGTCTTCCTGCGCACGCTGCGCATCGCCGTGCTGGTGACGCTCTTCGCCATCCTGATCGGCGTGCCCGAAGCCTATATCCTCAACCGCATGTCGCCGGCCTGGCGCGGCCTCTGCCTGCTCGCGATCCTCGGGCCGCTGCTGGTCTCGGTTGTCGCCCGCACGCTCGGCTGGGCGTTGCTGCTGGGCTCGAACGGGCTGGTCAATCGCGGGCTGATGGCGCTCGGCCTGATCGGCCAGCCGCTCGAATTCATGTTCACCGAGACCGGCGTGGTGATCGCGCTCGTCCATGTGCTGATCCCCTTCATGATCCTCGCGGTCTGGGCCTCGCTGCAGCGGCTCGATCCGCAGATCGAGAATGCCGCCCTCTCGCTCGGCGCCTCCCGCCTGACGATCTGGCGTCGCGTGATCCTGCCGCAGATCGTGCCGGGTATCCTCTCGGGCTCGATCATCGTCTTCGCCTTAGCGGCGAGCGCCTTCGCCTCGCCCGCGATCATCGGTGGCCGGCGGCTCAAGGTCGCGGCGACGCTCGCCTATGACGAGTTCCTGAACACGCTGAACTGGCCGCTCGGCGCCGCCGTCGCCGTGTTGCTGCTCGCCGCGCTGGTCATCCTCACCGTCGGCGCCAACCGGCTGGTCGAGCGGCGCTATTCACAGGTGTTCGAATGAGCGGCCTCTTCACTCCGCTCACCCCTCCCGCAGCCCTCATCCTGAGGAGCCGCGAAGCGGCGTCTCGAAGGATGGTCCAGCTATCTCCAGCCTCCTGGAGCGCCCTTCGAGACGCGCCTGCGGCGCTCCTCAGGACGAGGGCTGAGACAGGCAGAGCGAAAGGGGATTGGGCATGAGCCGCAACGGTCCCTTCGCCATCCTGTTCCACACGCTTTTCGTCGTCTTCATGCTGGCGCCGCTGGTGGTGGTTTGCCTCGTCGCCTTCACGCCGGAGGGCTATCTCTCGCTGCCGGGCCGGGTCTGGAGCCTGCGCTGGTTCAAGGCGATCCTGGATTATCCCGAGTTCCTGCGCGCCTTCCGGGATTCGCTCTGGCTGGCGGCGCTGTCCTCCACTGTCGCGATCGGATTGGCAGTGCCCGCCGCGCTCGCCATCGCCCGCTATCGCTTCCCTGGTCGCGAGGCGATGACGGCGCTGTTCATGTCGCCATTGATGGTCCCCCATGTCGTGCTGGGCATCGCCTTCCTGCGCTTCTTCACGCAGATCGGCCTTTCCGGGACCTTCCTCGGGCTGGTGCTGAGCCATATCATCGTGATCATTCCCTTCGCGCTGCGCCTCGTGCTCGCCGCCTCCTACGGGATCGACCGGCGCATCGAGCATGCCGCAATCTCGCTCGGCGCGAGCCCGAGTGTGGTCTTCCGCCGGGTGACGCTGCCACTGATCCTGCCGGGCGTCGTCTCGGGCTGGCTGCTGGCCGCGATCAACTCTTTCGACGAGGTAACGATGACGGTCTTCATCGCCTCGCCCGCCACCACCACGCTCCCCGTCCGGATGTTCCTCTACATCCAGGACAATATCGACCCGCTCATCGCAGCCGTCTCCGCCTGCCTGATCGCCCTGACCGCCATCCTGCTGATGGCGCTGGACAGGCTCTTCGGGCTCGACCGGCTGTTCGTCGGAACCGGAAAAGGCTGAACCCGTGTCCACCACCATCAGAGAACCCGATGTCGCCGTGATCGGCGGCGGCGTGGTCGGCGGCGCCATCGCGCTCGGCCTTGCCCGCAACAGCGCCAAGGTCGCGATCCTCGACGAAGGCGATACCGCCTTCCGTGCCTCGCGCGGCAATTTCGCGCTGGTCTGGGTGCAGTCCAAGGGTTTTGGCATGCCCGATTACGCGCTCTGGTCACGCCGCTCCGCCGATAGCTGGCACGAGCTTGCGGCCTCGCTTGCCGGCGAGACCGGGATCGACGTCGCCCATAGCCAGCCCGGCGGCTTCATGCTCTGCCTCTCGCAGGACGAGCTCGACAAGCGCGTCGACGCGATGCGCCGCCTCCACAACAGCCGGCCGCTGACCGATTTCCCCTATGAAGTGCTCGATCACGCCGAGACCAAGCGGCGCCTGCCCGCGATCGGCAAGGACGTGGTCGGCTCGCTCTATTCCCCGCTCGACGGCCATGTGAATTCGCTGAAGCTGTTTCGGGCGCTGCGTGAGGCGACGGTCCGGCGCGGCGTCGACTACCGCCCGAACAGCCCGGTCGAAAGCATCGTCCCGAAGGATGGCGGCTTCGCCATCACCGGCCCCTGGGGCGAGATGCGGGCCGGCAAGGTCGTGCTCTGCGCCGGGCTCGGCAATGCGCGCCTCGCCTCGATGGTCGGGCTCGATGCACCCGTGAAGCCGAGCAAGGGCCAGATCATCGTCACCGAGAAGACCGAACCCTTCCTGCACAATCCGATGGTCACGGTCCGCCAGACCGACGAGGGCGGCGTCATGATCGGCGACAGCCAGGAGGATCGCGGCTTCGACACCGTGGTCGGCCAGCCGATCCTTTCGACCATGGCGGAACGGGCCGTGAAGATGTTTCCGCGCCTTGCCGGCCTCAACGTGGTCCGCACCTGGTCGGCCTTGCGCGTGATGAGCCCCGACGGCTTCCCGATCTACGACCAGTCCGAAACCCATCCCGGCGCCTTCGTCGTCACCTGCCATTCTGGCGTGACGCTCGCCGCCAACCATGTCCTGACTCTCGCTCCGGCGATCCTCGCCGGCACCTTGCCGGAGAGCGTCGCGAGCTTCACCGCACGGAGGTTCCATGTTCCGGCCCATAGCTGACCTTGCCGCGAGCGGGGAGCTGAGCTTCACCTTCGACGGCCGGCCGATGACGGCGCGTGCGGGCGATACGGTCGCCGCCGCCCTGCTCACTAACGGCATCGTTGCTTGTCGCGAGACCCCGGTCTCCGACACGCCGCGCGCGCCCTATTGCCTGATGGGCGTCTGCTTCGACTGCCTCGTCGTTATCGACGGCATCGGCAACCGGCAGGGCTGCCTCGTCCCGCTCGCGGAGGGCATGCGCATCGAGACCCAGCATGGCCGCCGCCATCTCACGGAGGCCTCGGAATGACTCCGATCGCCAGCATCGAACAGCTCGCCGAGAGCTATGACCTCCTCGTCGTCGGCGCAGGCCCGGCCGGCCTCGCCGCTGCCGCCCGCGCCGCCGAGCTCGGCCTCTCCGTCCTGCTCGCCGACGAGAACCCAGCGCCGGGCGGCCAGATCTACCGCGCGGTGACCACGACGCCGGTGAAGAACCGCGCCATTCTCGGCGATGATTACTGGCGCGGCGCTGACATCGTCGCCCGTTTCGAGCGCTCGCAGGCGGCCTATGTCCCGCGTTGCACCGTCTGGTCGATCGGCCCGGACGAGACCGCGCCCGGCACTTTCGAACTCGGCCTCTCGCTCGACGGCAAGGCCCGCATCATCGGCGCGCGGCAAGTCATCCTCGCCACCGGCGCGCAGGAGCGTCCCTTCCCGATCCCGGGCTGGACCTTGCCCGGTGTGATGACCGCCGGCGCCGCCCAGATCGCGCTCAAATCCGCAGGCGCGATTCCCTCCGGCCGCACCGTCATCGCCGGCTGCGGCCCGCTGCTCTACCTGCTGGCCGGCCAGCTCGCCGCAGCCGGTTGCCAGATCGCCGCCGTGCTCGACACGACGCCGAACGGCAACTGGTCAAAAGCCCTCGCCGCCATCCCCGACTTCCTGCGCTCACCCTATCTCGCCAAGGGCCTGAAGCTGATGCTGTCGACCAGGCGCAAGCTCCGCTTCGTCTCCGGCGTGACCAGTCTCACGGCAACCGGCGATGGAAAACTGGCGACGGTGCAGTTCGAGCAAAGCGGCCGCACCGGCACCATCGCCTGCGACACGTTGCTACTGCATCAGGGCGTGATACCCGGCGTCAACTTCTCCAATGCCGCCGGCTGCGCCCATGATTTCGACACCGAGCAGCACGCCTGGGTGCCGCGCGTCGATGCCTGGTGCGCGGCAACCGTTCCCGGCATCGCCATCGCCGGTGACGGCGCCGGCATCGGCGGGGCTGAAAGCGCGGCCCTGCGCGGCGAGATCGCGGCCTTCGGCGCAGCATTGCGGCTGGGCAAGCTCACCGAGGCCGAACGCGACCGGCAAGCTGCCCCGATCCGCGCCGAACTGGACAAGAAGTTGCGCGGCCGGCGTTTCCTCGACCTGCTTTACAAGCCGGCGCCGCAATTCCTGGCCCCGCCCAGGGACGAGACCATCATCTGCCGCTGCGAGGAGGTCACCGCCGGTCAGGTCCGCGATGCCGCCAAGCGCCTCGGCGTCACCGGCCCCAACCAGATGAAGGCCTTCCTGCGCTGTGGCATGGGGCCCTGCCAGGGCCGCCTCTGCGGCCCGACGGTGGTCGAGCTGATCGCCGAGACACGCGGCACGACCCCGGCCGAAACCGGCTATTACCGCCTGCGCCCACCAATCAAGCCGGTAACGCTGGCCGAGTTGGCGGCCCTGCCGCAGACCGAGGCCTCGGTGAAGGCGGTCGTCCGGTGAGTGAGGGCAGGCGCAGCGCGGATGTGATCGTCATCGGCGGCGGCATCCATGGCTGCTCGACCGCCCTGCATTGCGCCATGCGCGGGCTCTCGGTCATCCTGATCGAGAAGGACCATGCCGGGCGCCACGCTTCCGGCGTCAATGCCGGCGGCGTGCGCCAGCTCGCCCGCCATGTCGCGGAAATCCCGCTCTCCAACACCTCGATGGCGCTCTGGCACAACATCGCCGATCTCGTCGACGACGATTGCGGCTTCACCAGCGACGGGCAGGTACTGGTCGCCGAGGACGAGGCCGATCTGGAGGGCTGTCGCGCCCGCGTCGCCGACCTGACGCTGCGCGGCTTCCACCATGAGGAGATGATCGACGCGAAGGAGCTGCGCTCGATCGTCCCGGCTGTATCCGAGACCTGCCCCGGCGGCGTGATCTCGCGCCGCGACGGCGCCGCCATTCCCTTGCGCGCAACGCAGGCCTTCAAGCGCAAGGCCGAAAGCCTCGGCGCCATCATCCGCGAAGGCGTCCGCGTCACCAAGGTCGAGCAGGACGGGCCGAACTGGCGCGTCGTCACCGACGCCGGTGACTTCCTCACCCCCCGCATCGTCAACGCCGCCGGTGCCTGGGCCGACCGGATCGCCAGCGATCTCGGCGAGCCCGTGCTGTTTGATGTGATTGCGCCGATGCTGATGATCACCGCGCCGCTGCCGGCCTTCATCAAGCCGGTCGTGATCCTGCGTGGGCGAAAACTCTCCTTCAAGCAGTTCGACAACGGCACGGTGCTGATCGGCGGCGGCCATCTCGGGACACCCTTGCGCGACGAGAACGTCACCCTGCTCGACTGGAAGAAGCTCGCGATCAGCGCCGGCACGGTCTGGGACCTTTTCCCGATCATGCGGGGCGCGCCGGTCGTGCGCGCCTGGGCGGGCATCGAGGCTCGCATGCCGGACGACCTGCCGGTCTTCGGCAGGAGCGCCAAGCATGACGGCGTCTACCACCAGTTCGGCTTCTCGGCCCATGGCTTCCAGCTCGGTCCCGGAGCTGGGGCCGTGATGGCGGAGATCATCGCGACCGGCCGCTCGAACGTGCCGATCGACGGCCTCGGCATCGCCCGTTTCACCACCACCCACTGAGTTTCAACGCAGGAGAAGACCCATGGCCATCAAGCGTTCCATCCGCACGCCCATCCAGAACCGCATCGTCGAGACCGGCAATCTCGTCTTCGTCGGCGGCGTCATCGCCGACGACACCACGCAGTCGATGGGTCCGCAGACGCAGAACATCCTCGGCAAGATCGAGGGCTATCTCGGCGAGGTCGGGCTCGACCGCAAGGCGATCGTCGCCGCCCAGATCTTCGTCACCGACCTCTCCCAGAAGAAGGAGATGGATGCCGCCTGGACCGGCTTCTTCGGTGAGGACATGCCGACCCGCGCGACCGTCGGCGTCGCCGATCTCGGCGGCGGCGCGATCATCGAGATCGTGGTCACCGCCGCGCGCTGAGGGCGTCGGCATAGTACAACGCTATAGGCGCAGCGTCGCGCCTGTAGCCCATCCTTGGAAAGCGGAAACGGGGGTGCCCAACCTTCCGGTGCTGGCATAGGGTCGCCACCTGACGACTGCCTCGAGGTCCGCATGCAGCACCCTTCCGACCATGCCGAGATCCGCGACGCGATCGCCCGGCTCTGCGCCGGATTTCCCGGCGAATACTGGCGCAAGCTCGACCGCGAGATGGCCTATCCGACGGAGTTCGTGACCGCTCTCACGGAAAGCGGCTTCCTCTCGGCGCTGATCCCCGAGGAGTATGGCGGCGCCGGCCTCACGCTCTCGGCTGCCGCCGTGATCATGGAGGAGATTCAGCGTCAGGGCTGCAACGGCGCCGCCTGCCACGCCCAGATGTATGTAATGGGCACGGTGCTGCGCCATGGCAGCGAGGACCAGAAGCAGCGCTACCTCCCGAAGATCGCCTCGGGCGACCTCAGGCTGCAGGCTTTCGGCGTCACCGAACCGACCAGCGGCACCGACACGACCGCGCTCCGGACGACCGCCCGCCGCGATGGCGACCACTATGTCGTCAACGGCCAGAAGATCTGGACCAGCCGCGCCGCGCAATCCGACCTGATGCTGCTGCTCGCCCGCACCACGCCGCGCGACCAGGCCGCCAAGCGCACCGACGGGCTCTCGGTCTTCATCCTCGACATGCGCGAGGCGCTGAAGGACGGCCTGACCATCCGGCCGATCCGCACGATGATGAACCACGCCACCACCGAGGTCTTCTTCGACAATGTGAAGGTCCCGGCCGAGAACCTCGTCGGCGAGGAGGGCAAGGGCTTCCGCTACATCCTCTCCGGCATGAATGCCGAGCGCATCCTGATCGCCGCCGAATGCGTCGGTGATGCCAAATGGTTCATCGACAAGGCCTCGACCTACGCCAAGGAGCGCCATGTCTTCGGCCGGCCGATCGGCCAGAACCAGGGCATCCAGTTCCCGATTGCCAAGGCCTACGCCAATATGCGCGCCGCCGAACTGATGGTGCGCGAGGCGATCCGGCTCTACGAGGCCGGCGCCAATCCGGGCGCCGAAGCGAACATGGCGAAGATGCTGGCGGCCGATGCCTCCTTCGAGGCGGCCAATGCCTGCGTGCAGACCCATGGCGGCTTCGGCTTCGCCGAGGAATACGATATCGAGCGCAAGTTCAGGGAGACGCGGCTCTATCAGGTCGCGCCGATCTCGACGAACCTGATCCTGTCCTATCTCGCCGAGCACGTGCTGGGCATGCCGCGCTCCTACTGACAGCGCAGGCACTCGCCACAACCCTTTCGAGTCTTCTTTGCCATAGTGCAAAGAAGGCTCGACCGATCCTGCCTAATGTCCGCTCATGGCATCGTCCCTGCATGACCGCAGGCCGGCGCCCGCACCTCGAACGCCCACCCGCTGGACTTGCGAGCAGGCCGACCCGGACGACCATGAGCATTGATGCCGACCTGCTGCGCGGGGCGCCCCTTTTCGCATCCCTCGCAACGAGCGCGCGGAAGACCATCGCCGCGGCCGCTTCCCTGCGCCATCTCGCCGCCGGCGACAACGCCTTCACGCAGGGCGAACCGGCCGGCGAACTGTTCCTCCTGCTTGCGGGAGGCCTGAAGCTGGCGCGGGCCGGCTGGGACCGGGAGCCGGTGATCCTGCGCCTCGTCCATCCCGGCGAAGTCTTCGATCTCGGGCATGGCCCGCATCGGCTCCGGCACGATGCGACGGCAAGTGCCCTGCGCGACAGCACGCTGGCCGTCTGGCCGCTCGCGTCCTGGCAAAGACTGCTGCATGAGCTGCCGGCCCTGCCCTTCGGGCTGGTGCGGGCGCTCGGCCTCGAACTGGCGGAGACGCAGGGGCGCTTCCTTGAGATCGCCTCGCTCGACGTGCCCCGGCGCCTCGCCCATGCGGTGCTGCGCCTGATCGACCGGGCCGGGCGGCAGGAGGAGGACGGCATGCGCATCGATGTCCCGCTCTCCCGGCAGGATCTCGCGGCCATGACTGGCACCACCCTGCACAATGTCTCGCGCATCCTGACGCGCTGGGAGCGCCACGGCCTGATCATCGGCGGCCGGCGCACGCTGCTGGTGCGCGATATTCCGGCCCTGATGCGCCTCGCGACGGCGGAAGCCTGACTGTGCGCGCCTTACGCCTGCGTCCTGTTTGCCAAAGCGCAAAGAAGGACCTCCGGCCCCTCGCTATCACCGCCTTGTCCCCTGCCGCCGATCTGCGGGGGCTCTTGAGCCGGCGTCGCCGGCGCGCACGCGCAACGGAAGGGTGAACGCATGGCCGAACGTCTGACAAAGGCGGGAGCCCGAAATGTCTTCTATGGCGGATCGATCTTCTTCTTCGCCATCTTCGTCGGGCTAACCGCCCATAGCCACTGGTTCATGCGGACGCAGTCGACCGACGAATCGACGCTGACCCCGGCCGTCGCCCGGGGCAAGCATGTCTGGGAGCGCAACTCCTGCATCAACTGCCACACGCTGCTCGGCGAGGGCGCCTATTTCGCCCCTGAGCTCGGCAATGTCTGGAAGCGCTATGGCGGCGACAAGGACGCAGCCGGTGCCCGCGAGAGCCTGAAGGCCTGGATGGCGGCCCAGCCGACCGGGATCGAGGGTCGGCGCCAGATGCCGCAGTTCAACCTGACCGAGCAGGAACTCAACGATCTCGCCGACTTCCTGGAATGGACGAGCCGGATCAAGACCCAGAACTGGCCGCCCAACGATGCCGGCTGAGACATCGCGACAGGAGAGAGCCATGCCAGGCTACAATACGATGAGATACCAGACCCAGAGCGTCGCGATGCTCTATTTCTACGGCGCGCTTGTGCTCTTCGTCGCGCAGGTCGCCTTCGGGGTCGTCGCGGGGCTGATCTATGTCCTGCCCAATACGCTATCCGAGCTGCTGCCCTTCAACATCGTGCGGATGATCCACACCAACGCCCTGGTGGTCTGGCTGCTGCTCGGCTTCATGGGCGCGACCTATTACCTGCTGCCGGAAGAGGCGCAGACCGAGCTCTACAGCCGCAAGATCGCGGTGGTGCAGTTCTGGCTGTTCTTCGTCGCGGCGGCGATCGCCGTGGTCGGCTATCTCTTCCGCATCCATGAGGGGCGGGAGTTCCTCGAGCAACCCTTCGCGATCAAGGTCGGCATCGTCGTCGTCGTGCTGATGTTCCTGTTCAACATCACCATGACCTCGCTGAAGGGCCGCAAGACCACGGTCACCAACATCCTGCTCTTCGGCCTCTGGGGTCTGGCGCTCTTCTTCCTCTTCGCCTTCTACAACCCGGCCAATCTCGCGCTCGACAAGATGTACTGGTGGTACGTCATCCATCTCTGGGTTGAGGGCGTCTGGGAGCTGATCATGGCTTCCGTGCTGGCCTTCCTGATGATCAAGCTCAACGGCGTCGACCGCGAGGTCGTCGAGAAATGGCTCTATGTCATCGTCGGGCTCGCCCTGTTCTCCGGCATCCTCGGCACCGGCCACCATTATTACTGGATCGGCGCGCCCGGATACTGGCAGTGGATCGGCTCGCTGTTCTCGACGCTGGAGGTCGCGCCCTTCTTCACCATGGTGATCTTCACCGTGCAGATGACCTGGAAGGCCGGCCGCAACCATCCCAACAAGGCCGCCCTGCTCTGGTCGATCGGCTGCTCGGTGATGGCCTTCTTCGGCGCCGGCGTCTGGGGCTTCCTGCACACGCTCTCCTCGGTGAACTACTACACCCACGGCACGCAGGTCACCGCCGCCCACGGCCACCTCGCCTTCTTCGGCGCCTATGTGATGCTGAACCTCGCGATGATGGCCTATGCCATCCCCGAGCTGAAGGGCCGCGCGCCCTACAACCAGTGGCTCTCGATCGCGAGCTTCTGGATGATGTGCACGGCAATGTCGGTGATGACCTTCGCGCTGACCTTCGCCGGCGTCGTCCAGGTCCATCTCCAGCGCGTCCTCGGTCAAAGCTTCATGGACGTGCAGGACCAGATCGCCCTCTTCTACTGGGTTCGGCTCGGCTCCGGCGTGGTGGTGGTGATCTCGGCGCTGATGTTCGTCTGGGCCGTGCTGGTGCCCGGCCGCGAGCGCAGCACCGATCCGGTCGCCCTCGCCCAGCCGGCGGAATGACGCTTCAGCCCGCCGGCCACCCGGCCGGCGGGCTTCCGTTTCCTCGCCCTACGGATTTTCGCGATGAACATGATTCCGCGCCCGCCGATCCTGGCTCCCGCCTGCGTCGACATCCCCGCCTACACTGCCTCCGGCAATGAGCGCTTCCTGTTCGAGAAGGCTTGGGAGAGGCGCCTGCCGCTGCTGCTGAAAGGCCCGACCGGCTCTGGCAAGACCCGCTTCGTCACGCATATGGCCGCGACGCTCGGACTGCCGCTCTACACGATCGCCTGCCATGACGACCTCTCCGCCGCCGATCTCACCGGCCGCCACCTTCTCAAGGGCGGCGAGACCGTCTGGGTCGACGGGCCGCTGACGCGAGCGGTGCGAGAGGGCGGGCTCTGCTATCTCGACGAGATCGTCGAGGCCCGCAAGGACGTCGCGGTGGTGCTGCACCCGCTCACCGACGACCGGCGTATCCTGCCGCTGGAGCGCACCGGCGAGCTGCTCGCAGCCCCGGCCTCTTTCATGATCGCGGTCTCCTACAATCCCGGCTACCAGAACCTGCTGAAGAACCTGAAGCCCTCGACCCGCCAGCGCTTCGTCTCGATCAGCTTCGACTTCCTGCCGCGCGATCAGGAGATCGCCGTGGTCGCGCAGGAAAGCGGGCTCGACGAGGCCGCTGTCGCGCCGCTGGTCGATCTCGCCCGGCGCCTGCGCATACTCAAGGGGCAGGATATCGAGGAGGGCGTCTCGACCCGCCTCGTCGTCTATGCCGCGAGCCTGATCGCCGCCGGCCTGCCACGGCAGGAGGCCGTGATGGCCGCCATCATCGAACCCCTGACCGATGAGCCCGAAATCCGCGCCGGGCTGGTCGAGATCACCCGCGCGGTTCTCGTCTAGGGAGCCCTCCGATGCTGGACTTCCTCGAGCTGGAAGAGACGGTCGGGCGCTTCTGGCACCGCCTGGTCGGCGACACCGCGAGCCTGCCGCATCACCCGCAGGCTGCGGTGACGCTGGCAAGCATGGCGCCGACGCTCGCCGTCTGCTTCCGCGGCTTCGGCGGCGAGCCCGGCGTCAGGATCGTCCCGGCCCGCGAACGCGCCGCCGGCCACCGGCTCAACCTGCGCCAGCGCGTCGGCCTTGGCGAGGAAAGGCTGGCGCAGGCGCTGCGCACGCCGGACAGCCTGCAATTGCCGGCTGAGATCGCGCTCTTCTCGCAGCCAAGGCTCAACCGCGATCTCTATGTCTGGCTCGCCGTCTGCATGGCCGCGATGCCGCCGCGGCCGTCCACCGAAACCGATCCGCTCCAGCGCGACCTCGCCTTGATCGCCACTGCACAGCGCCTCGTCGCAAGGGTCCTCGCTGCCTTTCCCGGTCTCGGCCCGACCTATCGCCGATTGGCCGACGCCCTGCTTGCGAGTCGGCGCCGCGAGGGCCTGCCCGCGACCGAGGCCAAGGTCGAGGCCTTGATCCGTGCCTTGCTCAGTGGCGAGGCCATCGAGATCGCCACTGAGGACTGGCTCGCCAAGGCCCCGGCCGGCTATCTGCCGGCGCTCGGCGTGCCGCTCTGGCCCCTGGCGAGCGCCGCCGCCCCCGCCCGCACCCGTCGCCGCGACGAGGACCAGCCGCCGCCGGCCTCGGCGAAGGCCGAGGAGCAGATGAAGGCCTATACCGCCAGCCGCGACGAGACGGCCGAGGATTGGCGCGAGCGCAGCCCCTTCGCGCTCAACCGCTTCGAGACGATCCTGGCGATGTCCGAGATGGTCGCGGTCGACCGCCCCTCCGACGACAGCGAGGAGCACGAGCCCGAGGCCGCCGACGAGCTCGACGACATGGTGCTGAGCGAGCGCAAGGGCCGCCCGGCCTCGCGCTTCCGCTTCGATCTCGACCTGCCGCCTGAGGCGATGGACGAAACCGCGCTGGCCGGCGCCCTGACCTATCCGGAATGGGATTTCCGCAGCGCAAGCTACCGCGACGACCATTGCCGCGTGCTCGCCGGAATGGCGCAGCAGGAGCAGGCCCCCCCGATGCAGGACGCCGCGACGCGCGCGCTGGTGCGCCAGGTCCGCCGCCGGTTCGAAGCTCTGCGCCCGCTGCGCGAGCCGCAGCGCGGCCAGATCGACGGTCCCGATCTCGATCTCGACGCGGTGGTGCGCCGCCAGGCCGATCTCGCAGCCGGCGGCTCCGGCAGCGACCGCATCCATCTGGCGAGCCGGCCGCAGGCGCATGACCTCGCCGTGACCACGCTGATGGATGTCTCGCTCTCGACCGATTCCTGGTTCGACGACCTGCGTGTGCTCGACGTCGAGAAACAGGCGCTGACCGTCTTCGCCCATGGGCTCGCCGCCTGCGGCGACCACCACGAGATCCTGACCTTCACCTCGCGCCGGCGCGACTGGGTCAGGATCGAGACGGTGAAGCGCTTCGGCGAGGCGATGGGGCCGGCCGTGGAGGCGCGCATCGCCGCGCTGAAGCCCGGCTACTACACCCGTATCGGCACCGCGATCCGCCATGCAGCAGCGGGGCTCAAGGCGCGGCCCGACCGGCGCAAGCTGCTGCTCGTCCTGACCGACGGCAAGCCCAACGACATCGACCACTACGAGGGCCGCTTCGCCATGGAGGATACCCGCATGGCGGTGATCGAGGCGCGCCGCGCCGGCATCTGCGTCTTCGCCGTCACCGTCGACCGGGAGTCGCGCGCCTATATCCCGCATCTCTTCGGCCGCAACGGCCATGCCGTGGTCTCACGGCTCGAACGCCTGCCGGCAGCCCTGCCGGCGATCTACCGCGCGCTGGCGGCTTGAAGGTACTCATTTTAAACGGAACCACGTGGGTCATCCCGGCCGGAGCGAAGCGCAGAGCCGGGATCCATGCCTGAACCTGGATCGGAAGCGCTCTGGCATGGATCCCGGGTCAAGCCCGGGATGACGCCGTGGTTCGATGGACAA
This sequence comes from Allobosea sp. FG18, assembly GCF_057809495.1. NCBI lineage: Bacteria > Pseudomonadati > Pseudomonadota > Alphaproteobacteria > Hyphomicrobiales > Alloboseaceae > Allobosea > Allobosea sp. FG18. The sequence continues at coordinate 88,923 of NZ_JBMDKB010000005.1, forward strand.
TCCCGCTCCGAGGAGAACGCCATGACCGACGCCCAGATGGGTCTTGTCGTCGCCACACCCGCGATCATCGTGATGGCCCTGCTGCTCTACCGGATGGGCGTGCTGCAGAAGGGCGGCGTGGCAGCCGCCATCATGATGTCGCTCGCCATCGCCGTCCTGCTCTTCCTCGAACAGTGACCCGGGCAAAGCGACGCTGTTTGCGTTTCGGCAAATTGCCGCCGGGGCACCTTCGCTAGGCTGAATAGCCGCCCGCATCGGGGCCGCAACCGGAGCCGAACCATGACCACCCAGCCCCTCGAGCCGCTCGACGTGCGCACCATTCCGCCGGTCGTGCGCCATGCCACGATCTTCGGCATCATGGAGCGGCTCTCGCCCGGCGACGCCTTCAGGATCGTCAACGATCATGACCCCGCGCCGCTGCGCCGGCAGATCGAGGCACGTTATCCCGGCTCCTATTCCTGGGATTACATCGTGCAGGGCCCGGAGATCTGGCAGGTCGAGATCGGCCGTAACGAAGCCGGCGAGGATGGCCACGCCGCCGATTGCGGCGGCCACGACGAAGGCCATTCCTGCACCTGCGGCCACTGAGCCGCCTCTCGGGAGATCGCAGCCATGCCGATGGCATCGCTGTCCCGCTGGACGATGAGCTATTTCGCGACCGCGCTGGCTTTTCTGCTCGCGGCCGAGGCTCTCGCCGTCGCCGGCATCGGCTATCCCGCTGCCGGCCTCGCCGAACCCGCGACGCTCGTCCTCGTCCATCTCGTGGCGATCGGCTGGCTCAGCCTCGCCATGGCCGGTGCGTTGCTGCAATTCGTGCCGGTTCTGGTCTCCCGCCCCCTCGCCTTCCCCCGTATCGCCCTGCCGGCGCTGCTCGCGCTTATCATCGGCCTCATCCTGCTCTGCGCTGGCTTCGCCACGCTGGCCGGCTGGATCGAGGCCTCGCTCGACCTGCTGCCGCTCGGTGCCGCCTTCCTGCTCTCAGGCTTCTCGCTGCTCGGCCTGATGCTGGGCGCAACGCTCCTGAGCGCGCGCCCGATCGTCCTGTTCGCCCGCTTCGTCCTCACCGGCCTCATTTGCCTGGCCGCCACGGCGCTGAGCGGCACCGCCTTCACGACGCTCCTGTCGGGACGCGGCGACTGGCTCGGCACCGTCACTCTATTGCCCGATGGCCTGCCCTTCCACGCCCTGCTCGGCCTCGGCGGCTGGCTCGGGCTGATCGCCATCGGCGTCAGCTATCGCCTCTTCATCATGTTCATGATGGCGCCGGAGCCGCCGGCCCGCCGGGTACGCCCGGTGCTGCTGTTCGCGAGCCTGGGGCTCGCCCTCGCCTTCGCCGGTCTCATGGCGCCCTTCGCCGGCATCGAAACGGGCGCCGGGTGGATCGCTGCAACACTCGTTGTGCTGATCATGGCCGGCCTGTGCTACGGCCGCGACATCCACGCGCTCTATCACGCCCGCCGGCGCAAGGCGCTGGAGATCAACATGCGCGCCAGCATCCCGGCCTTCGTCGCGCTCGGCCTCGGGTTGGCAGGGCTGCCGGTCGCCATCGTCGCTCATGCGGGCGACGGCTCGATCGCGGCACTCGTCTTTCTGATCGCTTTCGGATGGCTGGGCGGCTTGACGCTGGCGCAGCTCGTGAAGATCGTCTCCTTCGTGACCTGGCTCGAAACCTATGCGCCCCGCCTCGGGCGCGGCCCGGCGCCGCGCGTCGGCGATCTCGTCGCCATGCCGCGAACCGGCTGGTGGTTCCTGCTCTATTATGGCGGGGTCGTGCTGGGGGCTGCCGCGCTGGCCATCGCCGCGCCGACCAGCTTCCGCCTGGCCATGACGCTCTGCCTGGCCGGGACTGCCGGCCTCGTCGCCGAACTCGTCCGCATCCGCCGCTTGTCGCAGATCAAGGCCGCCGACAGGCCGCCGGCGCATGAATGCCCCCGGCTGCTGGCCGCGCGGGCCGAGGAAAGGAGACCCAACCATGTCGAAGCCGGAAGCATCGCCCATCCGCGAGCTTGACGTCCGCCCGATGCTGCGGGCCGGCGCGGAGCCGTTCCAGGCGATCATGGAGGCGGTCAGCGCCCTCGCGCCGGGCGAATCCTTGCGCCTCATTGCACCCTTTCGGCCGGTGCCGCTGTTCTCGGTCATGGCCAATCGCGGCTTTTCCGCCAGCGATCGCCCGCTCGACGGCGGCGACTGGGAGGTCCTGTTCTCACCGGTCGCCGGAATGCAGGCCGAGGCCGGACTCGCCACGGGCAGCAGCCCCTCCGCCCTGTCCTGGGGCAATCCGATCGAAGAACTCGACCTCGTCGATCTCGAGCCGCCCGAGCCGATGGTCCGCATCCTGGAAGCGCTCGAGGACCTGAAGCCCGGCGACGTGCTGTTCGCGCTGCTCGCCCGCGAACCGGTCTTCCTCTTCCCCGAACTGGCCAAGCGCCAGCACGAATGGGCCGGCAATTTCGATGCCTCCGGCACGGCCTATCGCCTGCTCGTGCGCCATGGCGGCGAGAGGGCGCACGGATGAGCGTCAAGCTGGAACGCCTCGTCGAGATCGCGCTGCGCGACGTGCTCGACCCCGAGATCGGCCGCAGCGTCGTCGATCTCGGCCTGATCTACGCGATCGCGGCAGCGCCGGATGGCAGCGTCGCGGTCACCATGACGACGACCACGCGCGGCTGCCCGCTGGCCGGCTTCCTGAAGGAGGCCGTTGCCATGGCGGCCGGCGCGGTCGAGGGCGTCGCCGGGGTCACGGTGACGCTGACCTACGAGCCGGCCTGGGAGCCGGCGATGATCGCCGCCGAATGACGATCCCGGCCAGGATCGTCGGAAATGTTGTGCTGCAACAAAGACCGATTTCGCCAGGCTCCTAAAGTGCTCATGACCGGGCGAACTCCGGTCTTCTGGCAAGGAGACAGGCCATGGGCCAAGGGCTCAAAATGGGCGAAGAACTCAAACTGACCCGCCGCAGCATTCTGGCGGGAGCGGCAGCCACGGGGGCGATCGTCCAGGCGGCTTCCGCGCCGGCTCAGGCGCAGGCCGTGATGACCAAGGCCAGTGCCACCGACATCGCCAAGCTGCCGCGCGTCAAGCCGAAGCTGGTCGATCCCCCCTTCGTGCATGCGCATGAGCAGGTCGCGACCGGTGGGCCGAAGGTCGTCGAGTTCACGATGACGATCCACGAGAAGAAGATCGTCCTCGACGATGCCGGCACCGAGACCTACGCCTTCACCTTCAACGGCACGGTGCCCGGCCCGCTGATGGTCGTGCACGAGGGCGACTATGTCGAGCTGACGCTGATCAACGCCGAAACCAACGAGCTAATGCACAATATCGACTTCCATTCGTCGACAGGTGCACTCGGCGGCGGCGGCCTGACCGAGGTCAACCCCGGCGAGAAGGTCGTGCTGCGCTGGAAGGCCACCCGGCAGGGCGTGTTCGTCTACCACTGCGCCCCTCCCGGCATGGTGCCCTGGCACGTCACGGCGGGCATGAACGGCGCCATCATGGTGCTGCCGCGCGACGGACTGAAGGACGGCCAGGGCAAGGCCCTGAAATACGACAAGGTCTATTATGTCGGCGAGCAGGACTTCTATGTGCCGCGCGACGCGAACGGCAAGTTCAAGCGCTATGCCAGCGTCGGCGAGTCGCATGAGGATGTCGTCAAGGCGATGCGGACGCTGACTCCGACCCACGTCGTGTTCAACGGCAAGGTCGGCGCGCTGACCGGCAAGAATGCGCTCACCGCCAAGGTCGGCGAGACCGTGCTGATCGTCCACTCGCAGGCCAACCGCGACACGCGCCCCCACCTGATCGGCGGCCATGGCGACTATGTCTGGGCCACCGGCAAGTTCCGCAACCCGCCGGAGCGCGACCTGGAGACTTGGTTCATCCCCGGCGGCTGCGCGGGCGCGGCGCTCTATACCTTCCTGCAGCCGGGCATCTACGCCTATGTCAACCACAACCTGATCGAGGCCTTCGAGCTCGGCGCCGCCGGACACTTCAAGGTCGAGGGCGAGTGGAACGACGACCTGATGAAGCAGATCCTGGCCCCGGCCGGCATCTGACGTATCCCCGCCTCCCCGCCATTCGGCGGGGAGGCCCTTCTTCCCGATAGGGATTCCAATCATGGCCACCACGCTGCGCCCGACGCTGCCGGGGCTGACGACCTCGCTCGGCCTCATGCTCCTCGCCGGAGCTGCTGCCCTCCTGCTGGCCGCGCCGATCCGCCGGCCAGCCCCCGCCTTTCCGCTGCCGCAAACGGCGATCGTGCCGCCCGCGACACTGCTGCACCGGCTCGATGGCGAATACAGCCGCGCTGGCCGCCCGGTCGATGCGCCGCGTGTTACGGTCAGGATCACACAGCCCCTCGAAATCATGCGCTATCAGGTGAGCGCCGCCGATTACGCGCGCTGCATCGCGGCCGGCGCCTGCAAGCGCCTCGACAGCCCGGCACCACGCGGCGACCTGCCCGTGACCGGCGTCAGCCATGCCGATGCCAGCGACTATGCCGCCTGGCTGACGCGGGAAACCGGCACGGTCTGGCGCCTGCCGACGGACCGGGAATGGGCCCATGCCGCCGGCTCGCGCCTCGTCGACGATGCCCGCGGCTTCGATGCCGATGCGAACAATCCGGCCCAGCGCTGGCTTGCCGATTACGAGCGCGAAGCCAACCGCAAAGCCGCGAGCGACCCCGCCCCACGACCTGTCGGCAGTTTCGGCGCCAATGAACATGGCGTCCACGACATCGCCGGCAATGTCTGGGAGTGGACGCAGACCTGTCTGCGCCGCGTTTCGCAGGACGCTGCCGGCCGCACGACTGGCGAGACTAGCAATTGCGGCATCTATGTCGTCGAGGGCCAGCACCGCGCGCCGATGACCTTCTTCATCCGCAACCCGAAGAGCGGCGGCTGCTCGGTCGGCACCCCGCCCGACAATCTCGGCTTCCGCCTCGTCCGCGAGCGGAGTTGGCGCGACCGCCTGCCGGCCGGTCTGAACCGGCTGCTGCCGGCATGACCGTCGCGGTTGCCAGCGGCAGCCTCGACGGTGCGAAGCCGGTTCCCGAAACCGGCATGGAACTCCTGCTCTGGATCCTCGTCTGGAGCGAGTTCGTCGTCTTCGGCGCCCTGCTCGGCGCCTTCCTGCTGATCGCCTGGCTAGACCCACCGGCACACGTCGCGTTCCACCGCGAACTCGACTTGCCGCTGGCCAGCGTCGCGACGGCGACTTTGCTGACTAGCGGTTTCTTCGCGGCTCTGGCCGCATCAGGACGAGCCTCGCGCCGGAACCTCATCTTCGCGGCGCTGGGCGGCTTCGCCTTCTGCGCGCTGAAGCTCGCCGCCTTCAGCCATGAATTGCCGGTACTGGCCACAAGCGAGAACCGATTGTTCGAGCTTTATCTGCTGATCACCGGCTTCCATCTCGCGCATGTGTTGTTCGTCGCGATCCTGCTGCTCATGGTCGCCTGGCGCCCGGCGCCGCGACCAGTCGAGACGGTCGCCACGATCTGGCATCTCGTCGATCTCGTCTGGCTGCTGATCCTGCCGGTCATCTATCTGGGCTGAGACGATGCCGGCGCGCGACCTCCCCTTCCCTGCCATCCTGTTCGCCTTGCTTCTCGCCACCGGCGCGAGCCTGCTCGCGGCAACGCAGCTGCCGGCCGGGCCGCGCGGATTCGCCATCGCCGCTCTCAGCCTGATCAAGGCCGGACTCGTCGTCCTCGGCTTCATGCGCCTGCATCGGGCGAGCCCGGTGCTTACGATCGCGCTGATCGGCTATGCGGCGGTGCTGAGCACGCTGGCGGGATTGAGGATCGCAATCGCCGGGTGATGCTGATCGCTGCTCGGCGCTGCGTCTTGTCATTCCGGGGCTTCGCACAGCGAAGAACCCGGAATCCACGACTGGGGGCAGCCTTACGCGTCTCGCTCCGGGCAGCTCACCCCGTCGTGGGTTCCGGGTTCGCGCCTATGGCGCGCCCCGGAATAACAAGGGTGGTTCCGGTCAGGAGCGCTTCAGAAAATCCCTACCTAAACCGCGCGGCTATACTGCCGCGGTGGCTGGTCGAGATGGGCGTCGAACGCCGATGCGACCTTGCGCACCAGCAAGCGCGCTTCGGCCGGCAGCGAGACGCGGTGGCCGTCGAGGCGCACCACGCCCTCCTGCGAGAGCTGACCGAGCCGTTGGAAGGAGCTTTCGAGGATGCTCGGATCGGCCTGATGCCGGGCGCAGACCGCATCGATATCAACAGTCAGATCGCACATCACCCGCTCGATCAGTTCGGCGCGCAGACGATCCTCGGCGGTGAGGCGATAGCCACGCGCCGTCGGCAGGGCGCTGTCGGCGATCTGCTCGGCATAGCGGCCGATCACCACCTCGTTCTGGACGTAGCCCTGCGGCAATCGCCCGATCGCCGAAGCGCCGAAGCCGATCAGCGCCTCGCAGCGGTCGGTGGTGTAGCCTTGGAAATTGCGATGGAGCCCGCCCTGCACCAGGGCGCACGCCATCGGATCATCCGGTAGAGCGAAGTGGTCGAGCCCAATGCGAACATAGCCGGCCGCCACGAGCCGCTGCGCCATCGCCTCGGCCTGCTCGTGCCGCGCTTCGCCATCCGGCAGCTCGGCGGTGACGATGCGGCGCTGGTGCTTCTTGAATTCGGGCACATGCGCGTAGCCGAAGATCGAGAACCGGTCGGGCCGCATCGCCAGGCATTGCTCGACGGTGTCGAGACAGGACTGGAGCGTCTGCCGCGGCAGCCCGTAGATCAGGTCGAAGCTGACCGCTGCGATGCCGGCGCCGCGCAGGCCGGTGACGACCGCCGCCGTCTGCTCGACACTCTGGATGCGGTTGATCGCCTTCTGCACGGCAGGGTCGAAGCTCTGCACGCCGAGGCTCGCGCGGTTGACCCCGGCCTCGGCAAGCGCGGCGATCATGCCGGGTTCAAGCCGGCGCGGATCGATCTCGACCGCGATCTCGGCGGTCGGATGCAGCAGGAAATGCTGCCGCAGCAACGCGACCAGCGCGACGAAATCCTGGGGGTCGAGGATGGTCGGCGTGCCCCCGCCGAAATGGACATGGCGCACATCGAGCGGCGCGGAAAGCCTTTCGGCGACCAGGGCGATCTCCCCGCGCAAGGCCGCGAGGTAATCGACGATCGGCCCGTTGCGCAGCGCGACCGTGGTGTGGCAGCCGCAATACCAGCACATCGAACGGCAGAACGGCACATGCAGATAGAGCGAGGCGGTGGTCCCCGCCGTCAGCTCCTTCAGCCAGCCGGCATAGCTCTTCGCATCGACGGCAGCGCTGAAATGCGGGGCGGTCGGATAGCTCGTATAGCGCGGAAGCCGTTCATCTCGGTATGGCGCGGCCTGCATCGGTCAGCTCCGGGCTGTTGTCCTGGAGCCCGCTGACTAGCTGGTTTGGCCGGTTGCTTCCTTGATCGAGGGCAAACAGCATCCCCGGTCCGTGAACGCAGGAGCCTCGTCAGCCCGCGGGCGAGGCAACCGCTTCCGGCGCAAGACTGACGCGGTCGAGCTTCGGCGTCATCGTGTCGAGCAAGGGCAGCGCCGCCGCACCGAGCGCCGCCGTCAAGCGCCCGGTCGCGCCGCGCTGGACGCGCGGGATCGTCCGCCCCGGCCGGTTCGCCACCGAGATCGGCAGAGGTGACATCGCCGCGATCAGCGCATCGATCACCGTGTCCGGCATCTCACCGCCGAGGATGACGGTCTCCGGGTCGAACAGGTTCTCCAGCATCGTCACGACCGGCGCCAGCAGCCCGGCTGCCTCCGCGATCCAACCGGACAAGGCGGGATGGCCCTGCCCATGCAGGCGCGCGACCTCCTCCGGCCCAACCTCGGCGAGCCCGGCCTCGCGCAAGGTCTCCGCCAGCGCATGGAAGGAGGCATAGCGTTCGAGGCAGCCATGCCCGCCACAGGCGCAGGCGCGGCCATCGCGAACGACCGGGATATGGCCGATCTCGCCGGCATTGCCGAAGGCCCCGCGATAGGGCTGGCCTGCGACGATGACGCCAAGCCCAAGGCCCGCGCCGAAATAGATCTGACAGAAATGACGCAGGTTGCGGCCGAGCCCATGGAGATGCTCGCCAACCGCCGCCGCATTGGCGTCGTTCTCGATCACCACCGGCGTGTTGAGAGCGTCCTGCAGAAGCTGCGCGGCATCCTGCCCGGCCCAACCGGGCAGCGGCGAGGTCCCGACCGAGTTCATGCCCTCGATCTCGAAGGGGCCTGGCATCACCACCCCGCAGCCGAGCAGGCGCTCGGGCAGGCCGGCCTCGCGCCTGACCGCTGCCAGCTCTGCCGCAGCCATCTTCTGCACGCCCGCGACGGTCGTGTCCGCGAGAGGCGCGATGCGCTGCGCCCTGACCCGCCCGGCGAGGTCGACGAGGACGGTGGTGACGTGATCGGCCGCGATTTCCATCCCCGCAGTCATCCCGCCCTCGGGATTGACCGCGAACTCCACCGGCGGCTGGCCCCGCGCCGTCCGGCGCCGGCCGAGCTCGGTCAGGAAGCCCTCTTCGACCAATTCGGCGACGATGTTCGAGACCGCCTGCGCGGTTAGCTTCGTCAGGACCGCTATATCGGACCGGCCGAGCTGCCCGTGCTGGCGTACGGTTTCCAGCACCACCCGGCGGTTATGGCTGCGCGTCCGCTCGGGGTTGGTGCCGACGGCGACGCTGCGGGAGGGAGGGACGGAACGGTTCGGCATAGGCTGTCGCGTTGGATCGGGTCGACAGCCTGCTCCGGCAATTAATCCAACTCAAGTGAATTAATTGATTGACAGCCGCCGGCCGCCAAGACGACGATATCGGCGAGCCTCCCGAATGCCGTCCGCCGGCAGGGACGGAGGACGCTGAAATCAGGGGAGAGGGTCATGCGCGGCTTACGCGGGATGCTGTTGGGTCTGATGGTCTCGGTCGGCGCGGTCGCCGGCGCGAAGGCGCAGACCGTCGAGATCGAGTACTGGCAGTATGTCTTCGACGCGCGCGTCAAGGCGATGACCGAGCTGATCAAGCGCTTCGAGGCCGCCAATCCGAATATCAAGGTCAAGCAGACGACCTTCCCCTATGCCGACTACCAGACCAAGATCGCCGCAGCGATGCCGGCTGGCCAGGGCCCGGATGTCGTGCAGCTCTTCTATGGCTGGCTCGACAATTTCGTCGGCGCCAAGTTCATCCAGCCGCTGCCGCGCGACGCCTTCCCGCCTGCCGCGATCGAGAAGGAATTCTATCCGATCGTCTCGGCGATGAAGCGCGACGGCGAGTATTACGCCCTGCCGACGGCGGTGCGCTCGCTCGCGCTGTTCTACAACAAGAAGCTCTTCCAGGAGGCGGGGCTCAACCCGAACACGCCGCCGAAGACCGTCGACGAACTGCTCGACTTCGCCAAGAAGACGACCAAGCGCGACGGCGCCGGCAACATGCTCTCGGCCGGCATCACGCTTGACTTCCCCGGCCAGGATTACCATTGGTGGCGCGAGACGCTGCTGCGCCAGAATGGCGGCGCGCCCTATAGCGACGACAACAAGAAGGTCACCTACGACAGCGAGGTCGGCGCCAAGTCGCTGAACTGGTATGCCGATCTCCAGCGCACTCACAAGGTCGGCCAGGTCGGCTTCATGGACGAGGGCCAGGCCGCCTTCCGCGCCGGCCGCGCCGCGATGACAATCGACGGCTCCTTCCGCCTCGGCGCCTTCGGCGGCATCAAGGCCTTCGAATGGGGCGTCGCGGAACTGCCCGCCTCGGCCGACGGCAAGAAGGCGAATTTCGCCAGCTACTGGGTCAACGCCATCACCACCAAGCCGACCGGCCCGAAGCTGGAAGCGGCCAAGAAGTTCCTCGCCTTCGTCACCACGCCCGAGGCGATGCAGCTCTGGCTCGAGACCGTCGGCGAGTTGCCAGCCCGCAAGGAAGCGGCCGAGACCGAGAAGAACCTGAACCACCCGGTCTACGGGCCGTTCCTCAAGGCGCTCAACTACGCGCACGCCACGGTCTTCGTCGACGAGCTGGCTCAGCGCCAGGTCTCGCTCGACATGATCAACCGCGTGCTGCTGCAGAACCAGGACGCCAAGGCCGCGCTGGCGGAGTCCGCCAAGGCCGAGCAGGCCATCCTCGACCGCTTCTACAAGAAGTGAGAGCCCGCGCGTGAACCACGCCGTCATCCCGGCCGCAGCGCAGCGGAGCGCCGGGATCCATCATAGTGCTCCGACGCTCGACGATGGATCCCGGATCGGCGCGGCTTCGCCGCTTGTCCGGGATGACGCGACGGTTCCCGCGCACGCTTCGGAATGGTCACGATGAGCTTGTCTCAGAAAGCCGCCGATTCCGGCGCCCGCCCCTCTTCGGGCCTCGGCATGCGCCAGAAGCAGGTCCTCTGGGCCTGGTCCTTCCTGGCCGTGCCGGTGCTGTTCTATGCGGTGGTGCGCTTCTATCCGACGCTTGAAGCGTTCTGGATCGCGACCACTAACTGGAACCTGCTGACCAAGCCCTCCTTCATCGGGCTCGCCAATTTCAAGCGGCTGATGGCCGATCCCGTCTTCTGGCAGGTCTTCCGCAACACCGCGCTCTACCTGCTGCTGGGCACGCCGATCAGCCTGCTGCTCGCCTTCACCATCGCCTATCATCTCGACCGCGTGCGCTTCCTGCACGGCTTCATCCGGGCGCTGTATTTCCTGCCCTTCCTGACGACCGCGGCGGCGATGGCCTGGGTCTGGCGCTGGTTCTACCAGCCGGTGCCGATCGGCCTGTTCAACAACCTGCTCGCCGGCATCGGTATCGCCCAGCAGCCCTTCCTGCGCTCGACCACGCAATCGCTGCCGGCCGTGCTGGCACCCGCGATCTGGGCGGGGCTCGGCTTCCAGGTCGTGATCTTCATGGCCGGCCTGCGCGCGATCCCGACGACCTATTACGAGGCCGCCCGCATCGACGGCGTCTCGAACGGAACGATCCTGCGGCGCATCACCCTGCCGCTGCTCAAGCCGACAATCGTCTTCCTCGTCGTCTTCTCCTCGATCGGGTTCCTGCGCATCTTCGATCAGGTCTACAACATGACCAGCCAGACGAGCAGCGACCCCGGCGGGCCCCTCAACGCCACCAAGCCGCTCGTGCTGATGATCTATCAGACGGCCTTCTCCTCCTTCGACATGGGCTATGCCGCGGCCCAGACCGTCGTGCTCTTCCTCGTGCTGCTCGTGGTCTCGCTGCTGCAGCTTCGGCTGCTGAAAGACCGCTGATGAGCGCCGCCGCCTCCCCCTTGGCCCTGCGCATCGAGCCCGGCCGCCTCCTCACCTGGCTCCTGCTTTTCGGCGGCGGCCTGCTGATGGTGACGCCGCTCGCCTTCATGTTCGCGACCTCGCTGAAGGATTCCTCCGAGATCTACGATCTCGCCTTCTTCCCGGCCCATCCGACGCTCCAAAACTATGTCACCGTGCTCTCGGACGGCCGCTTCCTGCGCTGGTTCGCCAATTCCTTCGGCATCGCGGTCGCGGTCACGCTGTCGAACGTCTTCTTCGACAGCCTCGTCGGCTACACCCTCGCGAAGTTCCAGTTCCGCGGCCGCTATCTCGTCTTCATCGCCATCCTCTCGACGCTGATGATCCCGACCGAGATGCTGGTCATCCCCTGGTATGTCATGGCCAAGAACTTCGGCTGGCTCGACAGTTATTGGGGCATCATGTTCCCGGGCATGATGACGGCCTTCGGCACCTTCCTGATGAAGCAGTTCTTCGAGACCGTGCCGAACGACTTCCTCGAAGCCGCCCGCATCGACGGCCTCAACGAATTCGCGATCTTCTGGCGTATCGCCATGCCGCTGGTGACGCCCGCCCTCTCGGCGCTGGCGATCTTCACCTTCCTCAGCAACTGGACCGCCTTCATCTGGCCGCTGATCGTGACGACATCAAAGGAACTCTACACCTTGCCGGTCGGCCTCACGAGCTTTGCGGTGGAATCGCAGGTCCAGTGGGAGCTGATCATGACGGGTGCCGCGCTCGCGACCCTGCCGACGCTGACCGTCTTCCTGCTGCTCCAGCGCTATATCGTGCGCGGCGTGGTCCTCGCCGGTCTCAAGGGCTGATTGCCATGACGAAAACCGATCCACGGGCGAGCGACACGTCCGTCTTCCCCGATCCCGTCTACAAGGAAATGGTGCTGCGCCCGCTCTTCGACGGCGCGAAGACGCATCATGTCCAGAGCTTCCGCGCCATCGACCGAGCGCATCTCGTCATGCTGGCTGAGACCGGCATCCTGCCACGCGCCACGGCCGGCCGCATCGCCCGCGCGCTCGCCGACATCGACAACGAGATCGACCCAGCCGCGCTGAGCTATGATGGCACGGTCGAGGATTATTTCTTCCTGATCGAGGCCGAGTTGAAGAAGCGTCTCCCGGCCGACGATGCCGGGCGCCTCCATACCGGCCGCTCGCGCAACGATATCGACCACACCCTGTTCAAGCTCGCCCTCAAGCCGCGGCTCGACCATATGGCCGGCCTGCTACGCGCCCTGATCACCGCGACACTCGATCTCGCCGAGCGCGAGAAGGCGACGCTGATCGTCGCCTATACCCATGGCCAGCCGGCCCAGCCGACCACCTTCGGCCATTACCTCTCCGCCGCGATCGAAGTGATGCTGCGTGACCATGAGCGACTGGTGCAGGCGCGCGCCTTGCTCGATCTCTCGCCGATGGGCGCGGCCGCGATCACCACCTCGGGCTTCCCGCTCGATCGCGCCCGCGTCGCGCATCTGCTCGGCTTTTCGGCCCCGCTGCAGAACTCCTATGGCTGCATCGCCGCGATCGACTACCTGACCGCGACCTACAGCGCGGTCGAGCTCGTCTTCCTGCATCTCGGCCGCCTGATCCAGGATTTGCAGGTCTGGACCGCCTTCGAGGTCGGCCAGCTCTACGTGCCCAATGCTTTCGTGCAGATCTCCTCGATCATGCCGCAGAAGCGCAATCCCGTGCCGATCGAGCATCTGCGCCATCTGGCATCGCAGACCGTGGCGCGCGCCCGGATGGTCAGGGACATCGTCCACAACACGCCCTTCACCGACATGAACGATGCCGAGGGCGAAACCAACGAGGCCGGCTACCAGGCCTTCGCCACCGGCGAGCGCGTGCTCGGCCTCCTCGCCGTGCTGCTGCCGGCGCTACAGGTCGACGGGCGGCGCGTCGCCGAGAACATCCGCCGCTCCTGCATCACCATCACCGAGCTTGCCGACACGCTGGTCCGGTCGGAAGGCCTGTCCTTCCGCACCGCCCATGAGATCGCCGCCGATGTCGCGCGCGCCGTGGTCGCAGCCGATGGCGACCTGCCGCGCGACGGCTATGCCCCCTTCCGCAAGGCCTTCCGCGAGCATGCCGGCCGCGAGCCGGCGTTGACCGAAGCCGCCTTCGCCGAGGCCGTCTCGCCCGAACATTTCGTCGCGGTGCGCGAGCGCTTCGGCGGGCCGGGGCCGCAGGCGCTGGCCGCCGCCTTTGCGGGTTATCGCGGCGTGCTGGTGGCTGCCGGCCTCGCTGCGACTGCAACCGCCGCACGCGAGGCTTCCGCGCGCCATGAACTCGACGCCGCCTTCGCGGATCTGATGGGAGCAGCCTGATGGCGGGTATCGAGCTTCAGGGGCTGGTCAAGCGCTACGGCAAGACGCAGGTCGTTCACGGCATCGACCTTGCCATTGAGGACGGCGAATTCGTCGTCTTCGTCGGCCCGTCCGGCTGCGGCAAGTCGACCACCCTGCGCATGATCGCCGGTCTTGAGGAGATCGACGGCGGCACCATCACCATCGGCGAGCGGCCCGTGAACCGGCTGGAGCCGAAGGAGCGGAACATCGCCATGGTGTTCCAGAACTACGCGATCTACCCGCATATGAGCGTCGCCGAGAATATCGGCTTCGGCCTCTATACGGCCAAGCTCGACAAGGCCGAGAAGCGCCGCCGCATCGAGGAGACCGCGCGCATCCTTGGCCTCGAACCGCTGCTGGAGCGCAAGCCCTCGGCATTGTCGGGCGGCCAGCGCCAGCGCGTCGCCATCGGCCGCGCCATGGTGCGCGACCCCTCGGCCTTCCTCTTCGACGAGCCGCTCTCCAATCTCGACGCCCAGTTGCGTGCGCAGATGCGCCTGGAGATCAAGCGCCTGCACCAGCGGCTCGGCCGCACCATCGTCTTCGTCACCCATGATCAGGTCGAGGCGATGACGCTGGCCGACCGGATCGTGGTGATGCGCGACGGCCGAATCCTCCAGGTCGGCGCGCCGATGGAGCTCTACGAGAAACCGGCCGATGTCTTCACCGCCCGCTTCATCGGCTCGCCGACGATGAACATCCTGCCGGCCAGGACGACCACCGCCGATGGCAAGCCGAAGCTGGAGTTGGCCGGCAACGCCATCGCTCTGCCGTCCCGCCCCACGCCGCTCCCCGCCGAGGTGCTGGTCGGCGTCCGCCCGCAGGAACTGCGCGTGCTCGCGGCCGGTGAAACCGCCGATCTCGTGCTCACCGGCAAGGTCGCGGTGGTGGAGCCGCTGGGGTCCGAGACCTTCGTCCATGTCGAGCATGGCGACGGCCTTATCCTCGCCTCTGCCTCGGCCAAGGCGCCGCCGGTCGTTGGCCACGAAGTCCGGCTCGGCGCCGGCATCGATTCCTTGCGCCTGTTCGACGCGGCAACCGAGCGCGCCCTATGAGCGTCGGCCGCGACCTCGTCCTCAGCATCGGCCGGCTCTACTGCGACATCGTCTTCCGGGGGCTCGACGCAATGCCGCGTCTCGGCGAGGAGCGTTTCGCCGAGACGGTGGCGATCGTGCCGGGCGGTGGCGGCTTCATCACGGCCGCCCATCTCGCCGCGCTCGGAACACGCGCGGGCCTGCTCGCCCGCCTCGGCACGGACCCGCTCTCCGGCACGCTGGCGCCCGCGCTGACGGAAAGCGGCGTCGACCTCCGCTGGCTCGAACGCACGCCAGAGGCAGGCCCGCAGCCGACCGTTGTGATGGTGCAGGACGGCGAGCGTGCCTTCCTGTCCCGGCGCGCCGGCAGCGCCCGCCCGGCGACGCTGGACGTAGCCCTCGCAGACCCGGCCGCACGCCATCTCCACATCGCCGAATTCGCGACGCTCGCCGAAATCCCCGACCTGATCGACCGGGCGAAGCATGCCGGCCTCACCGTCTCGCTCGATCCGAGCTGGGACGATGACTGGATCCGCCGGCCCGACCTGATCGCGCGCGCCGCCGGCGCCGATATCTTCCTGCCCAACGCGGCCGAGGCGCGCGTGATCACCGCTTGCGATGACCTCGACAAGGCCGGCCGCCGCCTTGCCCAGTATTTCCCGATCGTCGTCATCAAGGACGGCGGCAACGGCGCGCGACTGTTCCAGCGCGACGACGCCATCACCCTGCCCGCGCCCGAGGGTGGACCGGTTCTCGACACGACGGGAGCAGGCGACGCCTTCAATGCCGGTTTCCTCGTTGCCTGGCTCGCCGAGGCCTCCCGCGAACAGGCCTTGGCGGAGGGCATCGCCTGCGGCACGCTGTCAGTGCGTTCGGTTGGCGGAGCCGGGATGCGGCTCGACCGTGCCGATGTCGATGCCATGAGCCAGAACCTGCTGCACAGCGATGACCGGATCGATGCCTGAAGCCCTTCTCACCCGCGAGGCGGCCGAAGCGGCCGAGGTCGCTGCCCGCCAGATTTCGACCAATGCCGACGCCATGGCGCAGCTGGGCGAACAGCTCCGGCGGCGCAAACCCGCCTTCATCGCAACCTGTGCGCGGGGCTCCTCCGATCACGCCATGACCTATGGCAAATACCTGCTGGAGCGCACGCTCGGCTTGCCCGTCGCCTCGCTCGGCCCCAGCCTCGCCTCGGTCTATGGCGAGGAGCTCGATCTCTCGGGTGCCGTCTTCATCGCCGCCTCGCAATCCGGCCGCAGCCCGGACGCGCTGCAACTCACCGAGACCGCCAAGCGTGGCGGCGCGCTCACGGTCGGCCTGATCAACGATATGGAATCGCCGCTCGCGGCATTGGTCGATGTCGCCCTGCCGCTTGCCGCCGGCTCGGAGACCAGCGTCGCCGCGACCAAGAGCTTCCTCGCCACCGGCATCGCGCTGCTCCATCTCGCCGCCGCCTGGAGCTGCGAGCGCGACCTTGCGGACACGCTGGTGAGATCCCCCGAGCTGCTCCGTCAGGCCGGACTCTGCGACTGGTCACCCTTCTTCCGGCGCCTCGAGAACGCGACGAGCCTCTATGTCATCGGCCGTGGGCTCGGGCTCGGCATCGCCCAAGAGATGGCGCTGAAATTCAAGGAAACCTGCCGCATCCATGCCGAAGCCTTCAGCGCCGCCGAGGTGCTGCATGGCCCGCTGGCGCTGGTCGGACCGGGCTTCCCGGCACTGGTCCTCGACCCCACGGACGAAGGCAGCGAGAGCACGCTTTCGATCGCCCGCACCTTCGCCGGGCTGGGCGCCGATATCGCCTATGCCGGCTCCGATGTCGTGCCGGGCATCGCCCTGCCCGTACCGGCAGAGAGCCCGGCCGCGCTGATGCCGCTGCTGCAGGCGCGCGCCTTCTACGGCGGCATCGCCGCGCTCGCGGCCGCGCGCGGGCTCGACCCCGACCGCCCGCCGCATCTGCGCAAGGTCACGCAGACGCTCTAAAACGCCGCGCCGCTCTCCCGTCCGAAGCAGAGCGCGCCCGGGGCCTGCATGACTTCCGCTGGGCATCCGCGGGCGCTAGGTTTCGTCCGGATCCGCCGCCCGGAAGGAATGCCCCCGATGTACCAGGGCCTTGATCCGAATATCGACGTCCGCCTGCTGCGGGCGACCTATCTCCTGCTGAAGGAGAAGAATGTCTCGCGGGTGGCGGCCCTGCTCGGCCACAGCCAGCCGGCGGTCAGCCTCAGCCTCAAGCGGGCGCGCGCCGTGTTCAGCGACCCGCTCCTCGTCCGCTCCGGCCAGCGCTGGGTCACGACCGAGCGCGGACGTGAGATCCAGGCTCTGCTCGAAGCCGTCCTCGGGCAGCTCACCGAGGCCACGGAAGCGGGCCGCGATTTCGATCCCGCGACCGCGGAATTGCGGCTGCGCGTCGCCACCATGAACAGCTTCGGCGCCTTCCTGATCCCGGCGGTGGTCGCGAGCATGCGCCGCGAAGCGCCCGGCATCTGCGTCGACTTCTACGCTCCGACCGAACGCACCGATCTCGCCGGCGAACTCGGCGAGCGGACCGACCTCGTGATCGGCAGCTGGCTCGCCCCGCCCGGCAATCTGCGTTCCAGCACGCTGCTCCATTGCGGCATCGCCTGCGTGATGCGGAAGGACCATCCGCTCGCCGGCCTGTCCCGGATCGATCTCGACGAATACATGAAACACGACCACGTCTCGCCGACACCGATCGCCAATGCGGCGTATAGCCCGATCGACGCGCCGCTGGCGCGACTGGGCCTGCGCCGGCGCGTCGGCGTCACCGTGCCCGAATACGCCCAGATCCCGCAGTTGCTGCGCCGGACCGATCTCGTCTTCAGCACCGCCAAGCCCTATGCCGACTATATCGCCGAGACGGCCGGCTTCGGCGAACTGACGGTCGTGCCCGCACCGCGCGAATTCGGTGAGATGCAGCTCTACATGCAGTGGCACGAACGCGCCCATGCCAGCCGGCCGAACCAGTGGCTGCGCAACCTGATCCGCCAGGAGGCGAAGCGCTTCGACCACGCGCTGAACGACCTCGCTCACGAGGCACCGCGCCGCGAAGCGATGCCAGCAGAATAAGCGTGGCGATATACCGATCATAATCCGCCATAAGCTTCCTGTTGTGCCGGCTACGCTCCATAGTGCCGTCGATCTGGGTATCCAGGCGGCCACGGACAGGGCGGGACCATGCCGAGCCAACTGCTGATCGAAACCGGCCGGGGCGAGGCAGGGCGATGACGGCCGATCCCGGCTATCTCACCCTCGACTCCCTCAGCGCGAGCTATGGCGGCGCGCTCGCAGTCGACCGGCTCTCGCTGGAGATCGGCAAAGGCGAATTGCTCTCCCTCCTTGGGCCCTCCGGCTGCGGCAAATCGACGACGCTGCGCATGATCGCCGGTTTCGTGCCGACGACAGGCGGCCGCGTGCTGCTCGCCGGGCGCGACATTACCCATCGCAAGCCCTACCAGCGCAATATCGGCGTGGTCTTCCAATCCTACGCGTTGTTCCCGCACCTGACAGTGCTCGACAATATCGGCTTCGGCCTGCGCATGCGCCGCCTGCCGAAGCAGGTCTGGCGCGAACGGGCGCGGGCCGCGATGGAGACGGTGGGGCTTGGCGGCTATGCCGAGCGCTATCCGTCCCAGCTCTCGGGCGGCCAGCAGCAGCGTGTCGCGCTCGCCCGTGCCCTCGTGGTCGAGCCCGAGGTGCTGCTGCTCGACGAGCCCCTTTCCAATCTCGACGCCAATCTGCGTGCCGACATGCGCAACGAGATCCGCTCGCTGCAACAGCGCCTGGGCATCACCACCATCTTCGTCACCCATGACCAGCAGGAGGCGCTGGCCATGTCGGACCGCGTCGCGGTGATGGAGAAGGGCGTCATCCGCGAGCTCGGCACGCCGCGCCAGCTCTGCGACGCGCCGACCTCGGAATTCTCCGCCAGCTTCCTCGGCGCCCGGACGGTGATCGCGGGAAGCACGAAAAACGGCCTGTTCCATGCGCCGGGGCTGACCTGCGAGCTTGCGCCGAACGGCGTCGGGCGGCTCGTCCTGCGGGCCTCGCGCCTGCGCCTCTCGGACAAGCCGCAGGGACCCTTGCGCGTCTCCGGCACGATCGCGTCGGTCGCCTATCTCGGCGAGAGCTTCGAGGTCGACCTCGCGAGCGAGGCCGGCACAATCCGCCTGATCCTGCCTTCCGATATCCCGCCCCCACCCGTGGGTGCTCCCGGCAGCGTCATCGCGCTGCCCGGCGGCGCCACCTTCATCTGACAGGAGTGCCAGCCGTGACGCCTTCCCGCAGGACCTTCAACAAGCTGGTGCTCGGCGCCGGCCTCACTGCCCCCGTGCATTTCATCACGCCGGTCCGCGCCCAGCCCAAGAAGGGCGACGAACTCGTCGTCGGCATCTGGGGCGGCGCGCAGGAGCGCATCGTGCGCGAGCATGTCGAGAAGCCGCTGGTCGAGAAATACGGCTGCAAGGTCAGCTATGTCCTCGGCAACACGCTGGAGCGCCGCGCCCGTGCCTATGCCGAGCGCGGCCGGCCGAGCTTCGACGTCATCTATCTCAACATCTATGAGAGCCGCGAGGCGCTGCAGGCCAAGGTCACGCAGGCGCCGAGCAAGGCGGTGCCGCAATACGAGCATCTCTACGAGCCCGCCAAGATCGGCGGCTACGGCGTCGCCTTCAACCCCTGCACCATCGTCTATGACGGCCGCAAGGCGAAGAAGCCGGTGACCTCCTGGAAGGACATCTGGAACGACGAGTGGAAGGGCCGCGTGAGCTGGCCCGAAGGTCTCGGCACCGAAGGCATCGCCGCGCTGATGATGACGGCACGCACCTTCGGCGGCACCGAGAAGGATTTCGACATGGTGATCCAGAAGGTGAAGCAGCTGAAGCCCTTCGCCGCGATCCATTCGAGCCAGGTCCAGCTCTACGACATGTTCGACCAGGGCATCTGCGACATCGGCGTGGAGTTCGCCTCCTTCACCCGCAAATACGCGGAGACCAAGAACCCTAACATCGTCATCGCCGACCCCGTCGAGGGTCAGGCCATCTCGATGAATGTCGGCTGCATCACCGAAGGCACCCGCAACCAGGTCCTGGCCGAGGAGTGGATCAACCTCCACCTGTCCGAGCCCTGCATGCTCGCCTTCGCCCGCGAGATCTACTACTCGCCGACCGTGCGCAACATCACCATTCCCGACGATCTCAAGGGCAAGGTGCTGGCCGGCGACGACATCGCCAAGATGGTCGATTTCGACTGGGCCTATATCAACGCCAACCGCGCGGCCTGGCAGCGCAAGATCGACCGCGAGATCGCCGGATGACCGGCGGGAAAGGACCGGCGCTCTCCGCGCCGGTTACGCTCTGGTTGCTGCTCGCCTTCGCCGCCCCGCTGGCGGTGGTGATCCTGCTCTCGCTCCAGGCGGGCGGCGACCCGTTCGCGTCGCTGATCCAGCCGCTGTCGCTCGCCCAATTCGCCGAGATCGCCGGGGACGGCTTCTATTTCCAGGTCCTCAACGAAACCATCCTGATCGGCCTCGCCACCACGGCGATCTCGGCCCTGCTCGGCTATCCCCTCGCCTATTGGCTGGCGCGGATGCCCGTGCAGTGGCGTGCGCTCGCCTTCGCGGTGATCCTGATCCCGCTTCTGACCAATGTCGTGGTGCGCTCGCTCGGCGTCATGCTGTTGCTCTCGCCGGACGGTCTGATCAACAGCGCGCTCCGGCTCGTCGGCCTGCCCACCGCCAACCGCATGCTCTTCACCCATGGCGCGGTCGTCGTCGGGCTGGCGCAGGTCTTCATGCCCTTCATGGTGATCGCGCTTTACGACACCATGCAAAGCACCTCGCCGCGCGTCCACGAAGCCGCCGAGAGCCTGGGCGCCGGCCCGGCCGTGCGCTTCCTCACGGTCGACCTGCCGCTCTCCCTGCCCGGCCTGCGCTCCGGCACCGTCATCGTCTTCCTGATGTCGACCACGGCCTATGTCTCGGCGACATTGCTCGGCGGCAAGAAGGTCATGACCATCGGGATGCTGGTGATGCAGGAGGCGGTCGCCAATCTCAACGCCCCGCTCGCCTCGGCGCTGGCGATTGTCGTCACCCTGGCTGGCCTGATCTTCGCCGGGCTCTGCACCTGGGGGCTGAACCGGGCGATGCCCTGGCGCGCCGGCAAGCCGGGCGAGCCACTCTCCCTGCCCGGCTGGTTCGTTGCGCTGGCCGAGGCCGTCGGCCCCACCCTGTCGCGCCTGCTGCTGGCGGCGAGCATCGGCCTTTTGCTGCTACCGCTCGGCCTCGTCGTCATCCAGAGCGTCAACGACGTGCCTCTGGCGACCGCGGCCGGCTTCCGCGGCTTCACCTGGAAATGGTACGAGCAGGTCCTGTTCGGCGGCTCCTACACCGCCTCCTTCCTCGTCTCGTTGCAGCTCGCCGTGGTCTCGGTGCTGATAGCGCTGGCATTGGCAACGCCCGCCGCCTTCGCGCTCGCCCGCTATCCCTTCGCGGGGCGGAGCGCCTTGCTCGCCTTCTGGCTGCTGCCGCTGTCCCTGCCGCAGATCGTCATCGGCGTCGGCATGCTCAAGCTGCTGCAGATCTATGTCGCGATCCCCGCCTTCCTCGGCCTCGTCGGCATCCATGTCGTCGTCATCCTGCCCTTCGTCATCGCCCTGCTGACCACGTCGGTGCAGGCGCTCGACCGGGCGCAGGAGGAGGCGGCGGACAGCCTCGGCGCCGGCCCGATCCGCCGCTTCCTGCTGGTCACGCTGCCGGCGCTGGCGCCCGGCCTGTTCGCGGCCGGCGTCATCGGCTTCCTGATGAGCTTCGGCGAGGTCACCGTCACCAGCTTCCTGACCACGGCGCGCATGACCACGCTACCGGTCCGAATCTATTCGGAAGCGACCACGCTCGAACCCACCGCCCATGCCATCTCGGCCCTGCTGATCGTCGCGACAGTCCTGACGCTCTGGCTGGTCGGGCGCGTGGTGCGGCTCGACAAGCTCTATGCCCGCTGAGGAGAGAACCGTGAAACGCTACTGGTCCGACTATACCAGCGAGGCCTTCTCGCGGCTCGACCACGGCAAGCTGATCGCCGTGCTGCCCGTCGGCGCCACCGAGCAGCACGGCCCGCATCTGCCGCTCTCGGTCGATGCGGCCGTTGTCGGCGGTGTCGTCGAGCGCCTCGCCCGCAAGCTGCCGGAGGAAAGCCCCGTGCTGTTCCTGCCGCGCCAGTCGATCGGCAAGAGCAACGAGCATGCGCGCTATCCGGGCACGCTGACCCATTCGGCCGCTACGCTGATCGCGATGTGGTGCGAGATCGGCGCCTGCGTCGCCGCATCGGGCGTGCGCAAGATGGTGCTGCTCAACAGCCATGGCGGCAATATCAGCACGATGGACATCGTCGCGCGCGAATTGCGCGTTCGGCACGACATGCTGGTCTTCAGCGTGAGCTGGTTCGGCCTCGGCATGCCCGAGGGGCTCTACTCCGACCATGAACTGCGCCACGGCATCCATGCCGGCGACATGGAAACTTCCGTCATGCTGGCGCTGGACGCACCCAACGTCGTCATGGACAAGGCGCGGGATTTCCACCCGGCCAACGCGGATTGGCAAGACCGGTTCCGCCATATCGCACTCGGCGGCGGCGCCAAGCCCGGCTGGCAGGCGCAGGATCTCAACGCCGCCGGCGCCTGCGGCGATGCCACCCTCGCGACCGCCGCGAAGGGCGAGGCGACACTGGACTTCGCCGTCGACCGGCTGGCCGAGCTCTTCGCCGAGATCGAACGTTTCCCGCTCGCCTCGCTCAATACCCGGCCTGCATGGTAACAAGCCGCCCGATATGCCTCCGGATCACCAGCTCATGAAACAGCCGCTCACGCCCGCTTCGCTCGCCCCGCCCTTCGGGCAGTATTCCCATGGCATGAAGGCGGCCGCGCAGGGCGTTCTCGTCACCTCCGGCCAGCTCGGCGTGGCGCCGGACGGCAGCGTTCCCGACGATGCCGGCGAGCAGGCCCGCATCTGCTTCGAGAGCATCGCCGCGATCCTGCGCGAGGGCGGCCTGTCGCTGGCGAATGTCGTGCGCCTCAACGCCTTCGTCACCGACCGAAAGCATATGCCGGCCTATATGAAGGCGCGCGACGAGGCCCTCGCCGACTGCTCGGTCAAGCCGGCCTCGACGCTGGTCATCGTCTCCGGGTTCAGCCGGCCGGAATTCGTGGTCGAGGTCGAGGCGACGGCCGTCTACTGAGCCGGCCGCGCTTTCAGAAGCCTTCGACAAAAGCGCGGGTCATCCCGGACGCAGCGAAGCGGAGATCCGGGATCCATGCCTGAACGCTGATTGGCAAGGTTCCGGAATGGGTCCCGGGTCAAGCCCGGGACGACCGCGTGGTTTCGAGATAAACCACCACGTTTCCGGGTCTCCGTATGCTCAGTGAGCGCCCGCCTTGACGAAATTGGCGAGTTCCGGCGTCTGCGGATTGGCGAAGAGCTCCTTCGACGGCCCGCTCTCCCAGATCAGGCCCTGATGCATGAAGACGGTGGTGTCCGCCACGGTGCGCGCGAAATTCATCTCGTGCGTCACCAGCAGCATGGTCATGCCGCCCTTGGCGAGCTTCTCCATCACCAGCAGAACCTCGCCGGTCAATTCCGGGTCGAGCGCCGATGTGACCTCGTCGAACAGCATCACCTTGGGCTGCATCGCCAGCGAACGGGCGATCGCGACGCGCTGCTGCTGGCCGCCCGAAAGATTGTCGGGATAGCTGTCGAACTTGTCGGAGAGGCCGACCTGCGCCAGCACCTCCTTGGCCAGTGCCTGAGCCTGCGCCTGCGGCACGTTCTTGGTGATGCGCGGCGAGAGCATGATGTTCTGCCCCACCGTCAGATGCGGGAACAGGTTGTAGCTCTGGAAGACGATGCCGACATCCTTGCGCAATTCGCGCAGCTTCTTCGGGTCCTGGGTCATGTCGTGGCCGGCGACCACGATCTTGCCGGACTGGAAGGTCTCGAGCCCGTTGATACAGCGCAGGAGCGTCGACTTGCCCGAGCCGGAGCGGCCGATGATCGCGACGACCTGGCCCGCATCGACGCTGAGCGAGACGCCTTTCAGCACCTCGAGCCGGCCGTAGCTCTTGTGGATGTCTTCAATGAGAACGGCTGGCATTCATCACCTTTTCGAGATGGCGGCTGAGCCGGGACAGCGGGAAGCAGATCGCGAAATAGATCACCGCGACCAGCGAGAAGACCTGGAAGGCCTGGAAGGTCGCGTTGTTGACGAGCTGCCCGGCACGCGAGAGCTCGACGAAGCCAACGACCGAGACGATCGAGGTGTTCTTCACGAGCTGGACGAGGAAGCCGACCGTCGGCGGCAGCGAGATGCGGATCGCCTGCGGCAGAATGACATAGCGGTAGGTCTGCGCCGGCGAATGCGCGAGCGAGGCCGAGGCCTCCCATTGCTGGTAGGGCACGGATTCGATCGAGCCGCGCCAGATCTCGGCGAGATAGGCCGAGACATAGACCGCGAGCGAGGCCGAGGCCGCGAAGAAAGGCGGCAATTCGATGCCGATGATCGACAGCCCGTAATAGCTCATGAACAGCACCATGAGCACCGGGATCGACTGGATCACCAGGATGTAGCCAGCGGCAAAGTTGCGGGCCAGTTTGATCCGCGAGAGGCGCATGATCGCGAAGGCGCCGCCGATCAGGCTGCCGATGGCGAAGGAGATCGCGGTCAGCAGCAGCGTCCAGCCGGCCGCACGGAAGATGAACATGGCCTCTGGCCAACCGAAGGTCTGCATCAGGCGGCCTCCGCCTTGGCGTCGAGGCGGGACAGGCCCGAGACCTGCGGGAAGAGCTTGCGGCCCAGCCAGAGCAGGAAGACCTTCAGCGACAGCGCCATCACCAGATAGACCACGGTGACGATGATATAGGTCTCGAACGAGCGGAAGGTGCGTTGCTCGACGATCGCCGCCGCGCCGGACAGTTCCTGCACCGAGATGAAGGAACAGATGCTGGAGGCCAGCATCATCAGCACGAACTGGCTCGACAAGGCTGGCCAGACGCGGGCGAAGGCGGGCTGCAGCACGACATACTGGAAGACCTGGCGCCGCGTCATCGCCAGCGACACGCCGGCCTCGAACTGCGACTTGTGGATCGATTCCACGCCGGCGCGGATGATCTCGGTCGAGTAGGCGCCGAGATTCAGCGTCATGGTCAGCAGCGCCGCCTCGACGCCGGACATCCGGATACCCAGGAGCGGCAGGCCGAAGAAGATCATGAAGAGCTGGATCAGGAAGGGCGTGTTGCGCATCAGCTCGACATAGGCGTCGACGACGATGCCGGCCCAGCGCCCGGCCAGGGTCCGCAGCGCCACGAGCAGGACCGCAAGCGTGCAGCCGAGCACGATGGCGCTGGCCGAAAGCACGATCGTCAGCCAGATCCCCTTCAGGATCAGGTCGGATTCGGCGAGGACGGGATCGAACTGCAAGGAGACTTCCTCCTCAGGTCAGGCACGCGCAGGGCCCTGGGCAGCCGCCGGACAGAGCCGGCGGCCGGATTGAGACCGCCGGCACGGAGCGAGGACGCCCGTGCCGGCCGGACGCGTCGGATCAGAACGTGGGGAGCTGCGGCAGCGGCCCACCGACCCACTTCTCGGAGACGGCGTTCAATTCGCCGTTCTGCTTGATGTAGTAGATCACGTTGTTCAGCCACTGCTTCAGCTCGTAGGCGTCCTTGCGGACGGTCATCGAGTTCGGCTGCATGCCGAAGAAGAACTTGACCTCGGTCTCGGTCTCGCCGCGTGCCTTGATGGCGGCGTTGGCCTGGGCGTCGGGGCCGGCGATGGCCTCGACCTGGCCGGAGAAGAGCGCCTGCATCGTGGTCGAATCGTCCTCGAAGCGCAGGATGGTGAGGTTCAGCTCCTTCTCGCGGTTGACGAATTCGCGCTCGACGCTGGAGCCGCGATTGACGCCGACCTTCTTGCCCTTGAGATCGGCCCAATCCTTGATGGCCGTGCCCTTCTTGGCATAGATGCCCATCTGGAAGGCGCTGTAGGGGATCGTGAACATCACGGCCTTGGCGCGTTCCGGGGTCGGCGCCAGCGTCGCGACCAGGAAGTCGACCTTGTTGGCTTCGAGCGCCGGAATGCGCGACGGCGGCGTCAGCTGCACGACCTCAACCGGCAGGCCGATATACTTGCCGACGAGCGCGGCGACGTCGGCGTCATAGCCGATGGCGTTGCCGGTCGAGTCGACCGAGCCATAAGGCGGAGCGCCGATCAGCACGCCGATGCGGACCTTCCCGCGCTTGGTGATGTCGGCCATCGTCTGGGCCGAGGCCTGGCTGGCGGCGAGCACGCCGGCGCCGAGTGCGAGGGCCAGGCCGGCAATCTTGAGATGCTTGAGCAAGTTCACGTGATGTCTCCTCTGCTGCGGCGACGCCGCTTGTCTTGGCCCGGCTTCTGTTGGCCGGTTGCGGAAGAAATCCGGGTCAGGCGCTGGCGCGCACGACGTTGGCGAGCGGCTCGCCTGCGAAGCGACGCCTGATGTTGTCGGCGATGACCCCCTGCCGGCGGCTGATGGTGCCGCTCGTCCACCCGGACATATGCGGCGTCATTAAAACGTTTGAAAGCTCGTGGAAAGGCAGATTTGCAGGCAGCGGCGTGCTGTCCCCAGCCGTGGGGTAGCGATACCAGGTATCGATGATCGCCCCGCCGATCCGGCCGGCCCTCAGGGCATCGAACAGCGCCTGCTCGTCGATGGTCGGGCCGCGCCCGACATTGATCACGACGGCACCCGGTCTCATCGCGGCGAAGGCGGCGGCGCCGACGATCCCCCTGGTCTGGTCGGTGAACGGCACGGAGACGACGACGACATCGACAGAACCGCAGAACTCTTCCAGCGCATCGAGCGTGAAGGCGCGGTCGACCAGCGGCGAAGCCGGCACGATGCTGCGATTGGCGACATGGACCTTCATCTCAAAGGCCTTGGCCCGCGCCGCGATCGCCTTGCCGATATGCCCGAAGCCGAGCAGGCCGATGGTCTGGCCCGCGATCTCGCCATGGACGCGCTCCGGCGCGCCGGCCCAATAGGCCCAATCGCCCTGCCGCAAGCGCCGGTCGGCATCCGCCAGCGGGATGCTGCGCGCCAGCAGGGCCGCCATCACATATTCCGCGATCGCCTGTTCATGGCCGAAGCAGTTGCAGACTGCGGCCGAGGCTGGCAGCGCGTTGAGATCGACCATGTCGTAGCCGGCGCCCGGCACATGGAACAGCTTGAGCCCGGCGGGCTGCGGCAGATTGGCATCGAACTTCACGCCGACGATGACCTCGGCCTCGGCATAGGCCCTCTGGTCGCCCCCCGCTTCGAGATGGTCAGGCAGCAGCCGGATATCGGCCTTGTCGCCAACCAGCTCGTCAAAGCCGTGGCTGAAGGAAGCGGCGTTCTCGCCGTGGAAGACAATGCGCATGGTCCGATAATTCCTTCCGTCAGGTCTTCAGCAGCGGCTCGACCGCGCAATCCAGCAGGGATGGATCGATCGCCGCTTCCATCTCGTCGAACATGCCGTCCACGAAACCGATCAGCGCATCCGAGGCAGCGACAGCCTCATCCGCCCGGCGCGCCGCGATGGCGTTCAGCACGGCGATGTGGTGGTCGATCGAGACGGCGAGGCTGACCCGCTGCGGCATCGCGCTGTGATAGATGAAGCCGATGCGCCGGAAGATCGTATGCAGCGGGCGCAACGTGTGCTGAAGGAAAGGCTCCGCGGCGGCTGCCAGCACCGTCTCGTCGATCCGTCGATCCAGCGTGTTGAACTCCGCCAGGCTCAAGTTGTCGCGGCGCTCGCGCAGCAGGCGCTCGATATGCAAGAACTGGTTGCGATGGGAGGGGCCGGCTCTCTCGGCCGCAAGCCCGATGACGAAACGCTCGAGGTCGCGGCGCAGCCGCAGCAGCACACGTTCCCGCGCCAGGTCGATCGGCGCGATCTGGAGGCCATGGCGCGGGCGGACGACGATCAGCGTATCCGCAGCCAACCGGTTCACGGCGTGATGAACCGGCGTGCGGCCATAGCCCGTCATGTCCTGCAGATCCTGAAGCGACAGGAAGCGGCCGGGCGGCAGCTCGCAGGTGACCAACATCGCCTCGATCCGCTCATAGGCGAGCTCGAACAGGTTGACGCGATTGCGCCGCTTGGGCGCACTCGCCTCTTCTGCCTCGGCCTGTCGGGGCTGGACCGCAGCATGCGCCATTCCCGGTTTCCTCCATGAGAGCGCTCTTGATCGGCGCC
This sequence comes from Allobosea sp. FG18, assembly GCF_057809495.1. Classification (NCBI taxonomy): domain Bacteria; kingdom Pseudomonadati; phylum Pseudomonadota; class Alphaproteobacteria; order Hyphomicrobiales; family Alloboseaceae; genus Allobosea; species Allobosea sp. FG18. Next base: position 116,854 of record NZ_JBMDKB010000005.1, read on the forward strand.
TGTTGGGAGGAAGCGTAGACATGTTGTGAAATTTCACAAGAGGATGTTTCACCTCCGCGAAGGCGTGCGCCGGCCTGCACGGCTGAGGCTTGCGCGACCGACGCCGCCTATTAGGTGCTTGCCCTGACGGGAAGGCTTGTCCGGAAGGCTCGACTTCGGTCGAACCTGACGGATTCGTCGTCATTGCGAGAAGCTAAGCGACGAGGCAATCTAGGGGACTGGAGGCAGCTTCTCAGCCAGTCCCCTGGATTGCTTCGCTACGCTCGCAATGACGGCAGCCGCAGAGCGACATCGAGGCTGGCCGACTTCGAAGCGAGAGCCCGCAAAGAGCCCTTGCCGGATCAGCCCCAGGCGAACGACGACAGGCCGTAGCGCGGCAGCAGGCCTTCGCGTGCGAACAGCCGGCGGCAGCTCTCGGGATCGACCTTGCCGTCCCCGCTCCAGTCGAGATCACCGCGATGGATCCCGCCCGCGATGAAGGCGACATCGATCCCCGCCTGCGCCGCGCCGGCGACGTCGTGCTCCAGCGAATCCCCGATCGCGAGCAGGCGCTCGGCCGGACGATCGAGATAGCGCAGGCAGCTCCGGTAGATTCGCGGATGCGGCTTGCCGTGATAATGCACCGTCCCGCCCATCTCCTCGTAGATCAGCGCAGCCAGCCCCGGCGCCTCGTGGAGGGTACCGTCGGCATGGACGCGGTAGCGGTCGGGATTGCCGCAGATCATCGGCAGATCGCGCCGCAAGGCCTGCTCCAGCACCGGCTTCCAGCCCGCGACCGACTGGCTGTCGGGATCCATGCTCATCACGAACAGGAAGTCGGCCGCCTCGGCCGACCCGACCAGCGTCAGCCCGAGCCCGGCGGCCAGACGATCCTCGCCCGGCCGCGCGAGCAGCAGGCAGCGCGTGCCGAGATTGCGATAGGCCGGCTCGGAGCGTTCCAGCAGCGCCTCGCGCGCATCATCGCCTGCCGAGGCCACACGGTCGTAGAGATGGCGGGGGAAGCCCATGCTGGCGAGCACAGCCTCGTTGTCGCGCCCGCTCCGGCCCGAATTGGACAGGATGATCACAGCCTTACCGGCGGCCCGCAGGCGTTCGAGACAAGCGACCGCATCGGGATAGGGCCGGGTGCCGTCATGCAGCACGCCCCACTGATCGAGCAGGAAGCCGTCATAGCGGTCGACGAGGGCCGAAAGGCCGCCTGGAAAGGCGGTCTCGATCCGCGGTTCAGACAATGCGGGAGCGGACATAAGCCGAAAGCGCCTCGCTGATGATGACGATGCCGAGGATGGCGATCAGGATCACGATCGCCTGCGACCAGGCGAACTGGTTGATCGAGGCGTAGAGCAGGAGACCGATGCCGCCCGCGCCGACAAAACCCAGCACGCTCGATTCGCGCACGTTGATGTCCCAGCGGTAGATCGAGGTGCCGATCAGCACCGGCAGGATCTGCGGCAGGATCGCGACACCATAGACCTGCAAGGTGCTGGCCCCGGTCGATTCCACCGCCTCGATCTGGCCCGCATCGACCTCCTCGATCGCCTCGGCGACGAGCTTGGCGATGAAGCCGATCGAGCGGGCCGCGACCGCGCAGATGCCGGCGACCGGTCCCGGCCCGAAGATCGCGACGAAGACGAGGCCCCAGATCACCGTGTTGATCGAGCGCGACATGACCAGCATGGCCCGGCCGATCAGCCAGGTCGTCTGGTTGTAGGTGGTGTTGCGCGCCGCGAGGAAGGCGACCGGCAGCGCGAAGACGATGGCGATCATCGTGCCGAGCGTCGCGATATGCAGCGTCTCGATCAGTGGCTGGACGATGCGCGGCAGATAGGTCCAGCGCGGCGGCCACATCCGCGAGATCAGGTCGGCGGCCTGCTCATGCGCATCGGCGAAGAAGGCCCATTCGATGTCGAGCGCCGAGACCGACCAGGCGGCGGCGATGGCAATACCGCCGAGCCAGATCCACTGCACGATGCGCTCGCGCAACGAATAGCGCTCCCAATGATCGGGATAGCTGCGCTTCGGCGTGCTGCCTTGCGGGAGCTGATGCGCGGTCATCTCAGCCTCCGCCGGGCCCAGTCGCTGAACCATTCGCCGAAGGCGACCATCGCCGCGATCGTCAGCAGGATCGCGCTGGCGAAGTCGAAATCATAGCGCGAGAACGAGGCCGAGAGCGTCTGGCCGATGCCGCCGGCGCCGACGATGCCGATCACGGTCGAGTGCCGCAGATTGGAATCGAGCCGGTAGATCAGCACGCCCAGCGTCTTGACCAGAACCTGCGGCACCACCGCGTAGAAGAACGTCTGGCCGAAGCTCGCGCCGGTCGCGCGGATCGCCTCGACCGGGCCGGGCTTCATGTTCTCGATATCCTCGGCCAGCATCTTGCCGAGGAAGATCGCCGAGGAGAAGGCGAGCGTCAGCAGCCCCGCGACCGGGCCGAAGCCGAACAGCTTCACGAAGAAGATCGCGATGATGACCTCGTGGAAGGTCCGGCCGATGACGATGAAGCCGCGCGCCAGCAGATAGAGCGGGCGCGGCGAGAGATTGGCGGCCGCAGCGATGCCGATCGGGATCGACAGGACCGCGCCGATGATCGTCGCGGCGATGGCGATCTGCACGCTCTCGACCATGCCCGTCAGCAGCAGGTGCCAGCGGCTGAAATCGGGCGGCATCATCCGCGCCAGGATATCCCAGGCGCGCGGCAGGCCGGCCAGCATCCGGGCCGTGTCGACATTGAGCGTCGAGAGCGACCAGACCAGATAGGCGCAGACCAGCGCCCAGAAGGCGAGCCGCCGGCCGGGGCTGCCGAAGATGCTCGGCGCGCGCCAGCGGCTGGGATAGGTAGAGGCGGCCGTGGTCATGACAGCGCGCCGACCGGCGCCATCGTCGCGGCCGAGGCGGGAGCCTCGTCGTCCTCGTCCCGCGGGGTCGACCAATCTTCCTCGCCGTAGATCCGGGTCAGCGCCGCATCGGTCAGGGCCGAGGCCTCCGCGTCGAAGACGATCAGCCCGTCCTTCATGCCGATGATGCGGTCGGCATGGGCGCGGGCGAGCGCGACGTCGTGAATATTGATGATCGCCGGGGTCTGGCGCTCGGCCACGAGCTCGCGCACGAGACGCATGATCTGGCGCGAGGTCTTGGGGTCGAGGCTCGCGGTCGGCTCGTCCAGCAGCAGCAGGTCCGGCCGCTGCATCAGGGCGCGCGCGATACCGACACGCTGGCGCTGGCCGCCGGAGAGAGCGTCCGCCCGCTGGTTGTGGTAGCCGTCGAGCCCGACGCGGTCGAGCAGCGCGAAGGCGGCCTGGATATCCTCGGGCGGGAAGCGGTAGCGCAGCGAGGCGAAGAGCCCGGTATAGCCGAGCCGCCCCGAGAGCACGTTCTGCATGACGCTGAGCCGCTCGACCAGGTTGTACTCCTGGAAGATCATGCCAATCCGGCGCCTGGCCGCGCGCAAACCCTTGCGGTCGAGCGCGACGATATCCTCGCCGTTGAGCCGCACGCTGCCGGCGGTCGGCTCGACCAGCCGGTTGATGCAGCGGATGAAGGTGCTTTTGCCGGCGCCGGACGAGCCGATCACCGCCACGAGCTGCGGCCGGTCGATCACGACATCGACGCCGCCCAGCGCCTTCTTGCCGGTCGGATAGACCTTGGCCAGCCCCGTGACGGCCAGCAGCGGAGCGCCGCCGGCCGAGATCCCCGAAACAGCCGACATCAATCGCCCTTCAGCTTGGCCAGGCCGTCCTGGGTATAGGTGATGCCGCTGTCGCGCTGGATGACGATGATGTCCGACCAGGCCGCTTTGTAAGTCAGTTCCTTGAAGCCCTTGGTGTCCTTGAACTCCTTGGCGAGCCCGGATTTGAGGAAGTCGAAGGAGAGGAAGGCCTGCTTGATCTTGGCCTGGAGCTCAGGGTTCAAGTCATGGGCGAGGCCGAAGGCGGTGCGCGGGAAGGGCGAGGATTCGTAGACGATGCGGATATCGTCGCGCTTGAACATGCCGCGATCGGCCATGCGCTCGACCACGCTGGAGGCGACGGGCGCCGCGTCATAGTCCTTGTTGACCACGCCCATGATCGAATTGTCGTGCTTGCCGGAATAGAGGACCTCGTAGTCCTTGCCGGGCACGACGCCCTTCTCCTTGAACAGGATACGCGGCGCGGTGTCGCCGGAGTTCGAGGAGGGCGCGACATGGGCGACGCGCTTGCCCTTGAGATCGGCGATCGACTGGATCGGGCTGCCCTTGGGCACGATCAGCTGCAGCGTGTAGCCGATCGAATTGTCGTGTTTCTCCATTGCCACGATCGGCCGGAAGCCGGCGAGGTTGACGGCGAAGGGCGTCGGCCCGCTGGCGACGCCGGCAATGTGCAGGCGGCCCGAACGCAACGCCTCGACCTGCGCCGCATAGGATTCGGCGCCGAACCATTTGATCTTCTTGCCGGTGACCTTGGTGAGATGCGCCAGGAAATCGGCGAAGACGTTCTCGTAGACCGACGGATCCTCGACCGGCGTATAGGAGAAGATCAACGTGTCCGGGTCCTTCTGCCGCGCCTTGTCGCTCGGGATGTCGGCAAGCAGGTCGCCATCGGCGTCGCAATAGCGGGCGTCGAGCGTCCCGCGACTCGGGCAATTCTGCGCCTGCGCCGGGCTGGCCAGGCCGAAGCCGAGCGCGATCAAGCATAGGGACGCGATCTTGGCGCGCAGCATGGTAACCTCCCTGGAAACGGCGGCGCCCTGACGGCGCTCGTGTAAGATTTCTTCCATCCTGATCAAAAGCGATCATGGACGCAAGGGTGCCGGCTAAAGATTTGGCGGGAGGACAGGCCGCTTCAGGCGACGAGCCAGCGCGTGCCGCTGCGCTCCCAGCTCGCGCGCAGGCGCGCGCTTGGCTCGGCATCGACGACGACGAGGCTCAGCGCCTCGGGCGGCGCGACGCGGGCCGTGCCTGTCTGCTCGAACTTGGTGCGGTCGGCCAGCGCGAGGCTCTGCCGGGCACGGCCCATCGCGGCCTGGCGCACCGCGATCTTCTCGAGGTCGAAATCCATCGGCGCGCCGTCATCGTCGAAGCCGCCGAGCCCGATCAAGGCATAGTCGAAGCGGAAGCCCATGATGCTGGCGATCGCGGCCTGCCCGACGAGCGAGCCATTGGCGCCGCGCGTCGTGCCGCCGGTCACGACCACGTCGAAGACGCCATGGCTGCAGAAGATCTGCGCGACGGAGACGCTCGCCGTCACCACCCTGAGGCCGGGCTTGTTGATGAGCGCGCGCGCCGCCGCCTCGACAGTGGTGCCGACATCGAGAAAGACCGAGGCTCCGGGCGGCACGATCCGCGCCACCGCGGCGCCGATCCGCTCCTTGCCGCGCGGCGAGACGGTGAGCTTCTGGGCATAGGCCGAGCGGATGCCGCCGGAGGCGAGCCCGGCCCCGCCGTGGAAGCGCTGCAGGAAATTGCCGGCCTGCAACCTGATGATCTCGCGCCGGACCGTCTGCGCCGAGACGCCGAAACGCTCGGCCAACGTCTCGATCGTGGTAAAGCCGAGCTCCTGCACGAGGTCGAGGATCTGCCGCTGGCGCGGCGTCAGGGTCTCGGTATCGGGAGCGGTAGGGCTCATCGCGTATCCGTGCCAGACGTGCAGGGCACGGAAAAGCTGCCCGGCCACGCGCGTATGATACCCGCCCGGCCCGAAATGCAAGCGGGACCAGATGCGGCCTAGCTGCCGCTGCCCCAAAGTGCGTGGACGGATTGCACGATGGCGAAGCCACTGACGGCGAGCAGGATCACGATCGCGACGATGCGATAGTGCCGCTGCAAGGCGGAGCGGAACAGGCGCGTGCCGATCACCTGCCCAACGAAGAGCGCGGGCACGGTCACGGCCGCCAGCAGGATCGTCGAGGCTCCCATCAACCCGGATGCGCCCGCGAAACCGATCGCGACGGTGTCGGAGAGCAGGAAATACAGGACGATGGACGCGCGCCCGACATGCATCGCCGTCTGAGCGTTCAGGTAGAACAGCACGACGGGCGGGCCGCTCATCGCCGCGGCGCCGTTGAGCAGGCCGGAGAGGATACCGACGCCGAAGGTCGCGGGCGCCCCCGGCTCGCGGCTCGCCTCCAGCCCGGCGGCGAGCGCGCAGGTCGTCGCGAGCACCACGAGCGCGATGACGAGGCGCATCACGTCGGCCGGCAGGGCGGCGAGACCATAGAGCCCGATCGGCGTCGCCAGCAACGCGCCGCCGACGAGCAGCAGGACCGAGCGCAGATGCGCCGCACGCCACAGGCCGGGCAGCAGTTGCAGGCTGCCGACCACTTCCAGAAGCAGCACCATCGGCACGGCAGTGACGGGATCGGCGATCAGGGCGAGCAGCGGCACGGCCACCAGCGCGAAGCCGAAGCCGGTATAGCCGCGCATGATCGCCGTCAGGAAAACGACGAGGATGCAGGCTGAAACCTGCCCCGCGCTGAACGGCAGCAGCAAGCCGGCGATCGTCATGAAGCTCCCCCGAACTGGCCAACGCCGTATGGGCGCGGCCGAGCCGCCTGCCTAGAGCAGTTCCGGCAAAACTGCTTGGCGGATTTGCGTGAAGTCCAAGCGCTCCGGCGACAGCTCAGGCGCGAGCCATGAGGGTATGCATCAGCGAGGGGTGCCGGCCTCCAGCAGCGTGACCATGGCAGCGTAGCCCCGCGCCCGAGCGTGCTGCAGCGGCGTCGCGCCCTGCCGATCGGCGAGATTGCGGTTGGCGCCGGCCGCGAGCAGAGACCGTACGGTCTCGACATGGCGCTTGCCGCCATCGCCGAGGATCACCGCCTCGATCAAGGCCGTCCAGCCGAGATTATTGACATGGTCGAGCGGCGCGCCAGCCTTGATCAGCTCGCGGACGATGCCGTCATGACCGAGATGGGCGGCGGCGATCAGCGCCGTCCCGTCATAGCGACTGGTGGTGAGCTTTGCCGAGGCGCCCGAGGCCAACAGGGCCTTCAGCGCCAACACGTCGTCGCTCACCGATACGATGGTGACGGCGTCATAGCGCTGGTTGTCGAACAGGCCGGGATCGGCTCCGGCGGCGATCAGCGCGCGGATCGCCTCGACCTGCCCGCTGAAGGCCGCGACATGCAGGGGCGTGCGGCCGTTGCCGTCGCGTGCGTCAAGCCCCTCACGGGCTCCTGCGAGGCGACGGATGGCAGCGACATCGCCGGAGGCCGCCGCCGCGTGCAGACCACGATAGGCGGCGAGTTCGGCAGCATCGGGCGGCGTCTGCGCGACGGCCGGGCCGGTCAGGGTGGCCGCGACCAAAGCGGCAGCGATCAGCAGCATCCTCACCATCACCGCGCTCCTCCCTTGCGAAAATATGACGAAGCAGGCGGCCGCTTCCGCAACCGCCTGCCCGGTTTCAGACCGAGTTCAGGCTCAGCGCAGCTTCGCCTTCACCTTCTCGATGCCGGCATTGGCGCATTCCTCGTCGAGATGGCCGCCCGGCGCGCCACCGACGCCGACCGCACCGATCACCTCGTCGCCGACCTTGACCGGCACGCCGCCGCCGAGCAGCAAGAAGCCTTCGATCGAGGCGAGATGGCGCGCGGCCGGGTTCTTCTCGGCGCCTTCGGCGATCGCGCTGGTGACATTGCGGGCCGAAGCGGCCGTGAAGGCCTTGTCGCGGCTGGCGGCGACGGTGTGCGGGCCGGCCCGGTCGGCGCGGAGCACGGCACGAACGACGCCCGCGCGGTCGACGACCGTGGCCGCCACATTGAAGTTCTTGGCGGCGCAGGCCTCGACGGTCGCCTGGGCGATTTCCTGGGCGATGGCGAGCGGCATGTTGCGCTCCTGCAGGACCTGGGCGCCGGCAGCGGCCGGAACGAGCGCGAGCACAACGGCAGCAGCGGCGAAACGGATCTGGGTCATGATCTCTCCGGGACTTGAGCGGGGGCGAGCCGTAAGCTCGATGACCGCAAGCTAGCCGGTCCCGTCAGGCGTTTTGATCGGTGCGGTGCCGGAGCCGCCTCCGTAATCCTACGGAGAGACCGCCCTCACCCCTCCAGCGCGAAGCGTACCATCTCGGCGACGGAGCCCGCCCCGAGCTTCTCTGCGATATGGGCGCGGTGGGTCTCGACGGTCCGCGGCGAGACGTCGAGCGCCCGCGCGATCTCCTTGGTCGACAGCCCCTCGGCAACGAGAGCGAGGATCTCGCGCTCACGCTGGGTGAGCCTCGCCATGAGAGCATCGCGGCCGGCGCGGGCGGCTTTATCCTGGTTGCGCTGATCGAGCGTCCCGAAAGCCGCCTCGATCGCTTCGAGCAGAACCTGCTCGTCGATCGGCTTGGTCAGGAAATCGACCGCGCCGGCCTTGAAGGCGCGCCGGCAGGCGGCGACGTCGCCATGGCCGGTGATCATCACCGTCGGCATGCCGCCGGCCTCCTTGGCCATGCGTTCCAGCAGTTGCAGGCCGGAGGTGCCGGGCATGCGGATATCGACGACGAGGCAGCCGTCCTGACGCGGGTCGGGCCGGTCGAGGAAGGGCTGCACGCCAGGGAAAGCGCGCGGCGCGAAGCCCATCGTGCGCAGCAGCAGGACGAGCGCGTCGCGCACATCGGCATCGTCGTCGATCAGGTAGACGGTCCGCGCTGCGGGCTTCATTCGGCGGCCATCCCGAGCTCGACTGCAAGCGCAGGGAAGCGCACGCTGAAGATCGCGCCACGCTCCGCCCCGTTACGCGCGGCGATCCGCCCTCCGGCCGCTTCGACCAATCGCTCGCAGAGCGGCAATCCGAGCCCCATGCCGCTGCTCTTGGTGGTGAAGAACGGCTCGAACAGGCGGGCCATGTCGGCCTCGGCGATGCCCGGCCCATCATCCGCCACGGTGATCTCGGCCTCCCCGTCGACGAGGCGCGTGGCCAGCACGATCTCGCGCCGCCCGGCCGGCATGGCCTCGACCGCCTCCGCCGCGTTGCGGACGAGATTATGCACGACCTGCTCGATCGAAACCCGGTCCAGCAGGGCCTGGGGCCCGGGCTCGCTCAGCTCCAGCCGAAGCGTGACGCCTCGCTCCTGAAGGTCGCGCTGGCTGAGCTCGACGACGTTGCTGACGATCCGGTTGAGATCGTTCGGCTGCCGCTGCGGCTCCCGCCGCGTCACATAGGCCCGCAACCGCTCCAGGATCTCGCCGGCCCGGCGCGCGTGCCGGACATTCGCCTCCAACACCCCGACGAGATCGCCGGGCACGACCTCGGCCGACCGGGCGAGCCGCAGGCCCGCCTGACTCTGGCTCAGGATCGCCGTCAATGGCTGGGTGATCTCATGCGCGATGCCGGAGGCCATTTCGCCGACGGTGTTGACCCGCATCGCATGGGCAAGTCGTGCATCGTGCTCGTGCAGGCGCACCGCCTCGCGCGCCCGCCGGCTGGCGCGCCGCTCGCGCAGCACCGCCAGCAGCAGGAAAAGGCCGAGCCCCGCGGCGATCGGCCAGCCGAACAACAGGCCCGGCGGCAGCAATTCGACGAAGGCCGGCCGCCGCGCCAGCTCCAGGACGAGCGGTTGCGACCGGCTGCCCAGCGCCTTCGCGAAGGCGATCTCCGGGATAGATGCCCCGGCTTGCAGCGGCCAGCCATGCTGGACGATCGCGGTCCCGGCCGCATCGCTCAGCTTCAGCGCCGCATCATCAGGCAGACCGCCTTCCGGCTCGGTCAGCAGCCGGGCATCGATGACGAGAACCAGCGCCCGCGGCCCGTGGCCGACATCCGGCACGCGCTTGACCAGAGCGTAGAACGGACTGCCCGAGCGGCTGGCGAGCGTAACGGCCTGGCCCGGCGCCAGCGCACTCACGCGCGCAGACAGTGTCGCCGGATCGAAATCCGCAAGACTGGGCGGCACGCTGCCGGCAGAAGCCGTCTCGATCAGCTCGACCGCGGCGATGCGTGGATAGAAGCGCTGCATCGCCTCGATCACGGCCCGGAAGCTCGCCGATTCCGCATTCGAACTGGCGAGCACCGCAGCCAGGCTGGTGAGATGCGCGTCATGCTGCTCGACACGCTGCGAGACGATGCGATGCAGCGTTGTTCCCTCGCGCTGGAGCGCCTCGCTCGCACGCATGAATTCAACGGCGGCGCCGAGCCCCAGCCCAGCCAGTGCCAGCGGAACCCACAACAGCAGGAAAGGGGCGAGGCGCGGTGTCAAGGATTTCATCCGGTTTCAAGCCGAGCTTACAGCGCCGGGCGCCAGCCGTCACTGTCGGGGCGAAGAGCAAGTGCTGTAACGCGAAGGGAGAAAATCCCTCGCCGCAGACGCCTGCAATGCTCTTGCGGACGCCATCGAGCCCCAATAGGCTCCTCTTCGACGTGCCGGAGACAGGCGCGCATAAGGGGAAACGCCTATGTCAAAGATGATCACCAAAATGGTCGCATTCGGCCTTGCCGCTGCGGCCTTTTCCGTATTTGCGGCGCCGGCCTCGGCACAGGCAACGCTCGAAGCCGTGAGGAAGCGCGGCAAGGTGCTCTGCGGCGTCTCCCCGACGGCCCCGGGCTTCTCCTATGCCGACGACAAGGGCGTCCGCCAGGGCTTCGACGCCGATGTCTGCCGCGCCGTCTCCTCCGCCGTCTTCGGTGCGCCGGACAAGGTCGATTTCGTCCCGCTGAACACCAATGTCCGCTTCCAGGGTCTGCAGTCCGGCGAGGTCGACCTGCTCTCGCGCCAGACCACGGCGACCTTCTCGCGCGACACTTCGCTCGGCCTCGATTTCGCGCCGGTGGTCTTCTATGACGGCCAGGGTCTGATGGTGTCGAGCAAGCTCGGCGTGAAGAGCGCGTCGGAACTCTCGCAATCGGCCGTCTGCATCCTGCCGGGCACGACGACGCTGCAGAACCTCGAGGACTACTTCAAGCCGCGCAACATCAAGTACGAGGCCGTCGTCTTCGAGAACCCCGACGAGTGGCGCAACGCCTTCTTCTCCGGCCGCTGCGACGTCATCACCACCGACCGCTCGGACCTCGCCTCGGTGCGCGCCATCGCCAACGATCCGAAGCAATACGTCATCCTGCCCGAGACGATCTCCAAGGAGCCGCTCGCCCCGGTCGTCCGTCAGAACGACAGCAACTGGCGCGACATCGTCTCCTGGACCGTCAATGCCCTGATCGCTGCCGAGGAATACGGCATCACCAAGGGCAATATCGACGAGCAGCTCAAGAGCAAGGACCCCGAGACCCAGCGCCTGCTCGGCGTCAACGGCGACCTCGGCAAGATGCTGAACCTCGACAACAAATGGGCCTATAACGCGATCAAGCAGCTCGGCAATTACGGCGAGCTCTTCGAGCGCCATCTCGGCGAGAAGACCCCGCTCGGCCTCACGCGCGGCCCCAACCAGCTCTGGAACAAGGGCGGCCTGATCTACTCCCCGCCGTTCCGGTGACCCTCGCCATCGCATCGGACCGGAAAGTGGATTCCACTTTCCGGACGGTCCGGCGCGACAACAAGCACATCGATCGCCATTGCCGCGTCCGGCGGGACGCGACACGATCTGCCATGCGTTCCCACCTTTGACCTGACACCATCGGCCGCCACCTGGCGACCGATTCGTCCCCAGCCCGGAACAGCCCGATGGCCACCTCCGATTCCAGCCCGGTGCGGCTGCTCTATGACGTGCGCGTTCGCGCCGTGCTCTATCAGGTCGTCGCGGTTGCACTCGTCGTCGGCATCGGCCTGTATCTCTTCGACACCGTCTCGCGGAAGCTGGCGGCGCAGAACATCGCGACCGGCTTCGACTATCTGTCCCGGCCCGCCGGCTTCGTCATCAGCCAGTCCTTCATCTCCTACGATTCCGGCAACAGCTATGGCCGCGCCATCCTGGTCGGCCTGCTCAACACGATCTGGGTCTCGGTCTTCGCCGTCATCATCTCGACCGTGCTCGGCCTCGTCGTCGGCATCGCCCGGCTATCGCGCAACCCGCTGCTCTCGACGCTGGCGCTGATCTATGTCGAGGCGCTGCGCAATGTGCCGCTGCTGCTCTATCTCTTCCTCTGGTACGCGCTCATCGTCGCGGTCTTCCCGCCGGTGCGCGAGGCCTGGCAGATCCTGCCCGAGGTGTTCCTCAGCAATGGCGGCCTGATCGTACCATCGCTGCGCTGGTCGCCGGCCCATACCGGCGTGCTGGCCGCCGTCGTGCTCGGCATCGTGCTGGCCTGCGTCGTCGCCTCGGCCTTCCGCCGCAAGCGCGTCGCCACCGGCCAGAGCCGCATGGCCTGGCCCTATATCCTTGCCGCGCTCGCCGTCCCGATCCTCCTGGCCATGCTGGTCTTCCAGCCGGACATGGTGGTGAACTGGCCGGAGAAGGGGCGCTTTCGCATCACCGGCGGCCTGCAGGTCACGCCGGAATTCACCGCGCTGCTGGTCGGGCTCGGGCTCTCCGCCTCGGCCGGCATCGCCGAGACCGTCCGCGCCGGTATCCTCTCGGTCGGGCGCGGCCAATGGGAGGCGGCGCGCTCCGTCGGGCTGCATGACCGCCAGACCATGCGGCTCGTCGTGCTGCCGCAGGCCTTGCGCGTGATCATCCCGCCGCTGACCAGCTCCTATCTCTCGACCTTCAAGAACTCGTCGCTCGCCATCGCCATCGGCTATCCCGACCTTGTCATGGTCTCGAACACCACGATGAACCAGACCGGACAGGCGATCGAGGGCATCGCCATCTTCATGCTGGTCTATCTGGGCATGTCGATCACGATCTCCATGCTGATGAACTGGTACAACGCCCGCGTCGCGCTGGTGGAGCGTTGAGATGACCGATACCGCTCAGCTCAACACCCTCGCCTCCGTCTCCGACGAACGGCCGGTGCGGCCGGCGCAGAACTGGTTCGGGCTGCTCAAGCCCTATATCGGCTCGCCCTTCAACGCCGTCGTCACCTTCGCCTGCCTCTGGCTGATCTACCGGCTCATCACCGGCGCCTGGGGCTGGCTCGTCACCCGCGCCATCGTCGAGGGCGGGCCTCAGACTTGCAAGGCAGCGACCGGCGCCGGCGCCTGCTGGCCGTTCCTGGCGGCGAAGCTGCGCTTCATGATCTTCGGCTTCTTCCCCTATGACGAGCACTGGCGCCCGGCTCTCGCGGTGCTGCTTTTCCTCGGCGCGATGATCTATTCGATGATCCCGCGCTTCTGGTCGCGCCGCCTGCTCTGGCTCTGGCTGGCCGTCGTCGTCATCTGCGGCGTGCTGATGTATGGCGGCGTTTTCGGCCTCCAGGTGGTCAACACCACGAACTGGGGCGGCCTGCCGCTCTCCTTCATGCTCTCCTCGGTCGGGCTCGCCTTCGGCTTCGTGCTCGGCGTGCTCTTGGCGCTGGCGCGCTCGTCCAAGCTGCCGGCGATCCAGGTCATCGCCATCGTCTTCATCGAGATGGTGCGCGGCGTGCCGCTGGTCTCGATCCTGTTCATGGCCTCGGTGATGCTGCCGCTGTTCATGCCGGATGGCGTGACCATCGACAAATTGCTGCGGGCCCAGGTCGCGATCATCATCTTCGCCGGCGCCTACATCGCCGAGACGGTGCGCGGTGGCCTGCAGGCGGTGCCGAAAGGCCAGCACGAGGCGGCGGCCTCGCTTGGCCTCGGCTACTGGCTGTCGATGCGCAAGATCGTGCTGCCGCAGGCGCTGAAGATCGTGATCCCGCCGCTGGTCAACATCTTCATCGGCTTCTTCCAGGACACGACGCTGGTCACCATCATCGGCCTGCTCGACTTCCTCGACACGGTCCGCTCGGCGATGCGCGATCCGGTCTGGCAGGGCATCGCCGTGCTGGAAGGCTATATCTTCGCGGCGCTGGTCTATGCCGTGTTCAGCTACGGCATGGGCTCCTATAGCCGCTTCATCGAAAGGCGCCTGAAGACCGACCACAGCCACGGCCGGCACTGAGAAGCGCTTTTGGAGTCACTTCGCGGGCGCTTCTGCGTCCGCGCAATGTTCCAGCAAACCGCCGCGCCGACCACTCCCGATGATTCTCATCGTGGAGATCGGACGATGCTCTTCAGCCCCGATCGGTCGGCAGCCCTCGCCGGCCGCGCCCTGCATGCCTATCTCGACCTCGTCAGGCGAACGACACGCTTCAAGCCGATCATCCCTGGCGCCCGCCCCTGGGAGCGCAACCGCGAGCCCTTCATCGCCTTGACCTGGCACGGCCAGCAGATGCTGACCTTCGCCGCACTGCAAGGAGCTTCGCGCGTCGCGGTCCTGACATCCCTGCATTTCGACGGAGCGGTCGTAAGCTCTGCGGTCGAGCGTGCCGGCTTCCGCAGCATCCGCGGTTCCGGCACGCAGACCCCTGCCAAGATCGCAGCAAAGCGCGCTGTCCCCGCCTTCTTCGAGATGCGCGATGCCCTGCGCCAGGGCACGAGCCTGATGCTCACGGCCGATGTCCCGAAGGTATCGCGCGTCGCCGGCAAGGGCGCGGTACAGCTTGCCCGTGCGACCGGCCGGCCGATCTATCTCTTCGCGGCCGTCACCAGCGCGCGGGTCGATCTCGACAATTGGGACCATGCCAGCATCGCCCTGCCTTTCGGGCGCGGCTGCGTCCTATGGTCCGAGCCTCTCTATGTGCGCAAGGCCGCCGACGATCGCGAAATCGGCCTGATCGCCATGGATATCTCCGAGCGCCTCGACGAGCTCCATGCGACCGCCCAGCGCAACATCGGCCGCGAGCGCTGACTCCGCTCCTCGCCTTAGCGTCGGCCGGGCAGCGCGCAGCCTCCGGGCGCCCCGCAGATATCCGCCGGTGGGCGCAACGTCTCCGGCTCGCCGCCGGGCTCGATGCGGATGCGGCTGAGGTCGCCGGAAAGCCTGAGGCCCAGGCCGGACGAGATCAGCACGATCCGCGCCCGGCTGGAGGCCAGGATCGTCGCATTCGCGCCGGCGAGGAAATGGGCGCTGCCGCCGAGGCTGGCATAGGTGCCGAACACGTCCTCCTGGCGGTCGAGCCCGTAGACCAGCATGATCACCCGCCCGTAATCGGCGCCGAGCCCGATGCCGACCGAGAGTGCCGACCAGACCACCGGCATCGGAATCCCGTCCGAGAACCGCAATTCGCCGCTGCCATGCCGCCCGCCGACCACGAAGGAGCCGCTGAGCTCGCCGCCGACGATATAGGCGTTCGGCTCCCCGAACAGTGCGAGCGAGCGCTCGATCGGCACGCTGACCGTCTTGGAGGCCGTATCGAACACCCCCTCGACCAGCCGGGCGATGTCCTGCCGCGACGCGGTCGGCAGCTGGCCGGGCCGGATGTCCTCCCGCAGCGGCACGCTCTGCGCGAAAACCGTCGCCTGTGCCTGCGCGATGGCGAGCAGGACCGCCAGCACCAGATGGCGCAGCCGGAACCCTCCCGCCATGGCGCGCAGCGCTTGCATCAGGCCCGGCGATCCGTGAGGGGGTTGAACGACAAGGGTGATACGGTCCATGCAGAGCCCGGCAGGGCGACGCCCCCGGCCCGAGAAGCCATACCCGCACAGAGGCTCCGTGACGACCCGCAACGTTGAAACCGTTTCGATATCCCCTGCGTCGAAACGCTCGCGGCTGTTGACGGGTGGCCGGCAATGACCTCGCTCTCGCGCGCCCTCACCATCCGGCTGACGCTGCTCGGCACCGTTCTGTTCGTCGCCTTCATCGCGGCCGTGCTCGCCTTCACCTTCATCACCGAGGACCCCGGCGTCCTGCGCAACGATGTCACCTCCCAGATCATTCGGCAAAGCGTGCGTCCGTCCGGCAGCGCCGCGCTGCAGGTCGAGAAGACGCCGGGCCTCCTGAAGATCGAGCAGGCCAGCCCGCTGCTCTGGTATCTGGTCTCCGATGGACGTTCCGTCGTCGAGTATGCGCCAGAATTGCGGCCGGGCCTGCCGATCGACATCCGGCTGGACGGCCCGACCATCGCCGCGCAGATGCGGGTCGGCGGCGATAATGCGCTCTCCGTCGACGTGGCCGAGCAGGACGGCAGCCGCATCCTCGTCGCCACCGGCGGCGGCCGGCCGGGCTGGGATGTCATCATCGGCTATTTTCTGCGCGCCATCGCAGGCTCCGCGGCGGCGATCTCGGTCGTGTTCGGGATCATGATCGCGGCGGCCATCGCCATGTCGGTCTCCTATATCTCGAGCCGGCTGCGCAGCGCGGCCGAGGCTGCCGCCCGGATCGACCCGCGCGCGCCGCGCGGCCTGCTGCCGACGGAAGAGACGCCGGTCGAACTGATGCCCCTGACGACCGCGCTCAACTCGGCGCTTGACCAGATCGCGGGCAACATGGAGGTGCAGCGGCGCTTCATGAACAATGTCGCGCATGAGCTGCGCACCCCGCTCGCGGTGATGCGCACCAAGGTAGATTCGTTGACCGACGAGGCCGCGCGCCTTGCGCTCACGACCGATGTCAGCCGCCTCACCACCATCGTCTCCTCGATGCTGCAGCTCGCCCGCCTGCACAACACCGAGCTGCCCTTCGAGCCGCTGCGCCTGAACGCGTTGGCGCGCGACGTGCTCGCCGATCTCGCGCCGCTCGTGCTCAGCAACGGCATCGGCATCGCACTCGAGGAGGACGGCGCGCGCGATGTCCTGGTCGCGGCCAACGAGGCCACCGCCCGCGCGGCGATCGCCAACCTCATCGACAACGCGTTGCGCCATGCGCAGGCGCGCTCATCGATCCTGGTCCGGGTCATCGACGGCAATGTGCCGGAGGTCAGCGACGACGGGATCGGAATTGCGGCCGCCAAGCGCGCGCAGGTGACCGAGCCGTTCAACCGGATATCGCCGCATTCGACCGGAGCGGGGCTTGGCCTGACGATCGTGCGCGACATCATGGCCGCCCATGGCGGCACGCTCGATCTCAGCGACACCGAAGGCGGCGGCACCACGATCCGCCTGCTCTTCCGCACGGTGTAGTGGGATCGCATGCTGCAAC
Source organism: Allobosea sp. FG18 (assembly GCF_057809495.1). Classification (NCBI taxonomy): domain Bacteria; kingdom Pseudomonadati; phylum Pseudomonadota; class Alphaproteobacteria; order Hyphomicrobiales; family Alloboseaceae; genus Allobosea; species Allobosea sp. FG18. Next base: position 133,741 of record NZ_JBMDKB010000005.1, read on the forward strand.
CCGCTGTGTAGAAGCCCGATCACAACAGCTTCGCGCCGCCTTTGTCATTCCGGGGCGCGCCGCAGGCGCGAACCCGGAACCCACGACCGGGTGAGAGGCCAAGAGTTCGGTTACGAGCCGCCAACCCAGTCGTGGGTTCCGGGCTCTTCGCTGCGCGAAGCCCCGGAATGACAAGGGTGGTGCGAACCATGCGCTAGAACGCCGGCTCGGCCTTCTTCAGGATGTAGCCGATGCCACGCAGGGAGGTGATCTCGACATCAGCGCCGGCATCGCGGAGCTTGCGCCGGAGCCGCGATATCTGCGCTTCCAGCGTGTTCGACTCGATCAGGTCGTCGAAGCCGTAGACCGCCTCGATCAGCACGTCGCGGGTGACGACGCGGCCGGTGCGCTGCACCAGCGCCTCCAGGATCAAGGCCTCGCGCCGGCGCAGGTCGAGTGTTTCCGTCCCGACCGAGGCATTGCGGCCTTCGAGGTCGAGCGAGAGATTGCCCGCATTGAGGACGAGCGAACGCTTCGGATGGCGCCGCCGTGCGAGAACGCGAACCCGTGCGATCAATTCGCCCGGTTCGAACGGCTTGACCAGATAGTCGTCGGCGCCGCCGTTCAGGCCCTCGATCACATCGGACTTGGCGTCGCGCGCCGTCAGCATCAGGAAGGCCGGGCGGTTCTCGGTCTTGGCCATCGCCTTGACGATCGACAGCCCATCGCCATCGGGCAGCCGCCGGTCGACCACCGCGATATCGAAGGGCGCCGTCCGCAGGGCCGCGAGCGCGGTCTCCACGCTATCCGTGCGATCCACGACCATCCCGGCATTGCCGAGCAGGAGCGAGAGATAGGACATGAGCTCCGGCTCGTCCTCGACAATCAAAGCGCGCATGTCACGTCCGTGGTGATGCATGGATGGAACGTCATGTCGGACAAGGGACAACAAATCCAGACATCGCGCTCCATCCATGCCCGGTTGCGGCCGGCGCGACAGCGACGCACGCGCGATACCGCAACCCGAACCGGACCGGCTGACGGGCCGGCCCGGAACCTTCGCGATCAGAACCGGTAGTTCAGGCCGGCCTTGACCAGATGCTCGGTGACGCCGACCCGCGTGCGGGTGTTGCCGAGCTGGAAGTTGTCCTTGCCGAGCGAGACGTAGTTGTACTCGACCTTGGCGGAGAGATTGTCGGTGATGCCGTATTCGGCGCCGGCGCCGACGACATAGCCGGTCTTGCCGCGCGTCTTGGAGACAAGGCCGTCGCTGGCCTTGATGCTGCCATAGGCGAGACCACCGGTTCCGTAGACCAGCAGGCGGTCGAAGGTGACGCCGGCGCGCGCCTTCAGCGTCCCGACATAGCGCATGTCGGCGCTGGTGCCGCCGCCACGCTTCGAGCCCTTGCCGAAGCCGTTCATCGACAGGTCGCTTTCAACGCCGAAGAGCATCGTGCCCATATGGACGTTGTAGCCGACCTGGCCGCCGAACAGCACTTCGTTGCGGCTCTTCTTGCTGACGCCGTTGAAGCGATCGAAGCCGCCGCCGGTATGGGCGCCGACATAGAAGCCGTTCCAGTTATAGGCGCGCGGCGCCGTATAGGCCGGCCATTCCTGGGGCCGCTGCCGTGCCCGATCGGCCGCCTCGGCGGGCAACGCGAACAGGGCCATCAGGCCGAGAGCGGCCATCGGAAGGATACGAGACATCGACTACTCCTTGCGGGGCTCCTCGCCGCCGACACATCTGCCAGCCGATTCGGCTCCGTGGGTCGGAGCGGGCCGGCATGCGCAGATTGCGGGCGAAGATTACGGCAAGGTTGCCCATTCAGGCGGCAATGGCGGCCGGAGCGGAACGATGTCGAAAAAGGCCCCGCCCCCAGGGGGCGAGGCCGGATCGGAGTGCGTCAGAGAACCGGCGCGGCCTGCTTGCCGAGTTCCTCGGCCGGCGGAATCCGGCCGCCCTCGAACCAGTAGGAGGCAGCGGCGCGGGACATCGCCGCCCCGTCATGGCCGATGCCGGCGACCGTGAGCAATTGCCAGTTGCAGGGCACGCCGAGGCGAGCGGCTTCGGTCTTGCCGAACGCCAGCATGTTATGGGCACGGCCATAGCGATGCGGTCCCTGCGCCAGCGCCTCGGGCTGCGACGGCAGGTTCGGATCGTCGGTGGCAATGTCGCGATCCCCCGCGAAGAGGATCATCGGATAGCCGAGCCAGCGCGTCAGCGCCGCCTTGTCGAGGCCGATTCCGCCGAGGCCTTCCGGGAAGTTCCGTTCCGGCGTCGGCAAGGTGTACCAACCGGGATTGGAGGCCATCGCCGCCTCGAACGGCGCGCCGCCTTCCGTCGCCAGCATGCGATGCACGAACTGGCCGCCGGCCGAATGCCCGAAGATGCGGATGACCGGCTTATCGATCACGCCCGCAGCGCGCAGCGCATCGAGCACGCGGCCGGGCACCGCGTAGAGCCACGCGGCGCGCGGCGCGATCTTGCCCTCTTCAGAGACGACCAGGCCGTTATTGTAGCCTTCGGCCTTCGGGAAAGGCTCGTTCGGGAAAGTCGGCGCGACGATCAGGAGGTTGTGCTTCTCGGCCGCATCGATCCAGAAATCGCGATATTCGTCGCCGTTGCGCAGCATGCCGTGCTGCACGACGATGACCGGATCGTTCGGCTGATGCCGCGCCGGTCGGTAGCAATTGACCTCGAGCGGCTTGTCCGGATTGCTGACGTCGATGAAGGGCAGCGTGCTGCGCCCGATCGGCGGGTTCAGGGTCTTGGTGATCATGCGGCCTCCGGAGCCTAGATCATCGCGCGTCCGATCGGACGCGATAACGATGATCTATTCTATTGGAACCGCATCGGATTTTTCCGAAAAGTGGATTCCACTTTTCGGTCCGATGCTGGTGTGCAGATGGCAGGCGGCGCTGCGGCCGGGCGCGACCTCGGTGAGGACAGGCCGGACCTCGCGGCAGACGGGCATCGCCTGCTCGCAGCGCGGATGAAACGGGCAGCCCGGCGGCGGCGCCAAAGGCGAAGGCAATTCGCCCTTGAGCGGCTGGAAGGCGCGCTTGCGCCGAGCCGCCGAGGGGATCGCCGCGATCAGCGCCGCGCTGTAGGGATGCGCCGGCTCCGTGAATATCTCCGCCGCCGTGCCGACCTCGACGATGCGGCCGAGATACATGATCGCGACACGGTCGCTGATATGGCGGACGAGACCGAGATCATGGCTGACGAAGAGATAGGTCAGGCCATGGCGCTCGCGCACATCCATGAACAGGTTGATCACCTGCGCCTGGATCGAGACGTCGAGCGCCGAGACCGGCTCGTCGCAGACGAGGAAATCCGGCTTCACGGCGAGCGCCCGGGCGATGCCGATGCGCTGGCGCTGCCCGCCCGAGAACTGGTGCGGATAGCGTTCGCGATAGGCGAGATCGAGCCCGACCTCGCTCAGCGCCTGGTCGACGGCCCCATCGATCTCCGCCTTGGGCAGGAGCTTGTGGACGCTCAAGGCCTCGCCGACGATGCGGCTGACCTTCATGCGCGGATCGAGCGAAGCGTAGGGATCCTGGAAGATCATCTGGACCTTGAGCAGGAAATCGAGGCGTTCCTTGCCCTTCAGGCCGACAACAGGACGCTGCTCATAGACCACCTCGCCGGCCGTCGGCTTGAGGATGCCGGTGACGACACGCGCCAGCGTGGACTTGCCGCAGCCGGATTCGCCGACGAGGCCAAGCACCTCGCCACGCTTCACGCTGAGATCGATGCCGTCGACGGCGCGCAGCACCGGCGGCGCCTTGCCGCGCCCGGTCGCCATCAGGATGCGTTCCGCCAGCGTCGGCTTGCGACGGAAATGCTTGGTGATGCCCTTGAGCTCGATAATCGGGGCGCTGGTCTGGGTGGTTCTCGAAGCACTCATGCGGCTTCTCCAACCGGCACCGGATTGTGGCAGCGGAAGCTGCGGGTGCCCTCGCCCACGGCTTCAGGATCGCGCTCGGCGCAGACCGGCTGGACGCGCGGGCAGCGCGGACGGAACGGGCAGCCGCTCGGGCGGGCGTCGATGCGCGGCGCGACGCCGTCGATCTGATTCAGGCGCTCGCCCGGCGCGACATTAGCCGCCGAGGAATTGAGCAGGCCGAGCGTATAGGGATGGCGCGGCGCGTCGAGCACCTCGTCGACCGGCCCGATCTCGACGACGCGGCCGGCATACATCACCGCCACCCGGTCGGCGAGTTCGGCCACCACCGCGAGGTCGTGCGTGATCCAGAGCACGGCCGTGCCGGTCTCGCGGGCGAGCTTCTGCACCTCGAACAGGATCTGGCTCTGGATGGTGACGTCGAGCGCCGTCGTCGGCTCGTCGGCGATGATCAGGTCGGGCGCATTGAGCAGCGCCGTCGCGATCGCGACGCGCTGGCGCATGCCCCCGGAGAACTCGTGCGGGAACTGCTTGAGCCGCGCCTCGGGCGAGGAGATACCGACGCGAGCCAGCGCCTTCGCGGCCTCGCTGAGCGCTTCCTCGCGGCTGCAGCCCCGATGCTCCAGGATCGCCTCGCTCATCTGCTCGCCGATGCTGAGCACCGGGTTCAGCGTCATCAGCGGGTCCTGGAAGATCATGGCGATGCGGTCGCCACGCAGATCGCGCAGGCGCTCCTCGCTCGCCGCGCGCAAATCCTCGCCGCCGAAACTGATCGTCCCGGCGACGATCTCGCCGGGCGGGTCGATCAGCCGGATCAGCGAGAAGCCGGTCACCGACTTGCCGGAGCCGGATTCGCCGACCAGCCCCAGCACCTCGCCACGCGAGACGCTGAGATCGACGCCGTCGACGGCAGGCCAGGCGCCGTCGAGCGCGTGAAACACGGTCCTGAGGCCACGGACCTCGAGCAAGGGGTCGGTTCTGAGATCACTCATGAGCGCACGTTGAAGCTGCGGCGCAGCCGGTCGCCGACGAGGTTGAGCGAGCCGATCAGCAGCACCAGCGCGATGCCGGGGAAGACCGCGATCCAGTATTCGCCGGAGAGCAGGAACTCGAAGCCGTTGGCGATGAGCAGGCCGAGCGACGGCTGCGTCACCGGCACGCCGACACCGAGGAAGGAGAGTGTCGCCTCCAGCGTGATCGCGCCGGCGATGCTGATCGAGGCGACGACGAGCACCGAGCCGACCGAGTTCGGCAGCAGATGCGCGATCATGATGTGCCGGGTCGGCAGGCCGAAATTCAGCGCGGCCTCGATATATTCCTTGCGCCGCTCGACCAGCGCGGAGGCGCGCATCAGGCGCGCGTATTGCGCCCATTGCACCAGCACGATGGCGAGGATGACCTTGTCGACGCCGCGCCCGATCGAGGCCAGCAGCACGAGCGCGATCAGGATCGAGGGGAAGCCGAGCATGAAGTCGACGACACGCATGATCACCGCATCGACCACGCCACCGAACTGCGCGGCGACGAGCCCGGCCGAGATGCCGATGAACAGCGCGCCCAGCGTCGCGGTGAGACCGACCATCAGGCTGGTGCGCAACCCGTAGAGGATCGCGCTCAGCATGTCGCGGCCCTGCGAATCCGTGCCGAGCCAGTAGGTCATGCCGCTCATCGCGGTCTCGCCCGGCGGCAAGCGGTTATCCATCACGCTGAGCGCGGCGAGGTCATGCGGGTTCTGCGGCGCGATGACGGGCGCGAGCAGGGCCAGTGCGACCATGATGCCGAGCAGGATCGCGGCGCCGCGCGTCGTCGGCCGGTTGCGGATGCGGCGCAGCACCTTCTCGCGGAGCGGCGTGTCGGCATAGGCCGGGATGGCCGGGGCTTTCGCCGGGGCGGTCATGCCATCTCTCCCGTCAGCTTCACGCGCGGGTCGAGCGCGGCATAGAGGATGTCGACGAGAAAGTTCACGGTGACGAAGAGCAGCGTCGCCAGCAGCACATAGGCGACGACCACCGGCCGATCGAGCTGGTAGACTGAGTCGATCAGGAGCTTGCCCATGCCCGGCCAGGCGAAGACCGTCTCGGTGATCGTCGAGAAGGCGACGAGGCTGCCGAACTCGATGCCGACAACGGTGACGACCGGGATCAGGATGTTGCGCAGCACATGCCGCCCGACGACGCGGCGCGGTTTCACGCCCTTGGCGCGCGCGTATTTCACATAATCCTGCGTCATCGCCTCGGTCGTGCCGGCGGCGACGAGGCGGATCATGAGCGCCATCTGGGGGATGGCGAGGTTGATCGCCGGCAGGGCGAGATGGCTAAGCCCGTCCCAGGTCAGGAGGCTGGTCTGGATGCCCAGGACCGAAACCGTCTCGCCGCGCCCGGCCGTCGGCAGCCAGCCGAGCACGACCGCGAAGAGCAGGATCAGCATCATGCCCTTCCAGAAGCTCGGCAGCGAGAAGCCGAGGATGGTGCTGCCCATGATGATGCGCGAGGGACGGCTGTCCGGGTCAAGCCCGGCATAGAGCCCGAGCGGCACGCCGGTAACGATGGCGAGTGTCATCGAGAGCAGAACGAGCTCGAAGGTCGCCGGCAGGCGGCCGAGGATCAGCTCGATCGCCGGCACGCCATGCACGAAGGAACGGCCGAGATCGCCCTTCAAGGCGTTGCCCATGAAGACGAAATATTGCTGCCAGACCGGCAGGTCGAGACCCAGCCTCCGGACCAGCGCCTCGCGCTCGGCCGCGCTGGACGAGGGCGAGACGAGCAATTCGATCGGGTCGCCGATGCCGTAGACGGCGAAGAACACCACGACCGAAACCGCGAGCAGCACGAGCACGCTCTGGATCAATCGCTGCAGGATATAGGCGGTCATGGCGTTCGACCGGCTCCACTCAATGGTTCGCGGGCCGCCCTCGACGGGCGGCCCGGCTTGTCGATGACCTGGCGGTCGGTGGCTTACTTGGCTTTCGGCTTGACCGACATCGCCAGCGTGTACTGGTCGGCACGACCCACGAGGTCGAGATCGGACTTGAAGGCCCAGATGCCGCTTTCGAAGTGCAGCGGGATGAAGGCATTGTCGGCCAGGACGAGCTTGCCGGCCTGCTGCAGCAGGTCAGAGCGCTTGGCATCGTCGAGCGTGGTGATCGCCTCGCGAATCAGCTTGTCGAACTGCTCGTTCTTGTAGCCGCCATAGTTCGATCCGCCGATCGTCTTGGCCTCGTTCGGAGTCGGCGGCCACTGGCGCAGGAAGGAGGCCGCCTCGCCGGTGGTGGAGCCCCAGCCGCCGATCGCGACGGAGAATTCCTTCTTGGCGCGGCGCGGGAAGTAGATTGCGCGAGTCATGGCGTCGACCTCGGCCTTGATGCCGACCTGGGTCAGATACTGCGCGACGGCCTGGGTGATCTGGCTGTCGTTGATATAGCGGTCATTGGTGGTCGAAAGCGTGACCTGGAAGCCCTTGGCATAGCCGGCCTCGGCCAGGAGCTTCTTCGCCTGCGCAGGGTCATAGGCCTGCTTCGGCGGGTTCGGCAGCGTGCCGAACATGCCGGTCGGCAGGTACTGGTAGGCCGGCTCGGCCGCACCGTCCATGATGCGCTTGACGATGGCGTCGCGATCGATGGCGAGCGACATCGCCTGGCGCACGCGCGGGTCTTTCAGCGGGTTCTTGCCGTCTTCGGACTTGACGAACGGGCTCTGATCGCGGGCGACGTCGAGCTGGAAATAGACGACACGGGTCGAGGGCGTGACGACATGGCCGAAGCGCTTGTCGTCCTTGATCCGGCCGAGATCGCGCGCCGCCGGGTTCTCGATCACGTCATAATCGCCGGCGAGCAGCCCGGCGAGTCGCGGACCGGCATTGGTGACGGGCAGCAGGCGGACGGTCGCCCAGGGCTCGGCCTTGCCCCAATAGCTCGGGCTGCGCTCGAGCTCGATCGCCGAACCACGCACATAGGACTTGAGCTTGTAGGGACCGGTGCCGACGGCGAGCGTGCCGTCATTGAAGCCGGTCACCGTCGGCCAGGGGCCGGTGACGCCGCAGTTCTTGGCGATGTCATAGGTGATCGGGCCATGTTCGACGATCGAGGCCGAGAGGATGCTGAGACCCGAAAGCAGGTTCGGCAGCAGCGGCTCGGGCTCCTTCGTATTGATCACCAGTGTATGGGCATCCGGCATCTCGACCGACGCGAAATTGCCGGTCACGTCGGCGAAGGAATCCGAGACCTTGGTCTCGTTCTTCAGCGTGCGGCAGAAGGTGAAGACCACGTCCTCGGCGACGAAGGGCTTGCCGTTGGTGAACTTGACGTCCCGGCGCAGCTTGAAGGTCCAGCGGTTCTTGCCGTCGTTCTCCCAGGAGGAAGCAAGATTGGGATGCAGCTGCTGCTTCTCGTCCTGCTTGACCAGCGAATCGAAGATGTGCTGCGCCAGCGCATTGTTCGGCGTCAGCTCATGGTAATGCGGATCGACCGCCGTCGGCTCCGAGGACAGCGCAATGCGCAGCGTCTGCGCCGAGACGGCCGTGCCGGCAAGGCAGGCGGCCGCAAAAGCCGCGAGGAAAATGGGTTTACGCATGATCAGGTCCGCTCCCGGTTGAGAACCGCTTTTGACAGCTTTATTTTCGTCTAGTAGCAAACATGAAAATTTTCGAACGTCAATCGGGTAGCCGCGCATGTCACAGGGCCTGAAGCCGACGACGGATCTTTCGAACCGGATCGCCCAGATCTACCCCTCGCTCAGCAACGGCCATCGCCGCGCCGCCGACTTCGTGCTGCAGCACCCGCTCGACGTCGCGACCATGACGATCGAGGGGCTGGCCGATGGCAGCGGCACCTCCAACGCGACGGTCACGCGCTTTGTCAGGGCGCTCGGCTACGCCAACTACAGCGAGTTCCGCAGCGGGCTTTCCGCCGCCCTGAAATTTGCCCATGACCCGGTCGACAGCTTCGCCGGCGCCCGCTCCGCCGCCGGCTCGACCTTTGCGACCTTCACCGCCGCCCTCGCCGACCAGAACGCCAATCTCCAGGAGGCTCGCGACGGGCTCGACGAGGCTTCCGTGACGAAGGCCGTCGAATTGCTGCTGAAGGCGCCGCGCGTCTTCATCGCCGCCTCCGGCGCCAGCCACCATGTCGCCTCCTTCCTGGAGGACGGGCTCGCGCTCTATCTCGATGCCGATGTGATCTTCGCGTCATCGCGCACCGGCCCGGAACGTGCCATCCGGCACATGATGTCGGCGAGGCCCGACGATCTCGTCGTCGCGATCTCGGTGCCGCGCTATTCCCGCGCCACGCTGGACCTCGCGACCTTCGCCAAGAAGCGCGGCGCTTCGCTGCTCGCCCTGACCGACAGCCCGACCTCGCCGCTCGCCCCCGCCGCCGACGTCACCCTCTTTGCTCCGGCCCGCAGCCGCCTGCTGCCGAACTCGCCGACCGCGGTCTTCGCCCTCGCGGATGCGCTCATCGCCGCCGTCGCACGCGAGCGGCCGGATGCGGTCGAGGCGCTCAAGGAGCTCAGCGAAAGCCTGCTCTGGACCTTCCACCAATAGGTCGCCGGAGGCTCACGCCGCCCCGATGCGTGCCGATGCGAAGCGCTCGCGCAGCCAGCGTGCCGCCGGCCCGCAGGGGCGCTGCTTGTGCCAGACCATTTCCAGCGCCACCGGCAGGTCGAAATCGTCGAACTGGAGATCGGGCGTCACCAGATCGGCCGTCACCGGCGAATTCGCGATGACATAGCTGGAGACGAAGGCCCAGCCGATGCCCTGTTTGACCAGTTGCAGGATCACCCAGTGGCTCTCGACCCACCACACCTCGGCGGCAACGCGCAGGCGCTGCTTCTCCGGCCCATCGCCGCGCGCCGCGACGAGGATCTGGCGATGGCGCTTCAGCTCCTCCCAGTCGACGCGGGTGCCGGCCAGCGGATGGCCCTTGCCGCAGACGAGCTTGATCGGCACCCAGCCGACCGTCTGGAAGCCGAGTTCCGGCGGCAGCGCCTCCTGGCGCCACATCACCCCGATATCGGCCTGCCCAGCGAGCACGAGCTGGCTGACATCCTCCATCAGCGGGAACAGCAGCTCCAGCTCGACATGCGGAAAATGCCGCGCGAAATCGGCGAAGAGCGTGCCGAGCAGATGCTCGGGATAGAGTTCGTCGATGGCGACGACGAGCCGCGTCTCGACATGACTCTCGAAGCTGCTGGCGACGCCGATCAGATGCGCGCGACGGTCCAGGATCACCTTCGCCTCGCGAAGCAGGCGCTCGCCCGCCACGGTCAGCACCGGATTGCGCCCGGCCCGGCTGAACAGCGCGACGCCGAGGTCCTCCTCAAGGTTGGCGACCTGTGTGCTGATCGCCGACTGCGCCTTGCGCAATGCCCGCCCCGCCGCCGAGAAGGAGCCCTGTTCGGCCGCTGCGACGAAGGCTTCGAGCTGCTCGAAGGAGAGATTCATCTATCTTGTATCCAGATGCGACCTAACTTGAATCATCCAGTTTTGGCGATAGAAGGCAGCGCGTCAACAAGATCAGACGACAGGTGTTTCGAATGTCCATGCGCTCCTTCCCCGACCGGATTCGCCATACGGTGATGTTCGAGGTGATCGGGCTGGCGCTGGTGATCCCCGGCGGCGCCATGCTCTTCAACCTGCCGGCGACCCATATGGGGGTGATCGGCGTCGGCTCGGCCACCGTCGCGACGCTCTGGAACTTCGTCTTCAATCTCGGCTTCGACCACGCGATGCTTCGCTTCGCCGGCCACACCCGCAAGAGCCTGGGGCTGCGCGTGCTGCACGCGCTGCTGTTCGAAGGCGGGTTGCTGGTCCTGCTGCTGCCGCCGATGGCCTGGTATCTCGGCATGGGTCTGTGGCAGACCTTCGTAATGGACCTCGCAATCGTGGTTTTCTACGTGGTCTACGCCTTCCTCTTTAATCTGGCCTATGACCGGGTCTTTCCGGTCTCGGGCAATGAGCAAATGGCGATCGCCTGAAACGCTCGCTGAGCGGGATACATCGCGATTGCGAAAAGGCCATGCCGCGCTTGCGTCGTGACGATGGACATTCTCCCGCGTTCGTATTCTGATCGCGCCGGAACCCCCGGGGCGGCCCGCCCGTCTCGGCGCGAATGCATGTCGCGGCAGCAGGCCGCGCCTTGGGAGGAACGATGACAGGTAAGATCTATGACGGCCCGGCGGCTGCGCTGGAAGGGCTGCTCTTCGACGGAATGACGATCATGTCGGGCGGCTTCGGCCTGTCGGGCAACCCGGAGAGCCTGATCCCGCAGATCCGCGATTCCGGCGTGAAGAACATCACCGTGATCTCGAACAATGCCGGCGCCGACGGCTTCGGCCTTTGGATGCTGCTGCAGAGCCGCCAGATCAAGAAGATGATCGCGTCCTATGTCGGCGAGAACAAATTGTTCGAGCAGCAATACCTGGCTGGCGAGCTGGAACTTGAGCTGAACCCGCAGGGCACGCTGGCCGAGCGCATCCGCGCCGGCGGCGCCGGCATTCCGGCCTTCTACACCAAGACCGGCGTCGGCACCGTCGTCGCCGAGGGCAAGCCGGTCGAGGAATTCGAGGGCCAGCTCTATGTCCGCGAGACCTGGCTGCGCGCCGATATCGCCATCGTCAAGGCCTGGAAGGCCGATACCGCCGGCAATCTCGTCTATCGGAAGACCGCGCGGAACTTCAATCCGAACATGGCGACCGCCGGCAAGGTGACCGTGGCCGAGGTTGAGGAGATCGTCCCGGTCGGCTCGCTCGACCCCGAGGCGATCCACACCCCCGGCATCTATGTCGACCGCGTCATCAAGAGCACGATCAACGAGAAGCGCATCGAGAAGCTGACCGAGCGCAAGAGGGAGGCAGCCTGATGGCCTGGACCCGCGAAGAGGTCGCCGCGCGCGCGGCCAAGGAGCTCAGGGACGGCTTCTACGTCAATCTCGGCATCGGTATTCCGACGCTGGTGGCGAACTACATCCCCGAAGGCGTGGACGTGACGCTGCAATCCGAAAACGGCCTGCTCGGCATCGGTCCCTTCCCCTACGAGGGCGAGGCCGATCCCGACCTGATCAATGCCGGCAAGCAGACGATCACGATCCTGCCGAGCTCGAGCTTCTTCTCCTCGGCCGATAGCTTCGCGATGATCCGCGGCGGCCATATCGACCTGACCATTCTCGGCGCCATGGAAGTGGCTGAAAATGGCGACATCGCCAACTGGACCATCCCCGGCAAGATGGTGAAGGGCATGGGCGGCGCGATGGACCTCGTCGCCGGCGTCAAGAAGGTCATCGTCGTGATGGACCACGCCAACAAGGCCGGCGAATCCAAGGTGCTGGAGCGCTGCTCGCTGCCGCTGACGGGCGCGGGCGTGGTCGACATGATCATCACCGATCTCTGCGTGATGACCTGCGACAAGGCCAATGGCGGCGGGCTCACCCTGGTCGAGCTCGCCCCCGGCGTCAGCCTCGACGAGGTCAAGGCCAAGACGCAGGCCGCCTTCGCCGTCGCGCCAAGCCTCGCAAAGGCCGCGTGAGCGGGCTTCTACGCACGCGGCCCGCGACGACTCACGCGATGCTGGCCGCGTTCTCGGACGCGGCCACGTTGCGCCATGCCCTCGCCTTCGAGGCCGAACTCGCGCGCGCCGAGGCAGCCGAGGGCCTGATCGGCACCGAGGCGGCCGAAGCGATCGCCGCACTCTGCGCTTCGATCACGATCGACCCCGCCGAACTGGCGGAGGAAGCGGCGCTCGCCGGCACACTGGCGATCCCGCTGGTGGCGCGTCTGCGTGCCGCCCTGAGCGGTGACGCCGCAAAAGCCCTGCACAAGGGCGCCACCAGCCAGGATGTCGCCGACACCGTCCTGGCTTGCCAGATCCGCGCCGCGAGCGGCCTGCTCGACGCAGACCTGACCCGCATCACGACGGCGCTTGCCGTCCTCGCCCGGCGCCATGCCGCAACTCCGGCCATCGGCCGCACGCTGTTGCAGGATGCGCTGCCGATCGGCTTCGGCCTGCGCCTCGCGCATTGGCAGGCCGGCATCGCGGAAGCCGCAACCCGCCTGCGCCGCGAGGTCGAGGCAGGTGCCACACTGCAATTCGGCGGCGCGGCCGGTTCTCGCGCCAGTCTCGACGACAAGGCGGCAGCCGTCTCCGCCCGTCTTGCCGCCGCGCTAGGTCTTCCCGACGCACCGCCCTGGCATGCGCGCCGCGGCGGCATCGCCGGCATCGCGACGGCGATCGCGATCGCAATCGGCGCGCTCGGCAAGATGGCGCGCGACGTCTCGCTTCTCGCACAGAACGGCATCGCCGAAGCCCGCGAGCCCGCCATTCCCGGCCGTGGCGGCTCCTCCGCCATGGCTCATAAGCGCAATCCGACCGGCTGCCAGGTCGCTCTCTCCGCCAGCCTGCGCGCGCCCGGCCTCGTCGCCGGCATCCTCGCTGGTCTGCCCGCCGAGCAGGAACGCGGTCTCGGTGGCTGGCAGGCGGAAGGCCCGGCGCTCGCCGAGCTTTTCCTGCTTGCGGCCGGCGCGACTGAGGCCATGGCCACGGTCGCGGAAGGGCTCGAGATCGACGAGGCCGCCATCGCCCGCAATCTCGCGGCGGCCGGCCTCGGCAACAATATCGGTGAAAGCGCGACGCTGGTTGCCGCGCTGCTCGCCCAGCACGACTGAGGAACCCTCGATGCCTTTCGCGACGAGCAACGGCGCCCGCATCTACTGGAAGCTGGAAGGCACCGACGACAAGCCCGCGCTCGTCCTGCTCAACTCGATCGGGACCGATCTCGGCTTATGGGACGCAGCCATGCCCGCCCTGCTCGGGGCTTTCCGCGTGCTGCGTCTCGACACGCGCGGCCACGGCGCCTCCGACGCACCAGACGGCGATTACACGCTCGCCATGCTCGCGGATGATGTCGCCGCCGTCATGGACGCAGCCGGGATCGCGCAAGCTGCGGTAGCCGGCGTCTCGCTCGGCGGCATGATCGCGATGGAGCTGGCTCTGGCCCGGCCAGCGCGTGTCTCGGCGCTGGCGCTGATCTGCACCTCCGCCACCATGGATAAGGCGGCCTGGCAGGACCGGATCAGCAAGGTTCGCGCTGGCGGCACCGCCGCAATCGCCGATCTCGCCATGCAGCGTTTCCTGTCGCCGGCCTTCACGGCGGGGCAGCCGGCAGTGGCGGAGAGTGTCCGCCGCAACCTTATTGCCATGGCCGACGAGGGCTATGCCGGAGCCGGCGCCGCGATCCGCGACATGGAGCTGATTGGCCGCATCCCCGTGCTCGCTTGCCCGACGCTGATCGTCGTCGGCGAGCGCGACGCCTCGACCCCCTTCACCGGCCATGGCGAGAACCTCGTCGCGGCCATCCCCGGCGCCGCGCTGGAACGGCTCGATTGCGGCCATCTCGCGCCGCTCGAAGCCCCCGCGGCCCTGGCCGGCGCCCTGCGCGCCTTCCTCTCCCCCGGCCCGGATACTCAGGATGCGGCAGAAACCCTGTTCGAGGCAGGCCTCAAGAACCGCCGCCGCGTGCTCGGCGATGCCTGGGTCGACCGCTCGCTCGCCAACCGCACACCCTTCAATGCCGAATTCCAGGCGATGATCACCCGCATCGCCTGGCAGGAAATCTGGAGCCGGCCCGGCCTCGACGACCGCACGCGCCGGCTGCTCGTGCTGGCGATCACCGCGAGCCTCGGCCGCTGGGAGGAGTTCCGCCTGCATGTCCGCGCCGGGCTGACGCGTGGCGGATTCACCCGCGACGACCTCAAGGAGGTGCTGATGCAGACGGCGATCTATGCCGGCGTCCCCGCCGGCAACACCGCCTTCGCTGAAGCCGCTGCCGTGATGAAGGACATCGAGGCGGCCGGATAAGCGGCCTCAGGCCTTCGCCCGGTAATCCGAGGGCGACACGCCCGCCCGCTTGGCGAAGAATCGCGAGAAATAAGCGGGATCGGCAAAGCCCAGCCGGAACGATATCCGCGAGATCGACATCGACGTGTAGACGAGATCACGCCGCGCCTCGATCATCAATCGGTCCTGGATCACCCGCGCGGCAGAGCGGCCGAGCAGCTCCCGGCACGAGCGCGAGAGATGCGGCACCGAAGTGCCGAGCGTCCGCGCATAATCCGTCAGCGCATCATGATGCTGGAAGCGCGTCTCAACCTGCTCGACGAAGCGGTGGACGAGATCGGCCCGCGCATCCCGCGCCGGCTCCGCCACCGCCCGCGCCCCACGCATCGCCCGCACGAACCAGGCTGCGATCAGGTCGGCATAGGCGCCGAGCGAGAATTCCCGCACCGGCCGATTGGCCGCGAATTCGCTCATTGCCAGCCGGAGCGTCGCATCGAGCCCGGCATAGTGCCCCCCACCCACCGGCACATGCAGCACAGCCGCGCTGCCGAGGAGCGCGCGCGCCTCCGGGTCGCTGGCGAACAGGCGCCTCAAAGAGGTCGCGGCCGCGCTGGCGACGAAGCCGTCGGTATCGTCGAGGAAGGCGAATTCATGGATCGTCGAGGGCGGCAGCAGCAGCACCGAACCGGGCGACAGGGCGTACTCGCGCCCATCCACGCGCGTGCGCCCTCCCCCCGCTGTGACCAGGAAGAACTGGAAGAGATCGTGATGCATATGCGGCTGGATCGTCCAGCCATGCAGGGAGCTGCGCGCCACGATCGGCTCGATATGCAGCGCGTCCGGAAAGCGCTCCGTCAGGCGCTCGCCATAGAGCCAATAGGCGGGGACGCTTCTGCCGGGCATGTCGCACTCGCGATTGATTTGTCCAAGACAATGCGCGAATCCTCCATTCCGTCAACGCCAGTGAAAGCGTTAGCATCGGCCTGCGGATCGAACGGTGCAAACCGTCGCTTCGCGGGAGGCAAAGAAGAACAATGCGGACGCAGGTCGCCATCATCGGCGCGGGGCCCGCAGGATTGCTGCTCGGGCAGCTCCTGTCGCGCGCCGGCATCGACAACGTCATCCTCGAACGGCGCAGCGCCGACTATGTGCTGTCACGCATCCGCGCCGGCGTGCTCGAGCAGGGCATGGTCGACCTCCTGCACGAGGCCGGCGTCGGCGAGCGGCTGGATCATGAGGGCTTGGTCCATGACGGCTTCTCGCTTGCCTTCGGCGGCGCGCTTCATCGCCTCGATTTGAAAGAGCTCAGCGGCGGCAAGACGGTCACCGTCTACGGCCAGACCGAAGTGACGCGCGACCTGATCGCGGCCCGCCATGCGCTCGACCGCCCCACGATCTACGAGGCCGAGAACGTCGCGCTTCACGATTTCGACGGTGCCGCGCCGCGCGTAACCTTTCGGGCGAACGGGCAGGAGCAGGAGCTGCATTGCGATTTCATCGCCGGCTGCGATGGCTATCACGGTGTCTCGCGGGCCTCGGTCCCGGCCAGCGCCTTGCAGACCTTCGAGCGCGTCTACCCGTTCGGCTGGCTCGGCCTGCTGGTCGACCGGCCGCCGGCTGCGCATGAACTGGTCTATGCCAATCACGAGCGCGGCTTCGCCTTGTGCTCGATGCGCTCGGCCGGGCGCAGCCGCTACTATGTCCAGGTCCCGCTGGAGGAGAAGGTCGGAAACTGGTCCGACGACGCCTTCTTCGACGAGTTGCGCCGCCGCCTGCCGGCCGAGATCGCCGATGCCGTGCAGACCGGCCCCTCGCTGGAGAAGAGCATCGCGCCGCTGCGCTCTTTCGTTGCCGAGCCGATGCGCTTCGGCCGGCTCTTCCTTGCCGGCGACGCCGCCCATATCGTGCCGCCGACCGGCGCCAAGGGGCTCAACCTCGCCGCAAGCGACATCCGCTATCTCTTCGACGCCTTCCGCGAGCACTATCGCGAGAGTTCGAATGCCGGGCTCGACGGCTATTCGGCGCGCGCGCTCGCCCGCGTCTGGAAGGCCGAGCGCTTCTCCTGGTGGATGACCAACCTGCTGCATCGCTTCCCGGAGCGGGACGGCTTCGACCAGCGCATCCAGCAGGCGGAGTTCGACTACCTCGTCCATTCCCGCGCGGCGGCCACCGCCGTCGCCGAGAACTATGTCGGCCTGCCCTATTGAGGGCATTGCCCTCGCGGCAGAAAATTGCGTTGGTGACAACAAGAGGTACGGCGCCATGGCGGCGACCGGCCCGAGCAGCTAGAGCTTCGACCCACGCAAGCCATTTGCGGGATCGCAGGCAGGATCGGGAGGAGATGGAATGACCAAGGGTTTCCTGAACAGGTTGCTGCCGGCCGGCGCGCTGGCCCTCGCCGGAGCGCTCACGCTTGGCGCTTCCGCCATGGCGGACACGATCAAGGTCGGCATCATCGGGCCGTTCTCCGGCCCCTTCGCCCTGCAGGGCAAGAACTTCCAGGCCGGAGCCGAAGCTTGGCTCGCGCAGAACGGCAAGACCGTCGCCGGCCACGATATCGAACTGGTCTATCGCGACCTGCCCACCGCCAATCCGCAGCAGGCCCGCGCGCTGGCGCAGGAGCTGATCGTCCGCGACAAGGTGCAATATCTCGGCGGCGTCTATTTCACGCCGGACGCGATGGCGATCACCCCGCTCTTGAAGCAGGGCAATGTCCCGCTGGTGATCTTCAACGCCGCGACCTCGGCGATCATGACTTCCTCGCCGCTGGTGGTGCGCACCTCCTTCACCCTGTCCCAGACCACGACGCCGCTCGGCAAGGCGGCGGTGGAGCGCGGCGTCAAGAAATTCGTCTCGATCGTCAGCGATTACGGCCCGGGCGTCGATGCCGAAGGCGCCTTCAAGAAAGCGATCGAAGCGGCCGGCGGCGAGGTCAAGGAAGCGATCCGCATTCCCCTGAACACCACCGAGTTCAGCCCGATCATGCAGCGCATCCGCGATGCCGGGGCCGAGGGCGTCTTCGCCTTCCTGCCGTCGGGCCCGCCGACGCTCGGCTTCGTCAAGGCCTTCAGCGATACCGGCCTGAAGAAGGCGGGCGTCAAGCTCTTCGCGCCGGGCGACCTGACCCAGGAATCGGACCTGCCGGCTCTGGGCGAGGCGGCCGCCGGCC
This sequence comes from Allobosea sp. FG18, assembly GCF_057809495.1. NCBI lineage: Bacteria > Pseudomonadati > Pseudomonadota > Alphaproteobacteria > Hyphomicrobiales > Alloboseaceae > Allobosea > Allobosea sp. FG18. The sequence goes on from NZ_JBMDKB010000005.1 coordinate 151,621, forward strand.
TGATCACCTCGTTCCACTACGCGGTCTCGCATGATTCCGAGATCAACAAGCGCTTCGTCGCTGCCGCCGAGAAGGCGATCGGCGCGCCCGACCTCGTCTCCTTCCCCGCGGTCGGCGCCTATGACGGGATGTTCGTGATCTCCAAGATGATCGCCGCCACCGCCGGCAAGCAGGACGCCGAGAAGGCGGTCGAGGCGGTGAAGGGTCTCGGTTGGGAGAGCCCGCGCGGCCCGGTCAAGATCGATCCCGAGACCCGCCACATCACCCAAACGATCTACCTGCGCGAAGTCGCGAAGGATGCGCAGGGCCGCTGGATCAACAAGGAGATCGCCAGCGTGCCGGAGCAGAAGGATTCCGGCCTGACGAAGTAACGGCTTTAAGCCTGAAACGCGGCGGGAGCGCACAAGCTCCCGCCTTCCGCTCCCGTTCGACGAGGCCCGCAGCATGCAGACCGCGCTGAGCATTGCCGTGGATGCGCTGGCCTATGGCATGGCGCTGTTCATCATCTGCATCGGCCTGTCGCTGACCATGGGCCTGATGCGGGTGGTCAACCTCGCCCATGGCGCCTTCGCCATGATCGGCGGCTACATCGCCTCCTATGCCGCGCGCGATCTCGGCCTCGGCTACGGTTTCGGCATCGCGCTGGCCGTGATCGGCACGATCATCATCGCCGTGCCGCTGGAGCGCCTGCTCTATCGCCGCATCTACGATCGCAGCGAGCTCTCGCAGGTGCTGATGACGATCGGCATCACCTTCTGCGTCATCGGCATCACCAATTATTTCTTCGGCCCGACGCTCAAGACCATTCCCCTGCCGGCGGAATTGGCCCGCTCCGTCGATCTCGGCTTCCGCAGCATCGCCGGCCACCGGCTCTTCGTCATTGCGAGCGGCCTCGTCGTCGCCGGCGGCCTGTGGTTCCTGATCGAGCGCACCGGCTTCGGCATCCATCTGCGCGCCGCGGTCGAGAACGCGCCGATGGCCCGCACGCTCGGCATCCGCACCGAGATCATCTATGCCGCGAGCTTCGCGCTGGCGATCGGGCTCGCGGCCTTCGGCGGCGTGGTCGGCGCCGAGTTCCTGCCGATCGAGCCCTATTATGCGCTGCGCTACATGGTGACCTTCCTCGTCGTCGTCTCCGTCGGCGGCGCGGGCTCGATTCCCGGCGCGCTCGCCGCCTGCCTGCTGCTTGGCGCCATCGACGTCACCGCGCGCTATCTCGTGCCGGATTTCGGCAATTTCTTCTTCTATCTCGCGGTGATCCTGGTGGTCTGCGCCTTCCCGCGCGGTCTGATGGGACGGGCGCAGTAGCATGGCACCCGCAACGTCCATGCCAATGACCGCATCCGCCAGCCGCACCGTCGGTCGCGACCTTCTCGGCCTCGCCCTGATCGCGCTCGTCGGCCTTGCCGGCTACTGGCTCTTTCCCGACAACCTCGCCTTCCTGACCCGTGTGATCTCGGTCGCGCTGCTCGTGCTCTCGCTCGACCTGATCGTGGGCTATTGCGGCGTCGCCTCGCTCGGCCAGGGCGCGCTCTATGGCGCCGGCGCCTATGCCGCCGGCATCGCCTGCGTCCATGGCATCACCGACCCCGTCCTGCTGATCCTGATCGGTGCGGGGGCCGGAGCAATCATGGGGCTCCTGATGGGTGCGATCATGCTGCGCGCCCATGGTCTGCCGCAGCTCGTGCTCTCGATCGCCATCGTCCAGCTCCTGCACGAAGCCGCCAACAAGGCCTCCTCGATCACCGGCGGCAGCGACGGCCTCTCCGGCATGAGCCCCGCCCCGCTCTTCGGCGTTTTCGAGTTCGATCTCTGGGGTCGCAGCGCCTATCTCTTCGGTCTCGGCCTGCTCCTCATCGTCTTCGCCGTGCTCCGCTTCGTCACGCGCTCCCCCTTCGGCATGGTCTGCCGCGGCCTGAAGGAGGACCCGCTGCGGATCAGCGCGCTCGGCATCTACGCCTTCCCCGTCCTGCTCAAGATGTTCGTCATCTCAGGCACCGTCGCCGGCATGGGCGGCGCGCTCGCCGCCATCGCGACCCAGGTCGTCGGGCTCGACAGCGTGAGCTTCGAGGTTTCGGCGAACGCTCTCGTCATGCTGGTGCTCGGCGGCATCGGCCATCTCTACGGCGCGCTGATCGGCACCGTGATCTTCATGGCGCTCGAACATGTCGTCGCCGCGATCAACCCGTTCCACTGGATGACGCTGGTCGGCGCCGTGCTGATCGCCATCGTGCTCTTCGCCCCGCGCGGACTTTCCGGCACGTTGGACGAACTCGCCCGGATGTTGACCCGCGACCGCTGGAGGGCCGGCCGATGAGCGCGGTCTTCGAGGTCTCGCATCTCTCCAAGGCGTTCGGCGGGCTCAAGGTCAACAGCGACATCTCGCTGGCGATGAACGAGGGCGAGCGCCTCGCCCTGATCGGACCGAATGGCGCCGGCAAGACCACCTTCGTCAACCTCGTCACCGGCCGCATCCCGCCGAGCGCCGGCAGTGTCACGCTCGCGGGCGAGGACATTACCGGCCTGGGTGCCGTGAAGCGCGTCCGGCGCGGCCTCGTCCGCACCTTCCAGGTCACGCGCCTTTTCCCGGATATGACGCCGGAAGAGCATGTCGTGATGACCATCCTGCAGCGTCTCGGCCGGGCGACGCGCATCCTCGCCCGCTTCCACGGCGATTCCGAAGCCACCGACGAAGCCGCCGAAATCCTCGCCACGCTCGGCCTGACCGAGGTCGCCCGCTGCAAGGTCGCGACGATCGCCTATGGCCAGCAGCGCCTGCTGGAGATCGCCATCGCCCTGGCGCAACGCCCCAAGGTGCTGCTGCTCGACGAACCCGCGGCCGGCGTGCCCTCCAGCGACACACCGCGCATCGAGGAGGCCTTGGCCCGCCTGCCGGCCTCGCTCGCCGTGCTGATGATCGAGCACGACATGGACCTCGTCTTCCGCTTCGCCAAGCGGGTCGTCGTGCTAGCGGCGGGCGAGGTCATCTTCCAGGGCCTGCCGGCCGAGGTCGCCAAAGACCCCAAGGTCCGCGAAGCCTATCTCGGGAGCTATGCCCATGCCGGCGGCTGATCTCGACGTCCGCAACCTCAGCGCCGGCTATGGCCAGACCCATGTGCTGGAGGATGTCTCGTTCTCGGTGCCGGCTGGCGGGCGCCTCTCCATCCTCGGCCGCAACGGCATGGGCAAGACCACGCTGATGGCGAGCCTGATGGGGCTGACCCGCCGCTATGCCGGCAGCATCAGCCTTGGCGGGCAGGACGTCACCGCGCTCGGCACGGCGGCCCGCGCCCATGGCGGCATCGGCCTCGTCCCGCAGACCCGCGAGATCTTCAAGAGCCTCACCGTCGAGGAAAACCTCTTCGCCGGATTGAAGGGCCGCCCGCGCGCGGCGATCGAGGAGGCCTATGCGCTCTTCCCGCGCCTCGGGGAGCGGCGCCGCAATCTCGGCTCCCAGCTCTCCGGCGGCGAGCAGCAGATGCTGGCGACGGCGCGCACCATCCTCGGCCAGCCCTCGGTCCTGCTGCTCGACGAACCGCTTGAAGGCCTCGCGCCGGTCATCTGCGACATGCTGATGGAGGCGTTCGGCCGCCTTGCCGCGAGCGGCGCGATGACCATCCTCTTCGTCGAGCAGCGATTGGAAAGCGCCCTCGCCTTCGCAGATGACGTCATCATCCTCGAACGCGGCCGGATCGTCTGGTCAGGCAAGCCGGATGCGCTGCGCGCCGATGCCGACGTGCTCGAACGCTATATCGGCGTCGGCGGGCTGCACTGAATCTGCCGCACCTGGAAACGCGGGTCATCCCGGCCGGAGCGAAGCGTAGAGCCGGGATCCATGCCTGAACCTTGAGCGGCAGCGCTCCGGCATGGATCCCGGGTCCAGCCCGGGATGACGGCGTGTTTCCTTGTAAAATGACGACGCGTGAACCTCACACCACCAGATCGAGCGGCGGCACCGGCTCGCCGCGCGAGACATGCTGCATGTTCGCGAACATGCGCTTCACCACAGGTGCGAAATTATCGGCCGCCATCGCGGCGAGATGCGGCGTGGTCACGAGATTGTCGAGGGTGAGGAGCTGGCTGTCCGCCGGCAGCGGCTCGATCTCGTAGACATCCATCGCCGCGCCAGCGATCTCCTTCGCCCGCAGAGCCGTGACGAGGTCCGCCTCGTTGACGACGCCGCCACGCGCGCAATTGATCAGCACCGCCGTCTTCTTCATCTTCCTGAGCGCCGCGAGGTCGATCAGATCCTTGGTTTCGGGCGTCAGCGGGCAATGCAGCGAGACGACGTCGGCCTGGGTCAGGATCTCGTCGATCGAGGCATGCTTCACGCCGAGCGCCGCCTCCTCGGCGGCATCGAGCGGGGTCCGCTTGCTGTAGAGGATGGTGCAGCCAAAGCCCTTCAGCAGCTTGGCGACATTCTTGCCGATCGCGCCGAGGCCGACGATGCCGACTGTCTTGCCGGAGAGCGTGTAGGTGTCGGACGGCAACTGGCCGGTGCGCCAGTTGCCCTTCTTCAGTTCGGCATTGCCATAGGCGATCAGGCGGAGCGTCGAGATCGTCAGGCCGAGTGCGAATTCGGAGACGGCGACCGCATTGGAGCCGGTCGTGCGCGCCACCTTGATGCCGAGCTCCTTCGCCGTCTCGATATCGATATTGTCGTAGCCCACGCCCCATTTATGCAGGAGCTTCAGCTTCTTGGCGGCGCGCAGGACGTCGCCGGAGACGCCGACCTGGCCGGAGATCGCGTAATCGGCCTCGGCGATGATCTGCTTCATGTGCTCGTCGCCACGGGCGGTGCCATGGGTCAGCACGAAGCCATCGGGAAGGAACGCGCGCAGGCGGTCGGCCCGCTCGGGCGTGGTCATGTCGAGGAGGCAGATGGTCTCGGGCATGGGATGGTCCAGTCAGAAGATCGGGTCAGATGGTGAAGCGGGCACCGGCGCGGGCGAGCCCGCCGGAGATGGCGACAGGCGTGCCGTCGGCGCGCCAGCAGGCGGCGCCGGTCAGGGTGCCGTCCGAGTTGAAGGCGATGGCGTTCATGCCGCCAGCGACGCGCGGCGAGCGCACCACCTTGTGGCCACGAGCGATCAGCGCCTGCGCCACGGCTTCCGGAATGGCCTCCTCGAGCTCGAGCACGCCACCCTCGGTCCAGACGCGCGGCGCCTCGACGGCTTCCTGCAGACTCATGCGGTGGTCGATCAGGTTGACGATCGCCTGCAGGGCCGAGGGGAAGATGCGCAAGGCGCCGGGCAGGCCGAGCGCGAAGGCGAGCCGGCCGTCCTTCACCGCCATCATCGGCGCCATCGAGGTGAAGACCCGCTTGCCCGGCGCGATCGAGAGCGCCCGGCCGGGATGCGGATCGAAATTGTACATGTAGTTGTTGGCGATCATGCCGGTGCCGGGGATCTGTACGCAGGCGCCGAACAAGCCATTGATCGTCTGCGTCGCGCTGACGACATTGCCCATCGCATCCGCGACGGTGACATGGGTGGTGTCGGCGGATTCGCCGCCGGAGAGCCCGGCCGTCCAGCTCTTCGCCTGCCCCATCTCGATGAGCGCGCGGCGTTCGTCGGCATAGGCCTTGTCGATCAGCTTCGCGACCGGGACCTTGACGAAGGCCGGATCGGCCGTTGCCACGGCGCGGTCGGCGAAGGCGATCTTCAGCGCCTCTGCCAGCAGATGCACGGCGTCCGTCGAGCCGAAGCCGAGCGCGCCGATATCGTAGCCTTCGAGGATGTTGAGCATCTGCGCGATATGCACGCCCGAGGACGAGGGCGGCGGCGGGCCGATGATCTCGTAGCCGCGATAGGAACCCCGGATCGGCTCGCGCAGCTCGATGCGGTAATTGGCGAGGTCGGCCTGATCGATCAGCCCGCCATTCGCGGCCATGTAGTCGGTCAGCGCGCGGCCGAGCTTGCCGCGGTAAAGAGCTTCCGGCCCTTCCACCGCGATCAGCTTCAGGCTCGCGGCATAGTCGGACTGGACGAGCCGCATGCCCGGCTGGAGCGGCTTTCCGCCCGGCAGCAGCATCGCCGCAAGGCCGGGATCACGGGCGAGATCGGCCGCATTGTCGGTGATGCAGTTCGAGAGATAGGGCGTGACGACGAAGCCGCGTTCCGCCAGCCCGATCGCCGGCTGGAGAACATCGGCCAGCGTCAGCGTGCCGAAGCGGGCGAGCGCCTCGCACCAGCCCTTGAGCGCACCGGGAACCGCGACCGCCTTCGCGCCGACCACGTTCTCGCGGTCGCGGGTGTCGCGCTGCTTGCCGATCTCGTCGGACAGGCACTCGTACATGTCGGCCGTCGCCTTGCCCGGCGCGGTCGAGAGATTGTCGATCACGACATGACGCCCGTCGGCGAGCCGGATATGGCTCAGGCCGCCGCCGAGGATACCGACCATCATCGGCTCGGCCACCGTCAGCGCGAAGAGCGAGGCGACAGCCGCGTCGATGGCATTGCCGCCGGCGAGCAGGATCTGCGCACCCGCTGCCGAGGCGAGCGGATGGTTGGTGACGACCATGCCGCGCGAGCCGCTCGCCGGCTTCTTCTCGCAGGTGAAATCAGCGACGCGTGGGACGGAGACGGAAGCGTTCATGATCGGCCTCGTCAGCCCTTCGCTGCGGCGATGGCGTCGAGCACCATCTTGGTCGCGCCGGAGATGTCGCCGAGTTTCTCGCCCAGCTTGACGCGGTTCTGCGTCTTCTCGCCGCGCTCCTGCCGGGCGATGGCGGCGTCCGCGATCGCCTCGGCCTCGGCGCGGGGCAGCACCAGCACGCCGGATTCATCGGCGAGGATGACGTCCCCGGCCTTGACCGGGACATTGCCGCAGGAGATCGGCAGGTTGAGCGTGCCGCCGAGATTGTAGAGGCGCGTGGTGATCGGCGACATGCCGCGGCACCACATCGGGAAATCGGAATCCTCGATCTCGGTGAGATCGGTGCAGGGACCGTCGACGATGCCGCCGACAGCGCCGGCTGCCTTCGCCGCGACGGTGACCCCGCCGCCCCAGCAAGCGTGCTTGTCGTCGCCGAGACGGTCGACGACAAGGATGTCGCCGGGGCGCAGCAGGCCGAGCGTGTGGTGCAGCAACGTCGAATCCTGGCCGGGGATCGCCAGCGTCACCGCCGCCGCGGCGATGCGCTTGCCACGCAGCAGCGGCTGGATGCCGCGATCCATGAAGCCCCAGTGCTGGGAATGGCCGATGGTCGCGGTCTCGACCTTCTGCAGCTTCTCGACCAGCGCGGCCGGGAGCTGCTCGGGCATGGCTTCGATGCGATAATCGGGCATTTCTATCTCCTATTTCCCTACGGCACGGGCGACGCCGACCAGGCGTTCGACCACGAGAACGACGGCGAGCGTCGCGACGATAAGCACCACGGACAGGGCCGCGATGAGCGGATCGGTGCGCCCTTCGACATAGCGCACCATCTCGACCGGCAGGGTCGAGGCACGCGGGCCGGCGATGAACAGCGAGATCACCGTCTCGTCGAAGGAGAGCAGGAAGGACAGGCAGGCGCAGGCGATTAGGCCCGGCGTCGCCAAAGGCAGCGTCACCCGCCGCACCACGCGCCAGGGCGTTGCGCCGAGCGTTGCCGCGGCAGCCTCGATATCATCCGGCAGGTTGGCCAGCGCCGTCGTCATCATCCTGATCACGAAGGGCACGGTCACCGTCATATGGCCGAGCACGAGCCCGGGCAGCGTCGCAGTCAGCTTCAACGGCGAGAAGAACAGCAGCAGTGCGAGGCCGGTGATCAGCGTCGGCAGCAGCAGCGGCGCCAGGAAGAAGCCGGTCAGCGCATCCTTGCCGACGAAGCGGCCCTTCGCCAGAGCAAGCGCAGCGGGCACACCGACCGCGAGCGACAGCAGCGTCACCACCGCCGCGATCCGCACGCTGAGCCAGAGCGCCGTCAGCAGCGGCCCGTTGCTCGCGAGCTGGTTGAACCAGCGCAGCGAATAGCCGGATGGCGGGAACAGGATGAAATTATCAGCCGAGAAGGCCAGCATGACGACGACGACGATCGGCGCCAGGATCAGCACATAGACCAGCGCCGCGAAGCTGGAGAGAACGCGCCCCGCCCCGGTCATCGCTGCAGCCTCCGCGCCATCAGATTGGAGACCACGAGCAGGGCGAGCAGCAGGACCAGCGTATAGATCGCCAGCACGGCCGCGACCGGCCAGTTCGTGTTGGTCGTCGCCTGCTCGAATATCTCGGTCGCCAGCACGAAGACGCGCCCACCGCCGAGGAGCTTGGGTGTGATATAGGCCGACATCGACAAAACGAAGCCGAGCCCCGCCGCGAGCGCGATCGCCGGCAGGCTGAGCGGCAGCGTGACGCGCCGGAAGGTGCGGAACGGCGAGGCGCCGAGCGAGCGCGCGGCTTCCTCCAGCGTGCGGTCGAGCCGGCCGAAGCCGGCGAGCAGCGCCAGGATCATATAAGGCATGATGCTCTCGGCGAGGCCGATGGTGACGCCCGTCCAGTTGAAGACGAGCTTCAGCGGCGTCGAGATCAGGCCAAGCGATTGCAGCGTCGTGTTGACCAGCCCGCGATCGCCGAGAATGGCGAGCCAGCCGAAGACGCGCACCACGCCGGAGACCAGCATCGGCATGATCGCGACGACCGCGAGCAGCCCGCGAAAGCGGGAATCGGTGCGGAACAGGAAGAGCGAGACGGGGTAGGCCATGCAGAGCGCGATCAGCGTCGACACCGCCGAAAGCCAGAGCGAGTTCAGCGTCAGTTCGAAGGTGAAGCTGTCATGGAAGGTCGCGCGCGCGGTCTCCAGCGACCAGGCCTCGACCATAGCTCCGGTCGGCCCGACCTCGTTGAAGGCGTTGCGGAACAGCCCGAGCGACGGCAAGACATAAATGGCGAGCAGGAACAGCGTCGCCGGGATCAAAAGCAATGGCAGGCGGCGCGAGACGGTCATGACGCCTCGCGCGCGAAGACGCGGCTCTCGTGGCGCGGCCAGACGACCGCGACCTCGGTCCCCTCGGCCTGCGCGGCCGAGCCCGAAGGCATCTCGACCGTGAGCTGCCCATCCGTGCCTTCCACCAGCACCTCGACATGGTCGCCGACGAAGACGCTGCGCAGGACGCGGCCGGTCAGGCGCGCCGTATCGCCGCTTGCCGGCTCGGAGAGCGGTACGATCCGCATCCGCTGCGGCCGGACGAACAGGTCGGCATTATCAGCAGCCTCGACCGGCACGGCCTGCCCCCAGACGGTGGCCCGGCCCTGCCCGTCGCGCGCCAGCGGCAGCACGTTGGCGCGGCCGACGAACTCGGCCACGAAGCGCGTCGCCGGCCGGTCGTAGATATCCTCGGCGCTGCCGATCTGGGCGATGCGGCCGCGATGCATCACCGCGATCCGGTCGCACATCGTCAGCGCCTCGACCTGATCGTGGGTGACGAAGAGCGTGGTGATGCCGAGCGAGCGCTGGATCGAGCGGATCTCGTGGCGCATCGCATCGCGCAGCTTGGCGTCGAGATTGGACAGGGATTCGTCGAGCAGCAGCACCGAGGGCTGGATCACCAGCGCACGGGCCAATGCGACGCGCTGCTGCTGGCCGCCCGAGAGCTCCTTCGGGCGGCGCTCGCCGAGCCCGCCGAGCCGGACCAGCGCCAGCCCCTCCTCGACGCGCTTGGCGATCTCGGCGCGGGAAACGCCGCGCTCCTCCAGGCCGAAGGCGATGTTGCGCCCGACCGAGAGATGCGGGAACAGCGCATAGGACTGGAAGACATAGCCCATGTTGCGCTTATGGGCCGGCAGCTTGGTTATCTCGTTGCCGTCGAGCGTCATGGTGCCGCGGTTCGGCTCGATCAACCCGGCGAGCATGCGCAGGGTCGTGGTCTTGCCGCAGCCGGAGGGGCCGAGCAGCGCGACGGATTCGCCCTGCTCCACCGCCAGTGAGACCTCGTCGACCGCAACCGAGTTGCCGTAGCGCTTCTGCAGCCCGGCGAGTTCGAGATAGCTCATCGTCTTCCGCTCAGCGCGCCGCCGTAATCACTTCGCGCCGCCAGCGGTTGTTCCACTGGTCGCGCACCTTCAGGACCTCGTTCCAGTCGACCGGGATCATGCGCGCAAGGTTCTCCGGCGAGGCCGCGGTGCGCGCCAGCGCCTTGGCTTCGATCTGCGCCTTAGCATTGGTCGGGGCGTAGAACATCCGCTCGGTGAAGGCCTTCTGCGCGCCCGCCGACAGCGCATGCGCGACGAAGGCAGCGGCAGCGGCGCGGTTCTTCGAGCCAGCGGTGAGATTGATCGTGTTGATCTGGAAGACCGAGCCCTCGGGCGGCAGCAGCGCGTTGATCTTGCCGCCGGTCTGGTCGGAATAGAGCTGGGCGCGGGCGTTCCAGCCGGTCGCGACCTTGGCCACGCCGTTCAGAATCAGCGAGTAGCCGTCCGGATTAGGATCGAAGGTGGTGACGCTCGGCGCCAGCTCCTTCAGCTTCTTCATCGCGGCGTCGATCGACTTGCGGTAGTCGCCGCCTTCCATCTTCTCGGTCATCGCCGTCAGCGCCAGGCCCTGGATGTTCGGCGGCGCCGAGAGCGCGATCTGACCCTTGAGGTCAGGCCGCCAGAGATCGGCGAGCTTGGCGATCTGCGGCTTCAGCGCCGCATCCTGCACGATGACGAGATGGTCGAAGGTCACGGCCGGGCCGAAATCGCCGCCGGCCGCGCGCGCTGCCGGCAGGAGCTCGTTCAGCACCGGGAACTCGGAAATGCTGAGCTTCTCGAACAGCCCTTCGAGATTACCGATGCTGGAGGTGGTGACGTCCATGATCGCGACATCGGTCTGCGGATCGGCCTTCTGCGCCCGGACGCTGCCGACCATCTGGGCCGAGGTGCCGCCGGGCACATAGTTCACCTTCACGCCGGGATGCGCCTGCAGGAACGGCTCGATCACCGCCTTGGTGTAGTTGTCCTGGAAGATGCCGGCATAGGACATCAGCGTGATCTGCCCCGAGAGCGTCTGCGCCCGGAGGACGGCCGGCATCGCGATGGTCGCGAGGCCGGACTGGATGACGAGGCGGCGGGTGAGCATGAAAAATCTCCTGCTGTGGCGCCGCCTCGGGCGGCTGATTGGCGAATTCTCGGCTCAGGCCGGGATCTTGGACGCGAAATGGGCGATGAAGCGGGCGCAGACATCGGTCAGCTTCTCGGCCAGCTGCACACCGGTCTCGGCCGAGCAGAGCGTCGGATCGCCCTTGCCGACGCCGTCATGGTAGACCTCGTCATATTCGTTGGGCATGCCCACTTCGGCGCCGTCGAAGCTCGCGGTGCCGAGCCCCGTGAAGGGCAGGTCGAGGATCGGATCGCGCTTCATCGGCTTGCCAGCCGGGATGAAATCCTTGCGGATCAGCTCGGGGAAGAGGTGCAGGCCGAGGCTGGTCAGCGGATCGGCGCCATGGCCGGAGACCTTGGCCGACTTCTCGGCGCCGACGATGCCCGGCAGCATACCGTAGGCGATACGCCAGAGATAAAGGCTCGGCAGCACGATGCGCTCGCGCTGATAGAGCTCGCGCGCGACCTCGGAGATCGGCCCGACATTGCCGCCATGGCCGTTGATGACGATGATCCGGGTCAGGCCGTTGCGATGCAGCGAGTCGACCATCTCTGCGATGACCGCGGTCAGCGTGCCCTGCGAGATGGCGATGCCGCCGATCATCGGACCGAACCAGTCCGCTCCGCCATAGGGCAGGACCGGCGCGACCAGCGTGCGCGTGCCGGCCTTGGTCGCCTGCAAGGCGGCGAGTTCGGCGATCTTCTCGGCCAGCAGGTAGTCGCCCATCGGCGCATGCGGGCCCTGGTCCTCATGGCTGCCCATAGGCAGCAGGATGACGGGGTTGGACTTGAGCAGCTCGCGCGCCTCCCCGCCCGAGATGGTGCCCATATGGACGAGAGGATCGGTCTTGGTAGCCATGGCGTAGTCCTTCCTTGGTATAGGCTTAGGTCTTCAGCGCTCGCTGGTGCGCGGGTCGAGAATGTCGCGCAGCGCGTCGCAGAGCAGGTTCATGGCGAGGATGGTCAGGGTCAGCACGGCGCAGGGCCAGAGCAGCAGCAGCGGTGCCTGCTCCATGGTCGAGCGCGCGCCACGGATCATCAGCCCCCAGGACGGCGCCGGCGGCACGACACCCAGTCCCAGGAAGGACAGGCCGCTCTCGATCACCACGGCAGCGGCGACGGCGAGCGAGAACTGCACCAGCAGCGGCCCGGCGATATTCGGCAGCACGGTGCGGAAGAGCAGATGCGACTGGCTGGCGCCGAGCGCCCGTGTCGCCTCGACATAGTCGCGCCCCTTGACCGCCAGCACCTCGGCATAGGTCACGCGTGCGAAGCCGGGCAGGTAGAGCACCGAGAGAACGAGGATCAGCGTCCCGGCGCCCGGCCCGAGCAGCGTCACCACCAAGAGCGCCAACAGCACCGGCGGGAAGCACATGATGATCTCAACGCTGCGCACCGTGAGAAAAGCGCCCCAGCTGCGGGCCCAGCCGCCGATCAGTCCGAGCGTGATGCCGACGAGCCCGGCGAACAGCGCCGAGACGAAGGCGACGGACAGGCTGGTGCGTGCGCCCCAGACCAATCGCGAGAGCACGTCGCGGCCGAATTCGTCGCGCCCGAGCCAGGAGCCGGCCATCGGCCCGGCCAGGCGCCGCGCCACGTCCTGACGGATCGGATCAGGCAACGGCAGCAGTGGCGCCGCGATCGCGACGAGCAGGATGACCGCGACGATGCTGCCGGGCAGGAGGAGCCGTTTGACGCCGCGCCGCTTCATCCGTGCTGCACCCGGGGGTCGATCGCCGCATGCAGCAGTTCGACGAGAAGATTGATGAGCAGGAACAACACCGAGATCGTCAGGATGATGCCGACCACCATCGGATAGTCGCGCCCTTCGACGGCGCGCAGCAGCGGCGTCGACAGGCCCGGCCAGTTGAAGACGTATTCGACCAGCACGGTGCCGCCGAGCAGCGTGCCCATCTGGAGACCCAGCACGGTGACGACCGGGTTCAGCGCATTGCGCAGCACGTGAACGACGAGAACCCGCCGCGGCGACAGCCCCTTGGCCCGCGCCGTGCGGACATAGTCATGGGCGAGCGCATCGAGCGTCGCGGCGCGCGTCATCCGGAACAGCACCGCCGCCAGTCCCTTGGCGATGGCCACAGCAGGCAACGCCAGGAGCTTGAGATGCTGGCCGGGGTCCTGCGTGAAGGGCACGAAACCGCCCGCCGGCATCAAACGAAGCGTCTGCGCCAGCAGCAGAATCAACAGCGTCCCGACGACGAAGACCGGCACGGCGAGCAAGAGCGCGGTGATCCAGGAGGCGACGCGGTCGAAGGTGCCGCCGCGATGGACCGCGGCATAGACGCCGGAGGGCACGCCGACCACGAGCGCGATCAGCGTCCCCGCCAGGATCAGCTCCAGCGTGCGCGGCAGCCGGAGCCCGATCTCCTTGATGACGGGATAGTCATCGACCAGCGAGACGCCGAGATCGCCACGCGCCAGCCCCGCCAGGAACTGGCCATACTGGACCAGGATCGGCCGGTCGAGCCCGAGCTTCTCGCGCAGTTCCTGCACCGTGGCCGGGTCGGGCATCGCGCCGGAGGTCGAGAGCAGCAGCTCGGCCGGGTCCCCCGGCACCATGTGCAGCGCCAGGAACACGATCGTCGCAACGACCCAGGCCATCGCCAGGGTCAGGAAAAACCGCCGTCCGAGCCAGGCCGCGCTCATCCGAAATAGGTCTCCTCGAGCATGTTGCCGGAGGAGTTCGAGAGCGCACCTGGCAGGTTGACGAAGCCCTGGATGCTCTTGTCCATGCCATAGCCCTGCTGACGCCAGGCGAGGCCGACCAGCGGCACTTCCTCGAGGGCAGCGCGCTGCATCTCCTTGTAGATCTCGACGCGCTTGGCTTGGTCGAATTCCGTCCGCCCCTTGGCGAGCGCGGCGATGGTGCGCGGCGCATCGACCTTGAAGGAGCGCCCATGCGTCGGCGAGAGCGAGGTGTCGAGCACCACGGTCAGCCCGTCCGGATCGTTGTTGTCCGAGGACACGCCGTGGATCGCCATGTCGTACTGGCCGCGCGTGCCGCGGCTGACCCGCGTCGACCAGTCCGGCAATTGCAACTCGGCCTGGATGCCGATCGCCGCGAGATATTGCTGGACGATCTCGGCCGTGTCCTTGTGCATTCCGAACTGGGCGGTGGCGAGCAGCGTGGTCTGGAAGCCGTTGCCGTAACCGGCTTCCGTCAGGAGCGCCTTGGAGCGGGCCGGGTCGTAGTTCCAGCCATGCGCCAGCTCCTTGTCGTACCAGGGCGTGCCTTCGACGATCGGCACGCCTTCGAGCGGCTTGCCGCGGCCGAAGAAGGCGACCTTGACGATATCCTCGCGCTTCACGGCGTGGGCCACGGCCCGGCGCACGCGCGGATCGTTGAACGGCGGCTTGGTGCCGTTGAAGAGCACGTCCATGAACGGCCCTTCCTGCGTGTCGAGCTTGAGGCGCGGATCGGCCTGCACCGTCGCCATCGACTGCCACGGCACGTATTCGATCATGTCGACATCACCGGAGATCAGCGCCGCGTTGCGCAGGTTCTCGTCGGCATAGACGATGAACTTGATGCCCTTCGCCTTGGGGATGCCCGGCTTGTAGAACTTGTCGAAGGCGGCGAGCTCCAGCGAGGTACCGCGCTCCTGCCCGATGAGGCGGAAGGGACCCGCGCCGATCGGCTCGTTCGCGCTCGATTTCCGCCAGATGATGAAGGTGTTGTAGTTGGCGAACCAGCTCGGCAGCGTGACCTGCGGCTCCTTGGTGACGAGGCGCACCGTCTGCGGATCGGGGATCTCGACCCGCTCGATCAGCTGGAACTGCGTGCGCATATAGGCGGTCGATTTCTCGCCGGCGATCTGCTCGATCGACCATTTCACGTCGTCGGCCGTGACCGGCTCGCCGTTATGGAAGACGCAGCCCTTGCGCAGCTTGAAAACCCAGGCGCCATCGGCATCGCGCGACCAGGATTCCGCAAGCTCGCCGCGCAGCTCCCCCTTGGAATCGTAGGAGACGAGGCTGCGGTTGATCAGCATCTTGACGGTGCCGGCCGAGGCACCGGTCGAGACCCAGGGCTGCAGGTTCGGCGGGAAGGCCGAGAGGCCGTAGCGGATGATGCCGGCGGCGCGCTGCGCTCGCGCGGGGCTGATCAGGAAAGGCGAGGCCAACAGCGGACCGGCAAGACCGGCACCAAGGACGGAACGGCGAGAGATGGTCATCGGCTGATCCTCTGCTGCTGGGTCCGGCTGTCCGCGGGGCGTTATGCCCTGTCGCGTCCCGATGGCGGGAAGGGCGGAGCCGGGCGGATGCGAGCAATAACCGCGCCAACGATCCGGCAAGGCCGGGCGTATCCGGCCGAATGGCCCGGATTCCGGCTCTCTATCGCGATGGCTGCGTGCACGGTCATGCGGTTCCCCGGCGCGGCTTCACTGTAGACGAACAGATGAGCCACACTCTTGATGCGTCATGTATACGTGGCGGATTTTTTGTTGTCTACTCTCGAAAGCCCTAAGGAAGATCGAAAGGGGCGCGATGTCGATGGCCATGACCGAACAGGACGAGATGGCTGCCTTGCGCGGGAAGCCGACCCGGGAACGGGTCTATCTCTACGTGCGCGAGCAGATCCTGCGCGGCCGCTTCCTCGGCGGCTGCTTCATCGAGGAAGAGGAGATCTCTTCGGCGCTCGGCGTGTCGCGAACGCCGGTCCGCGAGGCCTTCCATCGCCTGGAGGCCGAACGCTTCATCGATCTCCTGCCGCGTCGCGGCGCGCTCGTCCGGCAGGTGACGGCGCAGGAACTGCTCGATCTCTATGAAGCCCGGCGCATGATCGAGAGCCATGCGATCCGCCGCATCTGCCGCGAGGAATTGCCGCTTCCCGCCGACATGCACGCGATCCTCGCCGAGTTGGAGCGCCTGCCACAGGGCGACTATTTCAACCGCGTCGAGCTCAACCGCGAGTTCCATTTCGTGATGATCGCCGCGCTCGGCAATGTCGTGCTGTCGGATCTCTACCAGTCACTGGGCGCCCGCCAGCAGCGCGTCGCGATGACGGCGATCAGCACCGACCCGACCCGCGTCGCGCGCATCAGCAAGGAGCATCACGCCCTGATCGCCGCCCTCTCCGAATGGGACGAAGAGAAGGCGCTCGCGATCCTCGAACAGCATCTGCGGCCGATCGTCGGGGTGATCTCGCGCCTGCCGGAACAGGCCGGCGAAATCTGACGCCTCAGGCGCATTCCAGCCCGGCCCGGACCGCCTCAGCGTTCCCCAGGATGCCCGACATCTGTCATTTGCTGGAAAGCCTTGGTGGAGCTGAGGGGATTCGAACCCCTGACCTCTGCAGTGCGATTGCAGCGCTCTCCCATCTGAGCTACAGCCCCAAGGCGCTGGCCTTCTAGGCTGTGCGTCGCGTGGATGTCAATCACTTCCGCCATCTGTTTTTGGCAAGTGCGAGGGATATTCCGCGTCACCTTTCCGGACAGACGCAAAAGGAAGATCGATGCGTGCCGTTCTCGACGTGGTTCTGCTCGCCCTGCAGATCTATGTATGGCTTCTGATCGCCTCGGCAGTGCTGAGCTGGCTGATCGCCTTCAATGTCATCAACACGCGCAACCAGTTCGTCTCCACCGTCTGGGACTCGCTCTATCGCGTCACCGAGCCCGCGCTGCGGCCGATTCGCGAGCGCCTGCCCAATCTCGGCGGCCTCGACATCTCCCCGATCATCCTGCTGCTGATCATTTTTTTCATCCAGAGCGTGATCGTCCGCTACATCTACCCGAACGTGTTCTGACCAGGCATCGGACCGAAAAGTGGGATGCACTTTTCGGACATATCTGATGTCAAAACCAAAGGACGGATCGTCACTTTGTGCCCGAGAGGGTGCATGACGATCCACCTGCGCCCTGCACGGGGCGCGACCCGCGCACCGCCACGACGCATTCGACGCCGTGGCGGACGGCATGCAGTATGGCCGCCTCGCCAACGCCTAGAGGTTTCCGCATGGCCGCTGCCGCCCTTCCCTATCGCAGCCAGAACTGGGCTCTGACCAAACCCGCCGCGCGCGGCAGGCACGGCATCGTCGTCTCGCAGAGCCGCGAGGCGGCCGAAGCCGGAACCGCGGTCCTCGAACAGGGCGGCAATGCCGCCGATGCCGCCGTCGCCGCCTGTTTCGCACTGGCCGCGGTCGAGCCCTGGAACAGCGGACTCGGCGGCATCGGCTTCGCCGTCGTGCTGAAAGCCGGCGAGAGCCGCGCGCAGGTCGTCGATTTCGGGCCGGTCGCGCCACGCCGCGCCGATCCCGCCGATTATCCCCTCACCGGCGAGATGAAGAAGGACCTCTTCACCTGGCCGGAGGTGGTCGACGACCGGAACATCCACGGCCCCCTCTCCTTCGTCACGCCCTCCTCCGTCGCCGGCTACAAGAAGCTCAAGGAAGCCTTCGGCTCGAAGCTGCCGCTCGCCGACATCCTCGCACCGGCCATTGCGCTCGCCCGGCGCGGCCTGCCGGCCGACTGGTACACGACGCTGAAGGTCGCCTCCTCGGCCTCGGTCCTTCGCCTCTATGCTGAGAGTGCGCGCATCTACCTGCCGGGCGGCCTGCCGCCGGTGCCGCCCTATCAGGGCATTCCCGGCTTCATGAAGCTCGGCCAGCTCGGCGACACGATCGAACGGCTGGCAAAGGCCGGGCTCGACGATTTCTATCGCGGCGATGTCGCGAACCGGCTCGTGGCGGATATCGCCGCGGCCGGCGGCGTCGTCGATGCGCAGGACCTCGCAAACTGCAAGGCTGAGCTCCGCGATGCCCCGACGATCGACTGGCGCGGCAGCCACCTCATCCACACAGCCGGCGGACTTACGGCAGCACCGACGCTCGAGCGCGTGGTCGCCGGCATGGCGGATGCCCCGCTCGATAGCGACGGCCCCTCGGCCGCCTGGTTCGCGCAGCTCTCGCAGGTGATGCGTGAGGCCTACAAGGAGAGGCTGGACGGCCTCGGCGCTGCCGTCACGGCGAAGGAGCCGGGCGACACCTGCACCACCCATCTCACCGTGGTCGACGGCGAAGGCAATCTCGTGACAGTCACCACGACGCTGCTCTCCTCGATGGGCAGCCGCGTCGTGCTGCCCTCGACCGGCGTGCTGATGAACAACGGCATGATGTGGTTCGATCCGCGCCCCGGCAGCGCCAATGCGATCGCGCCCGGCGCCCGCCCGCTCTGCAACATGTGCCCGGTCGTGGTCACGCCGAAGGATGGCAGCTGGCCGCGCCAGGCGATGGGCTCCTCCGGTGGACGCCGCATCCTCGCCAGCATCTACCAGACACTGGCCTGGCAGCTCGATTTCGGCATGGGCACGGAGGCGACCGCCCATCAGCCGCGCATCGACGTCTCCGGCCCGGATTCGGCCAGCGCCGATCTGCGCCTGCCGGTCGAGACGCTTGCGGCTCTGGAAGCGGCGGGACCGACCGCGATCGTCGAGCACAGCGTGCTGCCGATCAACTTCGCCTGCCCGAACTTCGTCCGCGTCGACAGGAACGGCGCGGAAGGATCGAGCGACGCCGCCTCGCCTTGGTCGGCAGCCGTGGCCGCGACGCGCTGAAACAAAAAAGGGCGGCCAGTGCGGCCGCCCTTCTTCATGATCCCATGCGATCAGCCGCGCTTAAGCCCCCACGGATAGGGCGCCGAACCGGCGAGCATCCCGGTCATGTCCTTGCGATAGGCGGTGCGGCTGACGAACTGGCCGAGCGGGATGGTCGCGACCTCCTCCAGCGCCAGTCTGGCCAGCGCCTTGGCGCTCTTGCGCTGGGCGGCCTCGTCGGGGGCGTAGAGCCATTCCTCGGCCAGGGCCTCGGCCGCATCGCTCTTCCACCAGCCGAACCAGCCCTTGTCGCCCTGCCCGCGCACCAGCGACGACATCGCCGGATTGCCCCAGCTCGTGGCCGAACCCGTCGTGTGGAAGATGCTCCAGCCGCCCTTCTCGGTCGCCTCGCGGCTGCCGCGACGCTGCACGACCGTACCCCAGTCGCTCGCCGCCATCTCGACATTCATGCCGAGCTGCTTGAGCAGTTCGAAGGTCACCTCGCCGAGCGGGCCGATATCAGGGAAGTCGGTCGGGTTGATGATGACGACCTTCTCGCCGTTGTAGCCGGATTCCTTGAGGGCTGCCTTCGCCTTCTCCAGGCTCTGCGGCATCAGGTCTTCCTGCTCGCCGTCGAAATACGGCGTGCCGCGCCACCACAGGCTGCGGCAGGTCTGCCAGAGCGTGGTGTCGTCGCCCTGGGCCGCGCGCATGTAGTCTTCCTGCTTCACCGCCATGCGCACGGCCGCACGCACCTTCGGATTGTTGAAGGGCACCTGCAGGTGGTTGAGGCGGATGATCGCGCCCCGCCCGGCCTTGTCGATGATCTCCTGCTTGATGTCCTTGTTGCCGGCCAGCATCGGCTGCAGGTCGGTGAGGGGACGTTCCCACCAGTCCACCTCGCCACGGGTCAGCGCCGCGGCGGAGGTCGCGGGATCCGGCAGGATGTTCCACTCGATCCGCTTGAAATGCGCGACCTTGCCGCCGGCATTGCGGCTCGGCGGCTCGGCGCGCGGCTTGTAGCCCTCGAATTTCTCGTAAACGACCTTGCTGCCGGAAACATACCCCGAAGCGACGAACTTATAGGGCCCCGAGCCGATCATCTCGGTGACCTGCGTGTTCGCATCGGTCTTGGCCAGGCGCTCCGGCATGATGACCGGCGGCTGGTCGGATTTCGCCAGGCAGTCCAGCATCATCGGGAAGGGACGCTTGAGCTTGATCTCCACGGTGCGATCGTCGGGTGCACCCCATTCCTCGACCGCCCGGCCGAGCAGCTGGCCGTAGGGGTCGCGCTGCGTCCAGCGCTTGAGGCTAGCCGCGCAGTCGACGGCCTTGACCGGCGTGCCGTCATGGAAGCTCAGGCCCTCGCGCAGCTTGATGCGCCAGGTCTTGCCGTCGGCGGAGACCTCGTGCCCCTCCGCCATCTGCGGCTGCGGCTTCAGGTTCTCGTCAGCCCCGTAGAGCATATCGAAGACATAGTAGCCGTGGTTGTTGGTGACGGTCGCGGTGGTCCAGACCGGGTCCAGCGAGGACAGGTTGGCCTGCGGCACGAACTTCATCAGCGTTGTGCTGGCTTGCGCCACCGCCAGCCGCGGCAGGGCTGGGCCGGCCAGGCCGAGCGCGGCCGTCCCCATCAGAAAATCACGACGCTTCATCCGTAGTCTCCCCTTTTATGATTGGCTTGGAAGGCAGGTCCGGGCTCAGGCGAAGCCCATGAAGTTCGGGCTCTCGCTGAGCGGCCGCGCCTTGGCGAGCTTCGCCAGATCCGGCACCGGGCGCGCCGTCAGCGGATCACCGGCAAGCGCCGCTTCCAGCGCAGCCGCCACCGCCAGAACCTTGGCGTCGCCGCCGCGCGGCCCGACGATCTGCAGACCGAAGGGCATGCCGTTGCGGTCGAGCCCGACCGGGAGCGAGATCGCGGGATGGCCGACGATGGTGACGGCATAGGCCGCCGCCAGCCAATGGAAATAGGTCCGCGTCGGCTTGCCGTCGATCTCGGACGGGAAGAGTTCGGTCCAGGGCCGCGGGCTCAGCGTCACCGCCGGCGACAGGATGACGTCGTAATCGTCGAAGAAGCGCTGCCAGCGCTGGTAGATCACCGTCTGCTGCTTCATCGCGCGGGTAACGTCGAGCGCGGAATAGCCGAGCCCCTCCTCGACATTGGCGCGCACGTTCGGCCCGACCATCTCCGGCGTGTCGCGAACCTTGTCGAGATGCGCGGCGAGGAAATTGCTCGCCCGCAGGATCTCGAAGACCTCGTCCGTCCCCTCGCAATCCGGCGTCGCCTCCTCGGCCGCGTGGAAGAGATGGCTGAAGGCCCTGGTCTTGTCGAAGAACGTGTCGCGGATCAGGCGTTCGGTCGGCGCGAAGCCGAAATCCGGAGTCAGCGCCACCTTGAGCGAGGCGAGATCAATCGCATCGGGACGGGCGAAATCCTCCGGCCGCCGCACGGTCTTGCCGTGGATCGTCGTCGCGAGCGGGTCGGAACCGGCATCGGAGACCATGGTCGAGAGCAGCAGGCACAGGTCCGGCACGTTGCGCGCCATCGGCCCGAGCACCGGCAGCGCAGACCAGCCGAGCTGGCGCTTTTCGCTCGGCACGAGGCCGGGGGTCGGCCGGAAGCCGACGATGCCGTTGAAGGCGGCCGGATTGCGCAGCGAACCGCCGGTATCGGAGCCGGTCGCCAGCGGCACCATGTTCGTCGCCAGCACGACGCCGGAACCGCCGGAGGAGCCGGCCGCGCTCTTCGAGGGGTCGAACGGGTTGCCGGTCGCGCCATAGACGGCGTTGCGGGTATTGGCGCCGGCGCCCCATTCCGGCGTGTTGGTCTTGCCCGCGATGATCGCGCCGGCCTTGCGGACCGAGGCGACGATGAGCTGGTCCTCCTTCGGCACGAAATCGCGATAGAGCGCGCTGCCATAGGTGGTGCGCAGACCGGCCGTATTCTCGAGGTCCTTGATGCCGATCGGCAGGCCGTGCAGGGCACCCAGCGCCTCACCCCGCGCCGTCGCCTCGTCGGCCGCGCCCGCATCCTTGCGCGCCTTGTCGTCGTCGCGCGCGACCATCGCGTTCACCGCCGGATCGATCGCATCCATGCGGCGGATGCAGCTGTCGAGCAGTTCGCGGGCGGAGAGCTTCTTGGCGCCGATGAGGGCACGCGCGGCAACGGCGCTGAGGTCGCAGGGTTCGGTCAAGGCAGGTCACTCCGTTGCGCTCAGCCCCACGCAAGCGCTATGCCGCGCAGGGGCAATCCTCGCAGACTAGGCGAGGACGGCCGCATGTCCATGTCCCGGCGGCGCATGGCCGCCCCTTTCCGCGCGAGGGCTCATGAGCGATCCGGCCGCCCGGCCCTGGCGGGAAACAAAGGGCGGGATCGCGATCGATATCCGCCTGACGCCGCGCGGTGGGCGCGACAGCCTCGATGGCGTCGAGACGCTCGCGGACGGGCGCACCGTCCTGAAGGCACGCGTTCGCGCCGCCCCTACCGAAGGTGAGGCGAATGCCGCGCTCATCCGCCTGCTCGCCAGCGAGCTCGAATTGCCGCGCTCCCGGCTTTCAATCGTGGGCGGTGCCAGCGCAAGGCTGAAAACCGTGGCGATCGCTGGCGATCCCCGCAGCCTGCCGATGATTCTCGCCGCCTGCCTCGGGAGAATCACCTAGACGGAAATCGCAACCCCGCATTGCAGCAAAAGCTTGACGAAGGGCGCCGTTTCCTGTTCCAGAAGGGCCATGGAAAAGCCTCCCGAGCCATTCCCGCAGCGCCTGACGGAAGGCTACCGTACCTTCCTCGACGATCGTTTCATCCGAGAGCAGAGCCGTTACGAAGAGCTCGGCGAGCACGGCCAGACGCCGCAGATCATGCTGATCGGCTGCTGCGACTCGCGTGTTTCGCCCGAAGTCATCTTCGACGCGAAGCCCGGCGAGATGTTCGTCGCGCGCAACATCGCCAATCTCGTGCCGCCCTTCCAGCCGGACGACCAGCTCCACGGCACCTCGGCGGCGCTCGAATACGCCATCCAGGCGCTCAAGGTGCGGCATATCGTCGTGCTCGGCCATGGCCGCTGCGGCGGTATCCGCGCCTTCGCCGATGACAGCCAGCAGGCGCTTTCGCCCGGCGACTTCATCGGCAAGTGGATCACCTTGATCGGCCCGGCGGCGGAGCGTACCGGCGGGCGCGGCCGCAACGAGAACTTCGAGGACTACCTTCAGCGGCTCGAGCTGGCCTCGATCCAGCAGTCGCTCGCCAATCTGCGCACCTTCCCCTGCGTGCAGATTCTGGAGAGCAAGGGCCGCCTGCATCTGCATGGCGCCTATTTCGCCGTCGCGACCGGCGTGCTGATGATCCTCGACAACGCGACCGGCCAGTTCATCCCGGCCGTCGGCGAGATGCCCAAGCGCGTCCAGCAGATCCGCTGCTCCGAGGCGTGATTTTCGGGCGTCATCCCGTGCGCGCTGCGGCGCGTGCGGGATGACATCCCGCCTCACTCTCCATCCGCCAGGGGGTGGAGATCGCGCACCATGCTCTTCAGACGCTCGTCGAGGACATGGGTGTAGATCTGCGTCGTCGCGATGTCGGCATGGCCCAGAAGCTCCTGCACGACCCGGAGATCGGCGCCGTTCTGGAGCAGATGGCTGGCGAAGGCGTGGCGCAGCACATGCGGGCTCAACGCCGCCGACGAAAGCCCCGCCGCCCCGGCCAGCGACTTGAGGTCCCTGGCGAAGACCTGCCGGGTCAGGTGCCCGCTCTCGCCCTCCGACGGGAAGAGCCAGCGCCCGTCCGCCGCTCCCGCCTCTTTCAGCACCTCCAACCAGTCCCGCGCCGCCTGCCGCGCGGCCTCGTTCAGCGGCACCAGCCGCTCCTTGTCGCCCTTGCCGCGCACGATCAGGAAGCGCTCGCGCGTCGTCGCGGCCGACAAGGGCAAAGCGATCAGTTCGGAGACGCGCAGGCCCGTGGCATAGAGCATCTCGACGAGGCAGCGCATGCGCAGGGACTTCAGCCGCGCGGCCTTGGATATCCCCTCTTGTTCGCAGGCACCCCGCGCCGCCTCCAGCAGGCGGTCGACATCCGCGACCGTCGCCACCTTCGGCAGCGGCCTGCCCAGCCGCGGCCCGGCGATCGCAGCCGACGGATCGGTACCCGCGAGCCCTTCTGTGTAGAGGAAGCGATGGAACTGGCGCACGGCCGAGAGCCGGCGCGCCGCCGAGGAGGCCTTGAGGCCCCGCGCCGCAAGGTCGGAAAGCCAGCCGCGGATATCCTCCGCCGTGGCATCACCCGGCGCCTTGCCCCCGAGAAACTCGAGATAATCCGCGATATCGCGCTCATAGGCGTCGAGCGTGTTGCGCGCCGCGCCGCGCTCGGCCGCCAGCATGTCGAGGAAGGCATTCAGACGCTGGCGCGCCAGCCGACTCATTTCGGTTGTAGCTTGGAAGGGGGAACGATCTCGATCATCTCGCGCTGGACCGGCTGGACGAAGGTGACGAGCGCGATCATGCCCCCGAAGATCAGCCCGGCGATGATCCCTATGAAAGCCAGGAAACGGAACAGCGTCGGCACGTCGGGCGGACTCTCGCAATCGCTTGCGGTGCGCGCGATCCGGGCACCGAGCTTGACTATCCCCGATCGCAACCCGCCCGCGCAAGGGCGGGCGGGCCACAGCCCCGTGCAAAGCGGCTGCGGACCCATGACAAGTGCATGACGCGGCTGCCGGCCGGTGCTACAGCCGTGCCGAGGACACATTACCATGAACGCCGCCGCTTCCGTCGCCATGCCCGATATGACCGATCTCCGCGCCGCTCTCGGCCAGCGCGCGATCGTGCTCGTCGGCATGATGGGTTCCGGCAAGAGCTCGGTCGGTCGCCGGCTGGCTGGGCGCCTCGGCCTGCCCTTCGTCGATGCCGATACCGAGATCGAGACGGCCGCGCATATGACGATCCCCGAGATCTTCGCGCAGCGCGGCGAGGCGGAGTTCCGCGAGGGCGAGCGCCGCGTCATCAGCCGCGTGCTGACGACCCGCGCCCCGCTCGTGCTGGCAACCGGCGGCGGCGCCTTCATGAATGCCGAGACGCGCGAGCGCGTGAAGGAACTCGGCATCTCGGTCTGGCTCAAGGCCGAGCCCGACGTTCTGATGCGCCGCGTCCGCAAGCGCTCCAACCGCCCGCTGCTCCAGACCGCCGATCCCGAGGCGACGCTGCGCCGGATGCTGGCCGAGCGCGAGCCGGTCTATGCGCTGGCCGATATCACCATCCTGTCGAGCGACGAGCCTCACGAAGTCGTGGTCGGCGAAACCATCGCCGCATTGGACGACTATCTGAGGCTGGCAGCCGGAGCGACAGCATCATGAACGCCACCATCTCCGACAAGACCGGCGCCCGCATCGTCGTCCCCGTGGCGCTCGAAGGCCGCGGCTACGACATCCATATCGGCCGCCACCAGCTCTGCGAGGCCGCCGCCCTGATCGCCGCCTTCGCGCCCGGCGCCAAGGCCGCGCTCGTCACCGACGACAGCGTGGCCGCGCTGCATGGCGCAGCCTTCGAGACCTGCCTGCAGCAGGAAGGCATCACGGCGACCCGCATCACCATCCCGCCGGGCGAGGCCTCCAAGTCCTATGCCCAGTTCGCCGCGCTCTGCGACGCACTGCTCGCGGCGAAGATCGAACGCAACGACCTCGTCATCGCCTTCGGCGGCGGCGTCGTCGGCGACCTCACCGGCTTCGCGGCGGCCGTGCTCCGGCGCGGCGTGCGCTTCGTGCAGGTGCCGACCACCCTGCTCGCCCAGGTCGATTCCTCGGTCGGCGGCAAGACCGGCATCAACTCGCCGCATGGCAAGAACCTGATCGGCGCCTTCCACCAGCCGGCGCTGGTCATTGCCGACACCGCGCTGCTCGACACGCTGAGCGAGCGCGAATTCAAGGCCGGCTATGCCGAGGTCGTGAAATACGGGCTGATCGACGATCCCGCCTTCTTCGACTGGTGCGAGGCGAACTGGAACCGCGTCATCGCCGGCGGCCCCGAGCGTGACCATGCCGTCGCCGTCTCCTGCCGGGCCAAGGCCGCGATCGTCGCCCGCGACGAGCGTGAGGAGGGCGACCGTGCCCTGCTCAATCTCGGCCACACCTTCGCCCATGCGTTGGAGCGCCTGACGAACTACGACTCCGCCCGCCTCGTTCATGGCGAGGCCGTCGCGATCGGCCTGGCGCTGGCTTTCCGCTTCTCGCAGCGTCTCGATCTCTGCTCGGGACAGGATGCGGGCCGCGTGTCCCGCCATCTCGACCATGTCGGCCTGCCCAGCCGCCTGCAGCAGGTGCCGGGCGGGGCCGGCAGCGCCGAGGAGATCGTCAACGCGATGGCGCAGGATAAGAAGGTCAAGCGCGGCGTGCTCACCTTCATTCTCGCCCGCGGCATCGGCAAGAGCTTCATCGCGCCGGGCGTCGCGGCCGAGGAAGTTCGGGCTTTCATCGAGGCCGAGCTCGTAGCCTGAGCGGGATCAGGCGAGGCCGATCTTTGCCAGGAAATCCGTCGCGCGATAGCCGGGCTCCACGCCTTTCACGAGCATCGTGACGCCGCGCGAATTCTCAGTCCGCAGCGGCATGATCGCGCGATAGGCCGGCGAGTCGTACCAGGCGCGCGCCCGCTCGATATCGGGAAAGGCGATGACGACAAGGTCGCCCGGCCACGGCCCCTCGACGATCTCCGGCGTCATGCCATGGATCAGGAAGCGGCCATCAAAGGGCTCGAGCGTCGCGTCGATGCGCGCGATGTAGTCGATGATCTCGGCGCCGAGACGGACGTCCTGCAGATGGGCGATGGCATAGGCGGTCATGATTCTCTCCTGCGAAGGGCGGCCGGAAGGCCATCCGTTGCGAAGGACCATCACGTGTGCGGCGAATGAATTCGATTACCACCGGGGTAATCAGACGATGATCACGGGCTGAAGACCAGCACGAGGAAGACGAAGAACACCGCCAGGTGCACCGCACCCTCCAGCATGGTGGTGCGCGTGCCGGTGAAGGTCAGAGTCGAAAGCAGCAGCGTCATCGCCGCGATCACCATATTGGTCGCCGACAGGCCGAGCACGACCGGCTGCCCGGTGAAGACACCGATCAGCAGCACGGCCGGCACGGTCATGCCCAGCGTCGAGGCAGCGGCACCCAGGCAGAGATTGACCGCGCGCTGGAGCTGGTTCGAGGTGATCGCCCTGAGCGCCGCGATGCATTCCGGCGTGAAGACCACCATCGCGATCAGGATGCCGCCGAGCGCGGCCGGCGCACCGAGCTTGGCGATGCCGAAATCCAGAACGGCCGCGAGGCCCTTCGACAGGATGACGATTGGCAGGATATTGGCGAGCAGCAGCCCCACATGCGGCAGCACCTCCCGCACCGAGGATGGCGAAACCGGCTCGCCATCCGCGTCCACGGCGACAACCGGCTTGCCGTCCTCGTCCGGCTCGCGGAAGAACATGCTGTGCCGGCCGGTCTGCAGCGCGAGGAAGGCGCCGTAGAGCGCCACCGTGAAGATCGAGAAGGCGACCGCCTGGAAAGGGGTCAGCGTGCCGTCCGGCGTCGAGGTCGTGAAATTCGGCAGGAAGAGCGGGATCACCGTCAGCGGGATGATCACGGCGAGGTAGGACGACGCGCCCTTGAGGTTGTAGCGCTGCTGGAAATGCCTCAAGCCTCCGATCAGCAGGCCGATGCCGACGACGCCGTTCAGCACGATCATCAGCACGGCGAACATCGTATCGCGGCCGAGCGTCGGCGCGCCCTTGGCGCCGAGCATGACGGCGCCGACCAGCGCCACCTCGATGATGACGATCGAGAGCGTCAGGATCAGCGTGCCATAGGGCTCGCCCAGCCTCTCGGCCAGGTCCTCCGCCTCATGCACCACGCCGAAGGACGACCAGATGATGACGCCGAGCAGCCAGAGGAAGACCAGAAGCGACGGCAATGGCGCGCCGAGCTGACCGAGCAAGGTGTCGCCGAACAGGAGGAAGGCGGCAACCGAGGCCCAGGCACAGGCAAGGCGGAGGATCATCATCGTTCGTCGTCACTCGGGATCGCGGGCGGGAAAGGCTCCTGCCCAATAAGCGGGAAAGGCGACAGCGGCGCAACGCCTGATCGCCCCCGCAATCCCGAAAAACGTCGCTCGTCAGCCCGGAAGGATCTTCTGCGCCAGCGGGCTCGGCGTGTCATCGGCCGGCGCCGCCGGCTTGTCGCTGACGAGGTACTGCGCCCGCGCCAGCGCGGCGAAGCGCCCGCCCTTGGCGACGAGCTCGTCGAAGGTGCCCATCTCCTCGACCTGCCCCTGCTCGAAGACCAGGATGCGGTCGGCGTTGCGGATGGTCGCGAGCCGGTGCGCGATGACGAAGGTGGTGCGGCCCTTCATCACTTCTTCCAGCGCCTTCTGCAGCTTGACCTCGGTCGCGGCGTCGAGCGCGGAGGTCGCCTCGTCGAGGATCAGCACCGGCGGGTTCTTGAGCAGCGCCCGCGCGATCGAGAAGCGCTGGCGTTCGCCGCCGGAGAGCGTGCGGCCGCGCTCGCCGACCAGCGTGTCGAGCCCGTCCGTCTGGCGCGCCATCACCTCGGCGGCCTGGGCGCGTTCCAGCGCCTGCATCATCTCGGCATCGGTGGCGTCCGGCTTGCCGACGAGCAGGTTCTCGCGGATCGAGCGGGCGAACAGCATCGGCTCCTGGAAGACGACGCCGATATTGCGCCGGAGCGAGAGCAGCGAGATCTCGCGGATATCGGTGCCATCGACGGTGATCCGCCCCGATTGCGGATCGAAGGCACGGTGCAGCAAGCCGAGCGTCGTCGACTTGCCCGAGCCCGTCGAGCCGACGACGGCGATGGTCTCGCCGGGCTTCACGGTGAAGGAGACGTCGCGCACGGCGGCGCGCTTGCCGTCATAGGAGAAGGAGACGTCCTCGAAAGCGACCGCGCCTTCGAGGCGGCCGGGATCCTTGGCGTTGGGCAGGTCGCGCACGCTCGGCAGCGTGTCCAGAACCTCGAAGAACTCCCGCATCTTCGGCGCCTGCATGAAGATGAAATTCACGAAGCCGACGATCTGCTCGAGGCGCCCGACCAGCATCGTGGCGAAACCCATGAAGGTGACGATCTCGCCGACCGTCGTCTGGCCGTGCATCAGGAGCCAGGTGCCGACGATGAAGATCAGCAGCACCGTCAGCGTCGCCGAGGCGCGCGTCGCGACATTGGCGACCGCCCACCAGGACAGCACCGGCAGTTGCGCCGCCAACACATTGGCGATGGTGGTGCGCAGGCCGCGCACCTCGGCCTCGATGCGGGTGAAGCTCTGGATCACCGGCACGTTGCCGAGCGCGTCCGAGGCCCGTTCGGCGAGATTCGAGTGATAGGTCTCGACATTGCTCTGCAGGCGGTCGGTCTTGCGCAGCACATAGGCCGTCAGCGAGCCGAACAGCACCACGAGCGCGACCAGCAGTAGCCCGAGCTGCCAGTTCTTCCAGATCGTGAAGGGCAGGAGCACGAACAGTGCGACGGCCGAGGCGCAATGCTCGCGGAAGAAGGACAGCCACAGCCCCCACATCGCATTGGTACCGTCGAGCATGATCTTGAGCACGCGGCCGGAATGGGTCTGGCTGTGATAGGCGAGCGGCAGCGACAGCGCGTGCTCGAAATAGCGGGCCATCACCATCAGGCGCGCACGATGGGCGAGTCGGTCGGCATGCAGCGCAACGAAGACGCCCAGCGCGATATTGGTCAGGCCGAAGCCGACCCAGGCGACGATCAGCAGGTTGATGCTGGCCCAGGTCAGTGCCCCGCCCGAGGCCTGGATCGTGGTCAACCGATCGATCAGCGCGCCGAACAGCATCGGCTCGGCGAAGGCGACGGCCGCCAGAACGATATTGGCCAGCGCCAGAATGACGCCCAACCGCCTTTCCGGGCCGAGTTCACCGAGGACGCGGGCATAGAGCGAGAACAGAGACATCGCGTGGAGCTTAGACCATCGGACGGAAAGAGGGGCACCACTTTTCGGACAAATCCGATGGCCGGGCAAGGAGCCCCATGCTTGTCATTCCGGGGCGCGCCAAAGGCGCGAACCCGGAACCCACGGCTGGGTGAGACATGTAATGCTTGGGTTACGGAGGGCTCGCCCGGTCGTGGGTTCCGGGTTCTTCGCTACGCGAAGCCCCGGAATGACAATGGTGGTGCCGGCCACGAACGATCCATCGTTCGTCCACGCAGCCTAGGAGCGGAGCGCCTCCGCCAAAGCCTCCGGCGTCACCTCGGCCATCGCCATCTGCAATTTGTAGGCACGGGTCTTTTCGCCCGGCTTCATCACCAGGATGACCGTCTCATTACCCGGACAGGCGGGATCGGCGCAGATGATCTCGTTGACGGCGATCGCCGCCGTCTCGGGCAGACCGAGCAGCTCCCGCACTTGCCCCTTCAGTCGTTCGGCAAGAGCCTTGGCTTCGGCCTTCGCATCGCCGCCCTTGCGGGTATCGGGTTTGCCGAAGAGGCCGAAGCGCATGGTGCTCAACCCGGCAGGACGAGCACGCCGGCCGCGCCATCCTCGGCGCCAAAGGCGAGTCGCTTGCCGGCCTTGTCCCAGGCGAAGGCACTGATGCCGCTGCCCCGCAGAGCCGGCCGCACCAGCAATTCGGAACCATCGGTCAGCCGGACCATCAGGATGCAGCCATCGTCATAGCCGATCGCCAGCACCAGCGCGCCCGGATGGAAGGCGACCCGGGTGACGCGGGCATGGCGCACGCCGCATTCGCGCGGCGCCTTGCCCTGCGGCCCGTCGCCCTGGAACGGCCAGACGATCGCGCCATCGGCCCCGCTGGACGCAAGCCAGAGCCCGTCATGCGACCAGGACAGCGAGCGCGGCTTGGCGGGATAGCCGGTCATCCGCATATGGCCGGGTTTGTCGCCGAGCTTCCAGCCATGCAACGCGTTCTCCTGCATCGAGGAGACGACGAAGCGCCCGTCCGGCGACCACGCCACGTCGAGATGCGAGCCCTTCCATTCGAGGAATTCCGGCTTCGCCTCAGTATTGGGATACCAGAGCGAGACGCCGTTCATCTGGGCGATGGCGAGGCGATAGCCCTTCGGCGCGAAGACGAGCCCCTGCGGCGTGCTCGCCGCCTCCAGCGTGCGGATGCGGCCCTTCTCGTCGCGGGCCTGCACGGTTTTGCCGGTATTCCAGGCGAGGTTACCAGAGGGCGACAGCGTGATCGCATCGATCCAGCGACGCTTCTGGTCCTTGGCCAGCTCCTCTGGCTCACCTTCGAAGCGGGTCGCGACGACGCGTCCGTCATCGCCGCCGGTGATCAGGCGTTCGCCATCGCCGGTCGCGCAGAGGATGCCGCCGGCATGGGCCTCGACACTGTCGACGAGGGCACCGTCGCGCCAGCGCAGCACACGCCCATCGGCGAGCGCGAGCACAAGCCCCTGCTTCAGCCAGTGGGTCGCGACGACATGCGTCTCGGCGGCGATCGGGGTGACATGCTCGCGCAGCGAGACGGGTGGGGTCATCGTCGTCATGGCCGGGGTCTAACGCAGCTCGCGTTCCGTGAAAACCACGATGTCATCCTGGGCGACCGAAGGGAGACCCGGGATCCATGCCGGAACCCGTCCGATGAAGGCTCCGGCATAGATCCCGGATCGGCGCCGCTCACGCGGCTTGTCCGGGATGACCGCGTTTGGAGGATAAAATCCTCAGGCCGCGCAGGCTTCAAACCCCTTGCGCAATTCGTTCTCGTTAAGATCGCGCCCGATGAAGACGAGGCGGCTCTCGCGGGTCTCGCCATCCTTCCAGTCGCGCTGCAGATCGCCGTCGAGGATCATATGCACGCCCTGGAAGACGAAGCGGCGCGGCTCGCCCTTGAAGGCCAGGATGCCCTTGGAACGCAGGAT
The DNA here is from genome assembly GCF_057809495.1 of Allobosea sp. FG18. Lineage (NCBI taxonomy): Bacteria > Pseudomonadati > Pseudomonadota > Alphaproteobacteria > Hyphomicrobiales > Alloboseaceae > Allobosea > Allobosea sp. FG18. The sequence goes on from NZ_JBMDKB010000005.1 coordinate 183,117, forward strand.
GTTCGGGCCCTGAATCTGGGTGAGGTCGTTGATCCACGGCATGAACTTCTCGGGATCGACATCGCCCGGCACGGTCAGCGAGATCGAGCGCACATCCTCGGCATGGTGATGATGATGCCCGGCCTCGAGGAAATCCGGCTCGATATCGAGGATGCGATCGAGATCGAAGGCGTTGCGGTCAAGCAGCGCGGCAATGTCGACATTGGCGCGCTCGGCCTTGTGCAGCTTGGCATAGGGGTTGATGGCGCGGATCGCGGCCTCGACATCGGCCAGTTCCTCGGCGTTGACCAGGTCGGTCTTGTTGAGGACGATGACGTCGGCGAAGGCGATCTGGTTCTTCGCCTCCGGCGCGTCCTTCAAACGATCCTTCAGCCACTTGGCGTCGGTGACCGTCACGACTGCGTCGAGGCGGGTGGCGTCGCCGACATCCTGATCGACGAAGAAGGTCTGGGCGACCGGCGCGGGATCGGCGAGGCCGGTGGTCTCGACGATGATCGCGTCGAACTTGCCCTTGCGCTTCATCAGGCCGTCGAGGATGCGGATCAGGTCGCCGCGCACGGTGCAGCAGATACAGCCGTTGTTCATCTCGAAGATTTCCTCGTCGGCCCCGACGATGAGGTCGCCATCGATGCCGGCCTCGCCGAATTCGTTGACGATCACGGCGAATTTCTTGCCGTGGTCTTCGGTCAGGATGCGGTTGAGGAGCGTGGTCTTGCCGGCGCCCAGATAGCCGGTGAGCACCGTGACGGGGATTTTCTCGGACATGGCTTGACCTGTTCGGTATTCAGCAACGGGTTCTCACCCGGACCGGAAACAAATCCGCAACCGTCATCCCGGCCGAAGCGCCGGGATCCATCATAGAGCGACGCCCTTAGATGGATCCCGGATCGGCGCCGCTTGCGCGGCTCGTCCAGAATGACGGCGTGGTTCCTGCGGATTTGTCTCTCAGGCCGGGCCGGCGGCGAGCGCCTTTTCGATCTCGCTTATATTGTGCTTCATCATCCGGATGTAAGTCCCCGCCGGCTCGCTCTCGGCCGAGAGCGCATCCGAATAGAGCCGGCCGCCAACCTTGGCCCCACTTTCACGCGCGATCTGCTCGACGAGGCGCGGATTGGTGACGTTTTCGAGGAAGACGGCCGGGATCTTCTGCGCCTTCACCTGCCGAATGATGCGGGCGACGTCCCTGGCGGAGGCCTCGGCTTCGGTCGAGACGCCCTGCGGCGCCACGAATGCGATGCCGTAGGCCTTCACGAAATAGCTGAAGGCGTCATGGGTGGCGATCGCCTTGCGTCGCTGCGCCGGAATGCGGGCGACCGCCGCCTTCACCTCGCCTTCAAGCTTGTCGAGCTCGGCGAGATAGGCCGTGGCATTGGCCTCGTAGCTCGCCTTGCCCGCCGGATCGGCCGCGCTCAGCGCATCCTTGATATTCGCGACATAGATCTTCGCATTGGCGACGCTCTGCCAAGCGTGGGGGTCGTCATGGCCATGAGCATGCGCATGGCCGCCCTTGCCCTTCTCGTCATGATCGTCACCGGCTTCGAGTGGGGTGATGCCCTTTGTCGCCGTCGCCATGGTCGCCTTGGTGCCGGACGACTTCACGAGGCGCGGCAGCCAGCCCTCGAAATGCAGACCGTTGACGAGGACGAGCCTGGCGGCGGCCATGGCCTTCGCATCGGCCGGCGTCGGGGAATAGACATGCGCGTCGCCGTCAGGGCCGACCAGCGTGGTCACGCTGACGCGGTCGCCGCCGACCTGCCGGGCGAAATCGCCGAGGATCGAGAAGCTCGCCACCACCGGCAGCTTCTCCTGCGCGAAAGCACCGAACGGCGCGGTGACTGCGGCAAGCCCGAAAGCAAGGCCGGCAACGAGGGCGCGACGGGTGGGCATGGGCGACTCCAAAAAATGTAACGATATAACGTTTCTATCTCTGGAGGTGGGCGCGAGGCAAGAGGCGTCGCGCAAGCCCATCCTGCGAGCCGAACAGGAGCGAGCCGATATAGATCGCTCCCGCGGCGAGGATGATCGACGGCCCCGCCGGCAGGCTCGACCCGGCCGCATAGGATGTCACGAGCCCGGCATAGCCGGAAACCATGCCGAAACCGGCTGCGAGCAGCAGCAGGCGCGTGATGTCGGCCGTCCAGAAGCGCGCGGCCGCTGCCGGCAGCATCATCATGCCGACGGCGAGCAAAGTTCCGAGCGCATGGAAGCCAGCGACGAGATTGAGCACGACGAGCGCGAGGAATGTCAGGTGAACGAAGCCGCCGGAGCGGCTGACCGAGCGCAGGAAGCCGGGATCGACGCATTCCAGCACCAGCGGCCGATAGAGCGCCGCCAGCGACAGCAGCGACACGGTCGCAACGCCCGCGAGCAGGATCAGCACCTGATCGTCGAGCGCCAGCACATTGCCGAACAGCACATGCAGCAGGTCGATCGCCGAGCCCCTGAGCGAGACGATGGTGACGCCGAGCGCCAGCGAGATCAGGTAGAAGGCCGCAAGCGAAGCGTCCTCCTTGAGCACCGTCGCGCGCGCCACGGCCCCGGCCGCGAGCGCCACCGCGAAGCCGGCGGCAAGCCCGCCGATCGTCATCGCCGGCAGGGAGAAGCCCGCGACGAGATAGCCCAGCGCCGCACCGGGCAGGATCGCATGCGCCATGGCGTCGCCGGTCAGGCTCATCCGCCTGAGCATCAGGAACACGCCGATCGGCGCACCTGAGACAGACAACGCCACCACGCCGACGAGGGCGCGGCGCATGAAATCGAATTCGGCGAAGGGGCCGATGAAGAGGTCGTAGAGCATCGGCTTGGCTTGGCTGGACGGATCAGGCGGCGTCGCGCTGGCAGGGAACGGCGTGGCTGTCGAAGGCTTCGACCATGCGCCGCGCCTTCAGCAGGTTCTCCGGCGTCAGCACGGTCGCGGTTTCGCCCCAGGCCACAGCCTCGCGCGCCAGCAGGAGCGTCTGCGGAAAAGCCTGCCTGACCGTCTCGATATCGTGCAGCACGGCGACGACGGTACGGCTCTCGCCATGCCAACGCCGGACCAGTTCGAGCAGATCGGCGGTGGTGCGCGCATCGATCGCGGTGAAGGGCTCGTCGAGCAGGATCACGTCGGCATCCTGCAGCAGGAGCCGCGCGAACAGGGCCCGCTGCATCTGCCCGCCGGACAACGTGCCGATCGGCCGGCGCTCGAAACCGGTCAGGCCGACGGCTGCAATGGCATGCTCGATCTTGTGGGCCGCACTCGCACCGATCCGACCGAAGATGCCGGCGCGATTCCACAGGCCCATGGCGACGAGATCGTAGACATGGATCGGGAAGGAGCGGTCGAGATCAGCCGATTGCGGGAGATAGGCGAGCTGCTTGCCCTTGGCGAGCGCAACACCTCCCGACAGAGGCGCCAGCGCCCCGGCGATGCCCTTGAGCAGGGTCGACTTGCCGGCGCCATTCGGCCCGACGATGGCGGTCAGGCTCCCGGCCTCGATCTCGCCGGAGAGGTGATGCACCGCCGGGTGGCGGTCATAACCCAACGTCAGGTCGGTCAGGCGAATGGCGGACATCAACGCAAACTCACAGGATCACGGCCAGCGTCGCCAGCCAGAGCAGGGCGACGACGGCAGCGGCCAATCCCACGCGCGTTCCCGCCGACAGACGCAAGAGCGACCACCCCGGAGCTTCCGAGGCGGCGCGATGCGAATGGTGGGCGTGCGCGTGAGCCATGAGAAACGATATAATGTTACGATCGCGCCGGAGCAAGCGCGATTCGGCGTCTGTCCCGGCCGCCGGCAGACTGATGACCTGCCCACGCCCTTGTCATTCCGGGGCGCGCCATAGGCGCGAACCCGGAACCCACGACTGGGCGAGCGGCTGACAACGGGGCATCGAATGTCTTACCCGGTCGTGGGTTCCGGGTTCTTCGCTGCGCGAAGCCCCGGAATGACAAAAGTGGTTCATCCAAGAGCCGCCGGCGACGAACCCGCTCAGAACGGCAGATACTGATAGAGCCAGGTCTCGGTCAGCACGGTATCGCCGGCCTTGAGATAGCAGCGCATCTCGACCGGCTCGCTGCCGCCGACGGTGAGATCGAACTGGGCGCGCCAATGACCGGGCACATCGTCCGGCATGGCCTCCGCGAAGATATAGGAGAAGCTGCCGCGCGAGGTCGAAAGCACCACCTCGGGCTTCACGCCGAAGGGGACAGCCTCCAGCGCCGGTCCCAGAAACTCGACCATGAACTTGCGCACGCCGCGCGGCCGCGCGGTCCCGGGCTGGCCGCCATTGCCCAGCCGCGTGGCGACGACCCGGCCGAGCTGCGTCGGGAAAGGCTCGTCGGCGAGCCAATGCAGCGTGTAGCGGAAATTATAGGCGTTGCCGGCCTTGGCCGGCGCCTCCGGAACCCACATCGCGACGATGTTGTCGTGGATCTCGTCATCGGTCGGAATCTCGATGAGCTGCACCGAGCCCCTGCCCCATTGCCCGTCGGTTTCGACCCAGAGACTGGGGCGCCGCTCGTAATGCACGCCGTCGAGATAGTGCCCGGTCTCGCGGTCACGCTGCATCAGACCGAAGCCGCGCGGATCGCTGTCGACGAAGGCCGAGGCCATCGTGTGCGAGGGATTGTTGAGGGGACGCCAGGCGCGCTCGCCCGGCCCCGTCCAGAGCGCGAGCCCATCGGAATCATGGACTTCGGGGCGCCAGTCGATCGCGGTCTGCTTCGCCGTCTCGGAATACCAGAACATCGAGGTCAGCGGCGCGATGCCGAGCCGCGTCACGTCCTTGCGCAGATGCAGCGCGGTCTCGATCTCCATGGTCACGCCCTTGCCGCGATGCATGCGGAAGCGATAGGCGCCGGCCAGGCTCGGCCCGGAGAGCAGCGCATAGATGACGACATGCTCGGCGCCCGCCTGCGGCGTCTCCAGCCAGATATGGGTGAAGTCCGGGAATTCCTCGAGCTTGCCGGAAACCGCCGGGTCGATCGCGACGCCGCGCGCCGACAGGCCGTACTGATACAGCTCGCCGATGGCCCGGAAATAGGAGGTACCGAGGAAGGCGACCCAGTCGTTCGTCTTCCAGTCGAGTGCCTCGCCGTTGCGGCCGGGATGGCCGCTGCGGCTCTCCTGCAGGCGGAAGCCGGCGAAGCCCGCCCCGGCCGGCAGGTCGCGGGCCGGGGAGTTGGCCGGCATCTCGAAATAACTGGCGTCGTAGACGATCTCGCGCGCCTTACCGCCCTCGACGACATGCATCCTGACCGGCTTCTGGAAGAAGCGGCCGAGATGGAAGAAGGTCACCGGCCAAGGCGAGGGTCCGTCCGCCCAGAGCGCCGCTTCCGGCTTGAACCGGATCTTGCCATGGGCGTCGTAGTCGATCCGCTGCATCGCCTCGGGCCGCGGACTCGGCGGCGCCTGATAAGGCTTCGCCGCCATCTCCTTCGCCCGCGCCTTCAACGCCTCGAAGGTGAAATCACTGGCATCGCCGAGCTTCAGCCCCTGCTGCGCCAGAGCGTCCGGCGCGAAGCCGAGCGCGACGAGCGTCGCCGTCGCGCCCGCACCTGCGAGAAGAGTTCGTCGGTCGAGGCGAGGCCCCTGGCTGCTACCCTGCTCGGCACGGTCGTGCATGTCGTTCCTGATCGCTCGTTGCTCGGAGGCGCGGCCGGCCCTGCTCATCGACAGGGACCGCCGCGCGAAACCGGAGATAGGCAGCCAATCATGGCGAAACCAGTCCGCTCCTTCGGCTAAAGGCGAAGGACCGCCTTTCGTCGAATGCTTTCCCTTTCGGATTCGACATGCTCTAAAAACCCGATCAACCGGCCGGATGAGCCGGAGCGACCCTAAGGGAGACGTCATGAAAGTACTGTTCCGCAACCGCCGCCTTGCCGGTCTTGCCGCCGCAGCCCTGATCGCCGCCGCCCCCGCCACCGCCCGGGCGCAGGAATTCATCAACGTCCTCACCGGCGGCACTTCGGGCGTCTACTATCCGCTCGGCGTCGCGCTCTCGAAGATCTATGGCGAGAAGATCCAGAATGTCCGCCCGACCGTGCAGGCCACCAAGGCTTCGGTCGAGAACCTCCAGCTGCTGCAGCAGGGCAAGGGCGAGATCGCCTTCACGCTCGGCGATTCGCTCGATGCCGCCTGGAAGGGCGATGAGGAAGCCGGCTTCAAGGCGCCGCTGAAGAAGCTGCGCGGCATCACCGCGATCTATCCGAACTACATCCAGATCGTCGCCTCGAAGGATAGCGGCATCAAGACGCTGGCCGATCTCAAGGGCAAGCGCCTCTCAGTCGGCGCCCCGAAATCCGGCACCGAGCTCAATGCCCGCGCCATCCTCACCGCCGCCGGACTGTCCTACAAGGACCTCGGCAAGATCGAGTACCTGCCCTTCGCCGAGTCGGTCGAGCTGATGAAGAACCGCCAGCTCGACGCCACCCTGCAATCGGCCGGGCTGGGCGTCGCCTCTCTGCGCGACCTCGCGACCTCCGTCGAGATCACCGTCGTCGAGGTGCCCGCCGCCGTCGTCGACAAGGCCGGCCCGCCCTTCGTCAAGGTCTCGATCCCCGCCAACACCTATACCGGACAGACGGCCGCCGTGCCGGCCGCCGCGGTGGTCAACTACCTCGCGACCCATGAGGGCATGAAGGAGGAGACCGTCTACCAGATGACCAAGGCGGTCTATGACAACCTGGGCGAGCTCGGCGCCGCCCATGCCGCCGCCCGCTCGATCAAGCTGGAGAACGCGCTGGAAGGCATGCCCCTGCCGCTGCATCCGGGCGCAGCGCGCTACTTCAAGGAAAAGGGCCTGAAGGTCGGTTCCTGAACCGTCTCTTCCCTCCGCCATGACGGGCGAGGCCGGCCTGACCGGCCTCGCCCTTTTCCATACCGGCACGGCCGGCATGAGCCCAGGGGCACAGCAGCATGAGCCGCGACGAAACCAGACCGCTTGCAGAACAGGGCCTCGCGGGCGCGTCCGCGCCGGCGGCTGCGCCCTATGATCCCGAGCACGGCCTGCCGGCCACGTTCGGAACCGGCTGGAAGGGCCGCCTGCTGTTCTGGCTGGCCGTCGCCTTCTCGGCCTTCCAGGTCGTCACTGCCTTCGGCATCCCGCTCGATTTCCGGCTGATCGGCTCCGTCGCCTGGCTGACGCCGATCACGCTGATCCGCGTCGCGTTCGTGCTCTGGTTCGCCTGGATCGTGCTCGGGCTGGTGCGCGGGCGCCCGGTGCTCGAAGCCGCCATCGCATTCCTCGCGCTTCTCGGCGCGTTCGAGCTCGTCTCGCTCTATACCGGCACGCTGCCGAACCAGGTGCTGCGGACTGTCCATGTCGGCTTCCTGGCGCTGATCGCCTGCGGGCTCCTGGCCAATGCCGACGAGACCGCGCCGCCGGCGCGCGCCTTCTGGTGGGCGGTCGGCATCATCGGCTTCAGCGTCGGGCTCTATCACTGGTGGAACTACATGGAGCTGGTGAACCGTGCCGGCGAGCTCACCGATGCCGACATGGTCGTCGGCATCGCCGCGCTCGCGGTCCTGTTCCTGCTGGTCTGGCGGGCGATGGGCATCGCCCTGCCGCTCGTCGCCGGCACGTTCCTGGCCTATTGCCTGTTCGGCCGCTATCTGCCGGCGCCGTTCGACCATCGTGGCTACAGCCTGGAGCAGGTGATCGAGCAGATGTCCTTCGGCACCGAAGGCCTCTACGCCACGCCGACGGCGGTCTCGGCCACCTTCATCTTCCTGTTCATCCTGTTCGGCGCCTTCATGGAGCGCGCCGGCGTCATCGACTTCTTCAACGACATCTCGATGGCGGTGTTCGGCGGCAAGCAGGGCGGGCCCGGCAAGGTCTGCGTCGCTTCGTCGGCGCTGATGGGCACCGTCTCGGGCTCCGGCGTCGCCAATGTCGTGGCCTCCGGCCAGTTCACCATTCCCCTGATGAAGCGCTCGGGCTTCAACGGCGCCTTCGCCGGCGGCGTCGAGGCGACCTCCTCCATGGGTGGCCAGATCATGCCCCCGGTCATGGGCGCCGTCGCCTTCATCATGGCCGAGACCATCGACGTCCCCTATTCCAAGATCGTCGAGGCCGCGATCATCCCGGCTCTCCTCTATTTCGCCGCCTGCTACTGGGCCGTGCATCTGGAAGCCGGCAAGCTCGGCCTCACCGGCCTGCCGAAATCGGAGCTGCCGAGCGCGCGCGCCGAGTTGCGCAAGAACTGGTACCTGATCGCGCCGCTCCTGGTGCTGGTCTATCTCCTGTTCGCGGGCTTCACGCCGCTCTTCGCCGGCGCGATCGGCCTTGCTCTCACCGTCGCGCTCATCCTGGCGCTGGCGATCTCCGCCGGACTCGCGACACCAGCTCTGCGGATCGTCTTCTGGGTCGGCTTCGCGCTGATCTCGGCGGCGTCGATGTCGATCAGCGTCGCGACCGTGCTCGGCGTCGTCCTGCTCCTCGTCATCTGGAACGTGCTGCGCAGCCGCTCCGGGCGCGAGGTGCTGAACGCCTGCATCGAGGCCTTGGCCGACGGCGCCCGCCAGGCGCTGCCGGTCGGTCTCGCCTGCGCGCTGGTCGGTATCGTCATCGGCACGATGACGCTGACCGGCATCGGCACGATCTTCGGCTCCTGGCTGATCGGCATCGGCAAGGAGAGCATGTTCCTGGCGCTCGTCCTGACGATGATCTTCAGCCTGATCCTCGGCATGGGCATCCCGACGATCCCGAACTACATCATCACCTCCTCGCTCGCCGCACCCATCCTGCTGCAGCTCGACGTGCCGCTGATCGTCAGCCACATGTTCGTCTTCTATTTCGGCATCATGGCGGACCTGACGCCGCCGGTGGCGCTGGCGGCCTTCGCGGCGGCGCCGATGGCCAAGGTCTCAGGCATGAAGATCGGCGTCCAGGCGGTGAAGATCGCGCTGCCCGGCTTCGTCGTGCCCTATATGGCGGTCTACGATCCCACGCTGATGCTGCAACCGGTCGCGGGCCTGACGGGCTCCAGCTACTGGCTCGCCGTCGTCTATATCGTCGTCAAGGCAACGCTCGCCATGCTGCTCTGGGGCATGGCCTTCGTCGGCCAGTTCCTGCGTCCCTTGTCGATGTGGGAGCGGATTCTGGCGGCGGTCGGCGCCGGCTTCCTCGTCGCGGCGGTGCCGCTGACCGACGAGATCGGCTTCGCCATCGCAGCGGTGATGATCGGCCAGCATTTCTGGCGTATTCGCGCCGCGAAGATCGCCGCATGAGTCTCTGCCTCGCGGCCGGCGCGCTCGTGGTGGCGCTCGGCCAAGGCGAGATCACGCTGGGCTGGCGCCATTCGGTGCAGAAGACGCTGTGGGAAGAGGTCTGGCGGGAAACACCCGCCGGGCTCGAGATCATCGAAGCCCGGATCGAAGGTTCGGGCGCCGGCATGGACCCGCCCGACGGCGCGAGGCTGATCGGCGGCTTCTGGCGCTGGCATCCGGCCTTGCCGCCGCTCAAGGAAGTGGTGATGCGGCGCTCGGGCGCGACCGCCGACTGGCGCATCTGCACGGCATCAGGCTGCCGCCCGATGGGCGACTATCTCCCGGCAGATGCCGACCCGGTCACGTTGAAGATCTGCAATTGATGGAGAAGGCCGCCGGCCTCAATCGACCTCGGTGAGATGCTCGATCTTGAGCATGCGGCGCATCAGGTTGATCAGCCCGTAGCCGGCGAAGACCGAGAAGATCGCCATCATGATGTATTCGAAGATGGTGCCGAGCTCGAACAGGCCGGCCAGGGCCCAGCCGGCCGCCAGCGCCACGCCGAAGAGCTCGACGGCAATCAGGATCCCGAACGAGGTGACCATGATCAGGTTGCGCCAGTTGGTGTGCCGTCCGGCCATGCTGTCCTTCCTTCGCGCGTGGGCCACGTTGCGCGGCCATGCGCCCCACGCACCTAGCGGAGCTTGCCGCCCCATGCAACAAATTCGCGCCCTTCGTGCAGATGGGCACGATCTCCGCGCTTGAAAAGTCCCGATGCTGGATACGCCTGTCTTCGCTTCCGCCGCCGTGGCGGCCCCCCATCGCCTCGCCTCCGAGGCGGGCCGGGCCATTCTGGCCGAAGGCGGCAATGCGATCGAGGCCATGGTCGCGATGGCAGCGACGATCGCCGTGGTCTACCCGCATACGAATGGCATCGGCGGCGACGGCTTCTGGCTGGTGCACGAACCCGGCGGCCGCCTGCACGGCATCGAAGCCTGCGGCCCGGCAGGCGCTCTCGCGACGATCGAGCGCTATCGCGGCAAGGGCTATGACATCCTGCCCGCACACGGACCGGAAGCGGCGCTCACCGTCGCGGGGGTCGTCGCGGGCTGGCGGCTCGCCCTTGAACTGTCACGCGCCCTTGGCGGCCGCATGCCGCGGCGCGAATTGCTGACCGATGCGATCGGCCATTGCCGGGAAGGCTATGCGATTTCGGATTCCGAGCGTCGCAAACGGCCCGACGAGCTGGAGGCCTTGAAAGCCGCACCCGGTTTCGCCTCCAGTTTCTGGATCGATGGCGATCCGCCCAAGCCCGGCGCCCGCCGCAGGCCTGAGCCTCTCGGCGCTGCGCTGGAGCAACTCGCCCATGCCGGGCTCGACGACTTCTACCGCGGCGATATCGCCCGCGAGATCGCCGCCGATCTCGAGCGCATCGGCGCGCCTGTCACCCGCACCGATCTCGAACGCTATAACGCGCGTTCGGTCGCGCCGCTCACGCTGAAGCTCCCCGGCCTCACCGTTGCCAACCTGCCGCCACCGACGCAGGGACTGGCCTCGCTGCTGATCCTCGGCATCGTCGAACGGCTGGAAGAGTCGCGGCTCGACAGTTTCGAGCATCATCACGGGCTGATCGAGGCGACAAAACGCGCCTTCGCCATCCGCGACCGCTATATCGCCGACCCCACCCATCTTTCCCGCCCGCCCGCCGAATTCCTGAGCGACGCCGCGCTGATGCGCGAGGCAACCGCGATCGACGGGAAACGGGCGGCAAAACTCCCGCTGCGCGAGGCCGATGACGATGGCGCCGCCGTCTGGATGGGTGCGATCGACGGCAAGGGCCTCGCCGTCTCCTATGTCCAGTCGAACGGCCGGGCCTATGGCTCGGGCTGCGTCCTGCCCGCGACCGGCATCCACTGGCAGAGCCGCGGCGCCTCCTTCTCGCTGGACCGGGATGCGGTCAATCCGCTGGCGCCCGGCCGCAAGCCCTTCCACAGGCTGAACCCGGCCCTCGCCCGCTTCGATGACGACCGCATCGTGCCCTATGGAGCAGCGGGCGGCGATGGCCAGCCGCAATTCCAGGCGCAGATCCTGTCGCGCTATCGCGCCGGCCAGAATCTCGCAACGGCGGTCGACGCGCCGCGCTGGCTCTTCGGCAAGACCTGGGGCACCGGCTCGACCAGCCTCACATGCGAGAACCGCTTCGACCCCTCGCTGCTGGAGCGGCTCGATGCCGCCGGGCACCCGGTCGAGGAGAGCGGCCGTGCCTATTGCGAGGGCTTCGGCCATGCCGGCATGCTGGTGAAGCACGCCAAGGGCCAGGTCGAGGCCGTGCATGATCCACGTTCCGACGGCGATTCCAGGGGGATCTGACGCCAGATGACTTTCGACGATCCGTTCCGCTGCTTCCTCCCCTATCCCGACGCGCCCGTGAAGCACGCCGTCGCCGGCCCGCTCGCCGGTTTGACGCTGGCGGTGAAGGATCTCTTCGACATCAAGGGCTACCCGACCGGGGCCGGCTCGCCGCTGGTGCTGGCGCAGTCCGGCATCAAGACCAAGACAGCGCCGATCGTGAAGGACCTGCTCCAGGCCGGCGCCCGCTTCGTCGGCAAGACCCATACCGACGAGCTCGCCTTCTCGCTCAACGGCCAGAACGCGCATTTCGGCTCGCCGATTAACCCGGCCGCGCCGGATCGCATCACCGGCGGCTCCTCCTGCGGCTCGATGGCGGCGGTGGCAGGGCGCCTTGCCGATATCGCATTGGGCTCCGACACCGGCGGCTCGGTGCGCGCGCCGGCAAGCTATGGCGGCCTTTTCGGCATCCGGCCGAGCCATGGCCGGCTCTCGCTGAAGCGGACCTGGCCGCTGGCGGAAAGCCTGGACACGCCCGGCTGGTTTGCCCGCGACGGCGACATCTTCGCCCGCGTCGCCAATGTCCTGTTCGGCCCGGACAAGACCGAACTCCCGGAAACCCCGCGCCTCCTGATGGCCGACGACATGTTTGCCCAGGCCGTACCCGAGGCGGAGACGATCCTGCGTAATGTCGTGCAACGCACGGCCACCACGCTCGGCCAGCCCGAGGGCGTCAAGCTCGTTCGCGATCTCGACGCTCTGTATTGGGCCTTCCGCTGGATCCAGGGCCGCGAAGCCTGGCTGTCCGACGGGCCGATGATCGAGCGCTTCAACCCGCCGCTCGGGCCGGGCGTGAAGGAGCGCTTCGCCTTCTCGAAGGCGGTGACCGACGCCGAATACGCCAGGGGCGAGTCCACGCGAAAATCCTTGCGCACCAAGCTCTCGCGCCTGCTCGGACAGGACGGCGTGCTGATCCTGCCGACCATGCCCGACGTCGCTCCGCTGATCGCGGCGAAGGAGTCCGAGCTGGAGGATTTCCGCAACCGGGCACTGCGCCTGCTCTGCCTCGCAGGGCTCTCCGGCTTCCCGCAGGTCACGATTCCCGTCGCGCAGCGCGAGGGCGCTCCGCTCGGCCTGTCGCTGATCGGGCCGAAGGGTTCCGACCGCTCGCTCGTCGCCTTCGCGGTGCGCTATGAGCGCGCCGCCCGCATCCGGATCGCCTGAGAGGAGACCGCCATGAGCGGACATCACCACCACGATCACGACCACCATCACGACAACCACTTCACCGCGATCGAAGCGCGGGTGAAGGCGCTGGAAACGCTGATGGTCCAGAAGGGTTATGTCGATCCCGCCGCGCTCGACGCGATCATCGACACCTATGAGACGAAGATCGGTCCGCGCGACGGCGCCCGCATCGTCGCCAAGGCCTGGACCGACCCGGCCTTCGCCGAGCGGCTGAAGGCGGACGGCACCGCGGCGGTCGCCGAAATCGGCTATGGCGGGCGCGGCGGCGAGCATATCGTCGCCTGCTTCAATACGCCCGAGCAGCACAATCTCATCGTCTGCACGCTCTGCTCCTGCTATCCGTGGCCGGTGCTGGGGCTGCCCCCGGTCTGGTACAAATCCCCGCCCTATCGCGCCAAGGCGGTGATCGACCCGCGCGGTACCATTGCCGATTTCGGCGTGACGCTGCCGGAGAGCCAGCGCGTCCGCGTCTGGGACTCGACCGCCGAGACCCGCTTCATCGTCATCCCGATGCGGCCTGCCGGCACCGAGGGCTGGAGCGAGGAAAAACTGGCCAGCATCGTCTCGCGCGATTCGATGATCGGCACCGGTTTGCCGAAGGTGGAGGACGCGGCATGAACAGCGCCCACGACCTCGGCGGCCAGATGGCCTTCGGCCCGGTCGTTCCCGAGCCGAACGAGCCGGTCTTTCACGGTGACTGGGAGAAGCGCGTGCTCGCGATCAATGTCGCGGCCGGCGCGATGGGCGCCTGGACCATCGACGAGATCCGCCATGCCCGCGAGAGCCTGCCGCCGGCCCAGTACCTCTCATCGACCTATTACGAGATCTGGCTCGCCGCGCTCGACAAGGTGCTGGTCAAGCACGGCTTCCTGAGCGCGGACGAACTCGCCAGCGGCAAGCCGGCGCCCGAACGCCGCGAGCCCAAGCGCGTGCTCAAGGGCGAGGAGGTCGCGGGCGTGCTGCGGCGCGGCTTCCCCTATGAGCGCGAGGCCAAAGCCCCGGCCCGCTTCGCCATCGGCGACAAGGTCCGCACCATCGTGATGCACCCGCAGCACCACACCCGCCTGCCGCGCTATGCCCGCGGCAAGACCGGCACGGTCGAGCGCATCGTCGGCTGCCACGTCTTCCCGGATACGGGTGCGCAGGGGCAGCCCGAGACGGCGCAATGGCTCTACACGGTGGTCTTCGACGGCCACGAGCTCTGGGGCCGCGATGCCGACCCGACCTCCACCGTCAGCATCGAAGCCTGGGAGAGCTATCTTGAGCCGGCCTGAGACCGATCTCGCGGCAGCGCTCGCCGCCGATACGCCGATCCCGCGCGACACCGAAGGCCCGATCTTCGCCGAGCCCTGGCAGGCGCAGGCCTTCGCGCTGGTTGTCGAACTCCAGAACAAGGGCGTCTTCACCGCCGATGAATGGGCGCAGGCGCTGGGCGCCGAGATCCGCGAGGCGCTCGCCGCCGGCGGCTGCAAGGACGGCTCGGATTATTACGAGCGCTGGTGCGAGGCGCTGGAGCACCTGCTGATCGCGAAGGGGCTGACCTCCCATGACGGCGTCGACGCGCTCGCCGCCTCCTGGGCACGCGCCGCCGAGGCGACGCCGCATGGCGAGCCGATCCTGCTGGAGAACGATCCGCTGCGGTAACCGCCAAGTGCGCGAGAACCTCTACCGTCATCCCGGGCTTGCCCCGGGATCCATCGGAGGGCTCGGCGCCCTACGATGGATCCCGGATCGGCGCGGCTACGCCGCTTGTCCGGGATGACGGCGTGCTTCCGTGCCAGGTTGGCGTGCGCTAGCTCCCCGCCCCGCCGATCCAGAGGCCGGTGAACAGCGCCGCACCGAGCACCGCGACGAAGGCGGCCGCCAGCAATTCAAGCCCGGCGATCCATCGCGCCGAGCGCAGGCTGCCGTCGCCGGCCAATTTCAGCGCCGCGAACTTGAAGAACACGGCGAAGGCCGCGAGCGCCCCGGTCGTGATCGCCGTCCCCAAGGCCATGGCGAAGGTCGCGGCGATGCCGGCCCAGAACAGGCCCTGCGCATTCGCGAAGACGAGGATGATCAGCGCCCCCGCGCAGGGCCGCGCACCGGCCGCGACGACGACCCCGGCCATGTCGCGCCAGCCGGCGAGCCGCGAGACCTGTTCGGCATCGGGCATATGGACATGGTCGCAGGCCGCCGGGTCATGCGCCCCGCCCGCTTCCAGTCGGACGAACGCGCCCGCCTTGCGCCAGAGCATCAGCAGGCCGACCAGCGCGACCAGCAGGAAGCTGCCCTGCTCGATCACGGTCGTCGCGGCATTCATCTGCATCGCGGTGACCCGCAGCAGCAGCGTCGCCACCGTCACGATCGCGATCGCGACCAACGCCTGCAGGAATGCGGCCGCGAAGCTGAGGCCTAGGCCCCGCTTCAGGCTGCGATTATCCGCGACGATATAGCCGGAGATGACCGCCTTGCCATGGCCGGGCCCGGCCGCATGGAAGACCCCGTAGCCGAAGGATAGCCCGAGCAAACCCCAGAGCGCAGCCGGAGCGGTCGCGATCGCCTTCAGCGTCGTCGTCAGCTCGCGGTAGAAGCTCGACTGCCAGGCGATCAGCACGGCACCGAAGCCCGTCGTGGACGGCAGCGCTTCGCGCGGCAAAGCCGTGCCGAAGGGATTGCGCGGTGGGGGCGGAGGCGGCGGGCTGACGCTCGCGATCAGGAACGCGATCAGCGCAACCACGCCACCGACCAGAACCAGCGCCAGGGCGCAGGCGATCAGGCGTCGCGACAGCGCGGCACCGGCCGGGCGTGCTGTCTCGGTCGCCGTCACGGACAGGCCACCAGCGCCCGCGTCACGATCTCGAGCCCGCTGACATCGGGCGTCGCGGTGATGTCGGCCTCGGCGAGGCGCTTCTGCGTGGCGTCATCGAGCTTGGGCGGACGGTTCACCCGCACGACGCAGCCCTGCGGCGCGCCCTTGGTCACGACCGCATCGGGCTCATCGATGATGCTGAAGGCGACGAAATAGGTGGGGTCACCGATCTCGATGCCGAAGGAGCGCGCCTTCGCCGGTGTCTTCAATGGCAACGTGAAGACCAGCGTCAGCACCTTGTTGTCATAGGACATGACCTGCTCGCCCGGCGTGCCGAATTCCTGCTTGCGGCCGTTGAGCTTGGCGGCGGTAAAGAACTCGACATCGGGCAGCGATTCGACATTGATCTTGGCGAGTTCGGCGAGCTCGTCCGAGGTCAGCTTGCCGTCGCCGTTCTTGTCGAGCCCTTGCGTGATATAGGCCGAATAGGCTTCGTCGAAGCTCCAGCGGTTCCGGATCGCCTGCACCGAGCCGTCGGGCGCAAAGACGATCTCAGCCTTGGCCGTGACGAAGACATGCGGATGCGCAGCCGCCGGCCCGGCCGCAAGGGCGGCCAGCAGGAGCCCCGACAGGGCCATGAGATGCGCGCGTCGCGTCAAAGGCGAACCCTCCGTGATCCCCGCAGGCTTTGCGTGGATCATGGTTAAGCGATCGTCAACGGGCACTTCGCCGCGTTCGATCACTGCGACAGCCATCCCCGCCAAACAGGGCCAAATCGCGGCGCCTCTCGCGTGGTGCGGACCGGCCACGCCCGCAAACTGCTGGACCCGGCCCCGAAAATTGGAATGATACCAGATCGATTGACCACCCTCGGTCGATATGTCAGCCTTGCTGACATATTCGCCGCGAAGACGGTGACACATGAGGCCGGACCTACCGGCCCGTCGGCGGGAACGACGATCCGGGAGGCCGAACATGGCCGAGACACCACGGAAATCCGGCACCGAGGCAGGGGCGCTGCGGAGCGTCGCGCTCGATGACAAATACGATCTCGGCAAGAGCGAGGTCTTTCTCACCGGCACGCAGGCCGTCGCCCGCATGCTGCTGATGCAGCGCGAACGCGATCGGCAGGCCGGGCTCGACACCGCCGGCTTCGTCTCCGGTTATCGCGGCTCCCCGCTCGGCGGGCTCGACCAGCAGCTGATGCGGGCGTCCAAGCCCCTCAAGGCCGCGAACATCGTCTTCCAGCCCGGCCTCAACGAGGACCTAGCCGCGACCGCGATCTGGGGCACGCAGCAGGCGGGCCTGAGCGGCGAGGGCAAGCACGACGGCGTCTTCGCGCTCTGGTACGGCAAGGGACCGGGCGTCGATCGCTCCGGCGACGTCTTCCGCCACGGCAACATGGCCGGCACCGATCCGAAGGGCGGCGTGATCTGCCTGATGGGCGACGATCACACCGCGGAATCCTCGACCAACGCCCACCAGACCGAATTCGTCCTCGTCGACCGGATGATGCCAATCCTCAACCCGGCCGGCGTGCAGGAGATCATCGATTACGGCCTGCACGGCATCGCGCTCTCGCGCTTCGCCTCGGTCTGGGTCGGCATCAAATGCGTCAAGGACAACATCGAATCGACGGCCTCCGTCGACGGCTCGCTCGACCGTGTCACCATCGTCACGCCGACCGACTACTCCTTGCCGCTCGGCGGCCTCGCCATCCGCCGCGAGCTCGATTTCGTCGAGCAGGAACGCCGGATGCATCTCTACAAGCGCGATGCGATGCTGGCCTATCTGCGCGCCAACAAGCTGAACCGCATCGTCACCCAGGGCGGGAAGAAGCCGCGCATCGGCATCGCCACCGTCGGCAAATCCTATCTCGACGTGCAGCAGGCGCTCGCCGATCTCGGCATCGACGAGGTCCGCGCCAATGATTTGGGCATCCGCCTGTTCAAGCTGGCCTGCCCCTGGCCGATTGATCCGGCCGAGCTGAAATCCTTCGCTAGAGGACTCGACCTGATCATGGTGGTCGAGGAGAAGCGCTCGCTGATCGAGGTCCAGGTCCGCGAGGAGCTCTATGGCGCCAAGCACCAGCCGATGGTGATCGGCAAGAAGGACGAAAACGGCGACTGGCTCTTTCCGGTCCATGGCGCGCTCGATCCCAACGACATCGCGATCGCGCTCGCCGGCCGCTTGCTGCAATACCGCGACGATCCGGCCTTGCGCACACGGCTGGAGGAAATCGCTGCGGCGCAAGGCCGCCTCGCCGAAGCCCAGGAGATCGCGCGGCGCACGCCCTATTTCTGCTCGGGCTGCCCGCATAACTCCTCGACCGTCGTGCCCGAGGGTTCGCGCGCCTATGCCGGCATCGGCTGCCATTACATGGTACAGTGGATGGACCGCGACACCGCCGGCTTCACCCAAATGGGCGGCGAGGGCGCGAACTGGGTCGGCGAGGCGCCGTTCTCGAAGCGCGGCCACGTCTTCCAGAATCTCGGCGACGGCACCTATACCCATTCCGGCTCGCTCGCGATCCGCTGGGCTGTCGCGAGCGGCGTCACCCTCACCTACAAGCTGCTCTACAACGACGCCGTCGCCATGACCGGCGGCCAGCAGGCCGAGGGTCATCTCTCACCCGACCAGATGGCGCGGCAGGTCGCGGCCGAGGGGGTGCAGCGCATCGCCGTCGTCAGCGACGACCCCGGCAAATATCCGCCCGGCACGCAATGGCCGGCCGGCACGACGCTGCACCACCGCGACGATCTCGACACCGTCCAGCGCGAACTGGCTACGGTCTCCGGCGTCTCGCTGCTGCTCTATGACCAGACCTGCGCCACCGAGAAGCGCCGCCGGCGCAAGCGGGGCGCTTATCCCGATCCCGACAAGCGCGTGATCGTCAATGAGCTGGTCTGCGAGGGCTGCGGCGATTGCGGCGTGCAGTCGAACTGCGTCTCGGTCCAGCCGCTGGAGACCGAATTCGGCCGCAAGCGCCAGATCGACCAGTCGAACTGCAACAAGGATTTTTCCTGCGTGAAGGGCTTTTGCCCGTCCTTCGTCACGGTCCATGGCGCCAAGCCGAAGAAAGCCGATCCGCTCCGGCTCGATGCTGCTGCGTTCGGCGACAGCGAACTGCCCGAGCCGATCGTGCCGGCGCTCGATCGCAGCTTCGCGGTGATCGTCACCGGCGTCGGCGGCACCGGCGTCGTCACCATCGGCGCCATCCTCGGCATGGCCGCGCATCTCGAAGGCAAGGGCTGCGGCATGATCGACATGGCCGGCCTCGCCCAGAAGGGCGGCGCGGTCTTCAGCCATGTCAAGCTCGCCCCGCATCCCAACGATATCCACGCGATCCGCGTCACGGCGGGACAGGCCGATCTCGTGCTCGGCTGCGACTTGACCGTCACCGGCTCGAAGAAGGTTCTGGGCGCGATCCGGCCCGAGCGCGGCACCGTCATCGTCAACACGGCCGAGAGCCTGCCCGGCGATTTCACCCGCAACGCCGATTTCTCGCTGCCGACCGAGCGCCTGAAACGCGCGATCCTTTCGGCCGCCGGCCGGGAGCAGACGCATTTCATCGATGCGACCGCGGCTGCGGTCGCCTTCCTCGGCAATGCCATCGCCGCCAACATGTTCATGCTCGGCCATGCCTGGCAGCTCGGCGCGGTGCCACTCTCGCGCGATGCGCTGCTCAAGGCGATCGAGCTCAACGGCGAAGCCGTCGCCATGAACAAGCAGGCCTTCGAACTCGGCCGCCGCGCCGCGCATGACCCGCAAGCGCTGGCCGGCCTCCTCTCGCAGAGCAAGGCAGCGACGCCGGCCCGCCAACTCTCGCAGACGCTGGAGGAAATCATCGAACGCCGCGTCGCCTTCCTCACTGCCTATCAGAACGCAGCCTATGCGGCGCGCTACCGCCACCTCGTCGCCCGCGTGCAGACGCGGGAAGCGGCGGTGATGCCCGGCCAGAGTGCGCTGAGCGAGGCCGTCGCCCGCAACCTCTTCAAGCTGATGGCCTACAAGGACGAATACGAGGTCGCCCGGCTCTACAGCGACGGCGCCTTCCGCAAGCAGATCGCTGCCACCTTCGAGGCCGAAGCCGGCGACGGGAAGCCCTTGCGCTATGAATTCCATCTCGCCCCGCCGCTGCTGGCCCGGCGCGATCCGAATACCGGCCTGCCGCGCAAGATGAGCTTCGGTCCGTGGATGATGGGCGCCTTCTCCGCGCTGGCAAAGCTCAAGGGCCTGCGCGGCACCGCCTTGGACCTCTTCGGCTACACGCAGGAACGCCGCACGGAGCGCCGGCTGATCGCGGATTACGAGGCGCTGCTGAACGAGCTGCTGTCGAAGCTCTCGCCGGAGAACCACGCTCTCTGCGTGGCGCTGGCCGCAATCCCGGAGAAGATCCGCGGCTTCGGCCACGTCAAGGAGCGGCATCTCACGGCAGCGAAGGCGGAAGAAGCGACGCTGCTGGCGCAGTTGCGCGATGGGCAGGCTTCGGCGGCGCTGCCGCAGGCTGCGGAATGAGACACGGGGCGTTCGGCGCCTTTGGTTCAACTTGAGTCTCTTCGCCGTCGCACGCCATATTGAGCCGACGCTTGGCTTCAAGGATTGCTTGTGATCACCCCCGAGGAACTGCGCGCCATCGCCTCCTGGTCCCATGATCTGTCCGAGGCCGAGTTCGAGGAGGCGCGGCGCGGCATCTCCTTCAAGAGCTACGGCAAGGGCGCCTCGATCTGCCATGTCGGCGACCGGCTCGAGGCATGGACCGGCGTGGCCGAGGGGCTGGTCAAGATGGCCACGACCTCGAAGACCGGCAAATCGGCGACCCTCGCCGGCCTGCGCGCCGGTGCCTGGTTCGGCGAGGGCACCGTGATCAAGGCCGAGGCACGTCGCTACGAACTGGTGGCGCTGCGCGAGTCGCGGATTGCCCTGATGCGGCGCTCGACCTTCCTCTGGCTGTTCGAGCACTCGGCCGCCTTCAACCGTTTCCTTGTCCACCAGTTCAACGAGCGCCTCGCCCAATTCATCTCTCTGGCCGAGACCGAGCGCACGCTCGATTCAACCGGGCGTCTCGCGCGCAATCTCGCATGGCTGTTCAACCCGATCCTCTACCCCGATCTCGGCCGCACGCTGGCGATCTCGCAGGAGGAGCTCGGCATGCTCGCGGGAATTTCCCGCCAGATGGCCAATCAGGGCCTGGCGAAGCTCGCCGATCTCGGCCTGATCGAGCTCGGCCATGGCAGCGTCACCATCCGCGACCTCGACCGACTCGCCCGCTACGAAGGGTGAAGCGCGGGCCCCGGCACCAAATCGCCTCTCGCGCGTTCCTTCTTCCGAACAGCCTTGGCTGAGAAAGGACCGCCGCCATGTTTGGCCTCCTCGACCTGCTCGTAAAGCGGGTTAACGCCCAGATCGTCGAATACGCCGCCGCGCAGTCGGATATCGCCCGGCGCCTGTCGGAAAGCTGGTGCGTTTCCCTCCAGCCATACCAGCCCGCGAAAGTCCGCGTCGCGCCCCGGAATCCCGGCACGGCGTCGGAACGTTCGTCCACACAGCGGCGCCGTCAAACATGAACGGCAGCCAACACCCGCGTTCAGATTGCAGTGTGCCGGAACATGCTCTGATGACGCGCGTCGAACGAAGGAGACGACCATGCATGGAATTCTGATGGCCGCCGGCCTTGCCCTCGCCGCGATCGCCGCAGCCCCTGCCGCAGCCGCGCCCGTGACGCTCCCGCAGGCCGAGGCTCTCGATCGCCTGCCCGCCGAATACACCCGCCACAACCGCGAGCACCGCATGTGGGAGATCGAGCGCAACATGGAGCGGCAGGAGCGATATGGCCGCCATCGCTACGGCCGCGACTATGATCGTGGTTACGGCTATGGCCGCCGCCACGGTGGCCCGCCGCCCTGGGCGCCCGCCCATGGCTATCGGCGTAACCACTACGAGCGCTTCTGAAAGGCGCGCCACGATTCAGCGGCCCACCATCCCCCGGATGGTGGGCCTTTCTGCATCTCCGGCAGAGGCTTCCGTCACGGCAAAGGCGGCTACTCCGGTTCGTTGAACACCGCCTCGATCGCATGACCGTCGGGATCGACCACGAAAGCCGCGTAGTAATGCGGCCCGTAATGCGCGCGCAGGCCCGGCGCGCCATTGTCGCGCCCGCCATGTCGAAGCGCGGCCTCATGGAACCGGTCGACACCGGCACGATCCGGCGCCGCAAAGGCGAGATGGAAGCCCGGACCTGGCGGCCGCCGTCCCTCCGGCCTCAGCTTAAGCGCGAGCTTGTCTCCGCCGCCCGGCAGGCCGTAGCCGACCGCCTGCCCCGCTTCACCCGGCCGCAGATCCGACCAGACCCTGACATAGCCGAGCGGCGCCAGCACGGCGTCGTAGAAGGCGCAGGCGCGCTCGATATCGACGACGCCGAAAGACAGATGATGCAGCATGATTCGCTCCGCCATCGACGCAGGCGCGGTCCAGCCCGCCGATTCGCTCTGCTCGATTCCTGAGGAAAATCAGCGCCGTGGCCTGAAGGGGCGCAACAAATCTGCGTGATAAGCAGACTTCGGCGGGACAATAGTCACCAAAAGGCGAATTGTCTGTCAAGCGGGTCCTTGCGAAGATAATGGCCGCCTGCAAGTCTTGCATGAGAACGAGGCCGGAAATCGGCCCGCGGAAGTCGCCACGACGCATGGCGGCTCGACAGGGAGAACGCAATCGTGGCAAGCGGCACCGCCGGCCAGGCGGATACCTTTCCGAAGTTGCTGTTGCGCAATGCACGGGAGCGCGCCTCGCGCGTCGCCTTCCGTCACAAGGATCTCGGCATCTGGCAGTCCTGGAACTGGGCCGAGGTCGCGGAGCACGTCCGCAACTTCGCCAAGGGCCTGCAGGACCTCGGCCTGAAGCGCGGCGAGAAGGTTGCGATCATCGGCCAGAACCGGCCGCGGCTCTACTGGTCGATGTGCGCGGCTCAATGGATCGGCGCGATTCCCGTCCCGGTCTATGCCGATGGCGTCGCCGAGGAGATGGCCTATGTCCTCGACCATGCCGAGGCGGTCTTCGCCGTCGTGCAGGACCAGGAGCAGGTCGACAAGCTGCTCTCGATCACCGAGCGACTGCCGCATCTCCGGCACATGCTCTATGACGAGCCCCGTGGCCTGCGCGACTACGATCACAGCAAGCTCCACGCCATCGAAACCGTGATAGCGGCAGGTGGCCGGGCGCTGAAGGACCCCAAAGTCGAGGCCGCTCTCGCCCGCGAGATGGAGCAGGGTCAGGGCTCCGATCTCGGCATCATCCTCTACACCTCCGGCACGACCGGACGGCCCAAGGGCGTGATGCTCAGCCACTACAACGTCCTGATCGCGGCCGAGATCGGCTGCGGCTTCGACGGGCTCAACGAGACCGACGAGGTCATCGCCTACCTGCCGATCGCCTGGGTCGGCGACCACGTCTTCTCCTATGCGCAGGCGATGCTGGCCGGCTTCTGCGTCAACTGCCCGGAAAGCCCGGACACGGTGATCGACGACCGCCGCGAGGTCGGCACGACCTACGCCTTCGCCCCGCCGCGCGTCTTCGAGAACATGCTGACCGTGACCATGGTGCGCATGGAGGATGCCGGCGCGCTCAAGCGCAAGATGTTCCACTATTTCCTTGACGTTGCGAAACGCTATGGCGAGCAGATCCTGAACGGCGAGAGCGTGCCGCTGAAAGGCCGGCTGCTCTACAAGCTCGGCGACTGGCTGGTCTACGGGCCCCTACGCAACCGCTTCGGCCTGACCAATATCAAGGTCGGCTACACCGCCGGCGAGGCGATCGGCCCCGAACTCTTTCGCTTCTACCGTTCGATCGGCATCAACCTGAAGCAGCTCTACGGCCAGACCGAGGCCGGGGTCTACATCACCATGCAGCCGAACGGCGAGATCAAGGCCGACACCGTCGGCAAGCCCGCGCCGATGGTCGATATCCGCATCGACGACAATGGCGAGGTGCTCTACCGCTCGCCCTCGATCTTCGGCGGCTATTACAAGGACCCCGACAAGACCGCCGAGACGATGACCGCCGACGGCTATGTCCGCTCCGGCGATGCCGGCTTCTTCGACGAAGGCGGCCATCTCAAGATCATCGACCGCGCCAAGGATGTCGGCAAGCTCGCAAATGGCGAGCTGTTCCCGCCGAAATACATCGAGAACAAGCTGAAATTCTATCCGAACATCAAGGAGGCCGTCGCCTTCGGCCAGGGCCGCGATTACGCGACCGTGGCGCTCAACATCGACCTGATCGCCGTAGGCAACTGGGCCGAGCGCAACAACGTGGTCTATGCCTCCTATCAGGAGCTCGCCGGCCACGATCTCGTCTATGACATGATCGCCAAGCATGTCGACGAGGTGAATCGCTCGCTCGCCTCCGAGCCGATGATGGGCGGCGCGCAAATCAAGCGCTTCCTGATCCTGCACAAGGAACTCGACGCCGACGATGGCGAATTGACCCGTACCCAGAAGGTCCGGCGCGGCTTCATCGCCGAGCGCTACGCCCCGCTGGTCACGGCGCTCTATGACGGCTCGGAAGCCGCCGATATCTCGACAGAAGTCACCTTCGAGGACGGCCGCAAGGGCGCGATCTCGGCACGCGTCAAGGTGCGCGACGCCAAGGTCTATCCCGTCGCCGGGCAGGAGGCGCCGTCCCCGGCGAAGGCGGCATGAACGCGGAGCCGATGAACGTGACGGGCACCCCCATCCGCGGCAAGGGCGAAGTCCTGCTCTCTGTCGAGAACATCTCGCTGCGCTTCGGCGGCGTGAAGGCGATCACCGATGTCTCCTTCGACATCCGCAAAGGCGAGATCCGCGCCATCATCGGGCCGAACGGCGCCGGCAAGACCTCGATGCTGAACTGCATCAATGGCTTCTACCAGCCGCAGGAAGGCCAGATCGTCTTCAAGGGCGAGCGCCGCGCCAAGATGCGCCCGCATCGCGCTGCCGCCGGCGGCATCGCTCGCACCTTCCAGAACGTCGCGCTGTTCAAGGGCATGTCGACGCTCGACAACATCATGACCGGCCGCACGCTCAAGATGAAGAAGGGCTTCTTCTGGCAGGCCCTGCGCCACGGCCCGGCGATGCAGGAGGAGATCGCGCATCGCCGCGTCGTCGAGGACATCATCGACTTCCTGCAGATCGAGCACATCCGCAAATTGCCGGTCGGCAAATTGCCCTACGGTTTGCAGAAGCGCGTGGAGCTTGGCCGCGCGCTCGCCATGGAGCCGGAGCTCCTGCTGCTCGACGAGCCGATGGCCGGCATGAACCTCGAGGAGAAGGAGGACATGTGCCGCTTCATCCTCGACGTGAACAACCAGTTCGGCACCACGATTGCGCTGATCGAGCACGACATGGGGGTGGTGATGGACCTGTCCGATCGCGTCGTCGTGCTCGAATACGGCCGCAAGATCGCCGACGGCACGCCGGAAGAGGTCAAGGCCGACCAGCGCGTCATCGATGCCTATCTCGGCGTGGCACATTGAGGAGCGTGGAGACATGAGCGACATCGCCACCCGCCCCGCCCCGAACCTCCTGGCCAACCCACTGGTCAAGGCCGGTCTGATCGTCGCAGCCGTCATTGCGGCGCTCGCGATCGGCGTCCGGCTCGACCCCACCAACACGCTCTACGCCATCTTCGTCGATCCGTTCCAGCAGATGGTCCAAGCGCCCGACCTGCTGGTGCAGACAGTCTGGGAAGGGCTCGTCTCCGGCGTGCTCTATGCGCTGATCGCGCTCGGCTTCGTACTGATCTTCAAGGCCTCCGGCGTGTTCAACTTCGCCCAGGGCATCATGGTGGTGTTCGCGGCGCTGACGCTGGTCGGCCTCTACGAGAAGGGCGTTCCGGCCTTCCTCGCGGTCATCCTGACGCTCGGCGTGATGTTCGCGCTCGCCGTCACCATCGAGCGCGTGGTGCTGCGCCCGCTGGTCAACCAGCCCGACATCATCCTGTTCATGGCGACCTTCGGCATCACCTATTTCCTGATCGGCTTCGGTGAATCGCTCTTCGGCGGCAATCCCAAGCAGATGATCGCGGAGCAGCTCTATCTGCCCAAGGGCGCGGTCGACCTGCAGATCCTCGGCGGACTGGTGTCCTTGCAGAAGATCGACATCGCCGCCGCCGTCATCGCCTCGCTGATGATCGCCGCGCTCGCCGCCTTCTTCCAGTACACCCGCATCGGAAGGGCTCTGCGCGCCGTCGCCGACAGCCACAAAGCCGCGCTCTCGGTCGGCATCTCGCTCAACCAGATCTGGGTGATCGTCTGGTTCACCGCCGGCATCGTCGCGCTGATTACCGGCATCATGTGGGGCGCCCGCTCGGACGTCTCCTTCGCGCTGGAGATCGTGGCGCTGAAAGCGCTCCCGGTGCTGATCCTCGGCGGCTTCACCTCGATCCCCGGCGCCATCGTCGGCGGCCTCATCATCGGCATCGGCGAGAAGCTCGGCGAGTTCTACTGGGGCCCGCTGATCGGCGGCGGCATCGAGAGCTGGCTCGCTTATTTCATCGCCCTGGGCTTCCTGCTGTTCCGGCCGCAGGGCCTGTTCGGCGACAAGATCATCGAACGTATCTGAGGAGCCGGACGACATGCTCTACCGCGAGGCCGGCCAATACAAATCCAGCTACTCTGCCGACATGGCGGTCTTCCCGCTCAAGGAGGACCGGATCGGCATTGCCGTCATCCTGGCGATCGCGCTGGTCGCGATCCCCTTCCTCGGCAGCGACTTCTTCATCGCCTCGGTGATGATCCCATTCCTGATCTTCTCGCTGGCGGCGATCGGGCTCAACATCCTCACCGGCTATACCGGGCTGATCTCGCTCGGCACCGCCGCCTTCATGGGTGTCGGCGCCTATAGCTGCTACAAGCTCACCACCTTCTTCCCGGGCGTGAACATCATCGTCCTGATCCTCGTCTCGGGGCTGTTCTCGGCCGGCATCGGCGTGCTCTTCGGCCTGCCCTCGCTGCGCATCAAGGGCTTCTATCTCGCCGTCGCGACGCTCGCCGCGCAATTCTTCCTGCAATGGGCCTTCGTGCGCGTGCCCTGGCTGTTCAACTACAACGCCTCGGGCGCGATCGAGGTGCCGCAGCGCACACTCTTCGACATTCCCCTGACCGGCGCGTCCGCAACCCCGGAGACCCGCTATTTCGTCTGCCTCGGCCTCGTCGTGGTGCTGACCTGGTTCGCCTCCAACATCGTCCACGGCAAGCTCGGCCGTTCCTGGATGGCGGTGCGCGACATGGACATCGCCGCCGAGCTGATGGGCATCAAGCTGCTCAACGCCAAGCTCGCCGCCTTCGCCGTCTCCTCCTATTTCTGCGGCGTCGCCGGCGCGATGATGATCTTCCTCTGGTACGGCGGCGGCGAGGCGGCGGACGTGTTCTCGATCCGCCTGTCCTTCAACATCCTGTTCATGGTCATCATCGGCGGCCTTGGCTCCCTGATCGGCTCCTTCTTCGGCGCGGCCTTCCTTTCGATCCTGCCGACGGCGCTGAAATTCGGGCTTCCGGCGCTCGGCGTGCCGATTGCCGGCGCGGCCGCCGAGCACGTCACCTTCATGCTGGTCGGCGCGCTGATCATCATCTTCCTGATCGTCGAGCCGCACGGCCTCGCCCGGCTCTGGCAGATCGGGAAGCAGAAATTGCGGACGTGGCCCTTCCCGTACTGAGGTTGCGGGACGAGCCCAAGAAACGACCGGCGACACTGAAGCGCCGGCGGATAAAGACCGATCCGACAGCAGTCTGGTCGGGAGGAAACGAACGGAGGAAGTCCATGAAGACCAGCAATCTGTTGAAGGGTGCCGCGCTCGGAGCCTTGTTGGCGTCAACGGCGGCCATCGCGCCGGCCACGGCGCAGGACAGCGTCTACATCGCCAACAACGCCTATCGCACCGGGCCCTTCTCGGGCTCCGGCATCCCGATCGGCGACGGCATGCGCGACTACATGACAATGATCAACGAGCGCGACGGCGGCGTGAACGGCGTCAAGATCAACTTCGAGGAGTGCGAGACCGGCTACGACACCAAGAAGTCGATCGAGTGCTACGAGCAGGCCAAGTCGAAGAACACGATCGTCTACTCGCCCTGGTCGACCGGCGCGACGCTGGCCGCGATCCCGCGCGCCCATGTCGACAAGATTCCGATCCTGTCGATGGCCTATGGCCTCTCGGCCTCGGCCGACGGCACCAGCTTCCCCTGGGTCTTCATCCCGCCGCTGACCTATTGGGACGGCGCCTCGTTGATGGTGAAGCACATGGCGGCCGAACTCGGCGGCATGGACAAGCTCAAGGGCAAGAAGCTCGGCCTGATCCATCTCGACGCGCCCTTCGGCAAGGAGCCGATCCCGGTGCTCGAGAACCTCGCGAAGAAATACGGCTTCGAGGTGAAGCTCTATCCCGTCGCCGCCGCCGACATGCAGAACCAGGGCTCGCTCTGGCTCTCGATCCGTCGCGACCGGCCGGACTTCCTCTACAACCAGGGCTGGGGTGCGATGAACCCGACTGCGGTCAAGGAGGCGATCAAGAACAACTTCCCGGTCGGCAAGCTGGTCGGCGTCTGGTGGGCCGGCGGCGACGACGATGCTCGTGCGGGCGGCCCCGAGGCCAAGGGTTACAAGTCGCTGAACTTCAACGCCGCGGGCCAGAACTTCCCCGTGATCCAGGACATCATCAAGCATGTCGTGGAAAAGGGTAAGAGCCTGGCGCCGAAGGAGAAGGTCGGCGAGAATCTCTATAATCGCGGCGTCTACAACTCGATGCTGATCGTCGAGGCGATGCGCACCGCCCAGAAGCTGACCGGCAAGAAGGTCATCAACGCCGAGGACATGCGCCGTGGCTTCGAGAGCCTGAACGTCGACGAGGCGCGCCTCAAGGAAATCGGTATGGCGGGCTTCGCCTCGCCGGTGAAGATCGGCTGCACCGACCATTCCGGCCACCACAAGGCCTATGTCGCCGAGTGGGACGGCACCAAGTGGACCCAGAAGGGCGACTGGATCGAACCGCTCAAGGACGAAGTCCGGCCGCTGATCGAGGCCAACGCCAAGGACTATGTCGAGAAGGCCGGCAACTGGCCGAAGCGCACCGAGTCCTGCGAGAAGTCGTCCTGATCTGACGGCAGCCGGCGGCGGTCACCGCCGCCGCTCTTCCTTCTCCCCTCGGGGGAGAAGGTGTCTGCGAAGCAGACGGATGAGGGCAGACCTGCTCAGCTCTCATCCGTCATTTCCCTCATCCGACCCGGCTGACGCCGGGCCACCTTCTCCCCCGAGGGGAGAAGGAAGGAGCGTGAGATGTCGACCGCCACCCTCGAAAAACAGGCCGCTGTGACCGCGAGCGACACCATCCTGTCGCTCAACAATATCGAGGTCATCTACGACCATGTCGTGCTGGTGCTGAAGGGCGTTTCGCTCACCGTGCCGCGCGCCGGCATCGTCGCGATCCTCGGCGCCAACGGCGCCGGTAAGACCACGACGCTGAAGGCGATCTCCAACCTGCTCAAGGCCGAGCGCGGCGAGGTCACCAAGGGCTCGATCGTCTTCGACGGCGAGCGCGTCGACAAGATGTCCCCGAACGAGCTCGTCCGGCGCGGCTGCATCCAGGTCATGGAAGGCCGGCACTGTTTCGGCCATCTCTCGATCGAGGAGAACCTTCTGACCGGCGCCTTCACCCGCCGC
This sequence comes from Allobosea sp. FG18, assembly GCF_057809495.1. Lineage (NCBI taxonomy): Bacteria > Pseudomonadati > Pseudomonadota > Alphaproteobacteria > Hyphomicrobiales > Alloboseaceae > Allobosea > Allobosea sp. FG18. The sequence continues at coordinate 212,387 of NZ_JBMDKB010000005.1, forward strand.
GACGGCAATGCCGCGATCAAGCGTGATCTTGAGAAGATCTACACCCTGTTCCCGCGCCTGAAGCAGCGTCGCTCGTCGCAGGCGGGCTACACCTCCGGCGGCGAGCAGCAGATGTGCGCCATCGGCAGGGCGATGATGTCGAACCCCAAGATGATCCTGCTCGACGAGCCCTCGATGGGCCTCGCCCCGCAGATCGTCGAGGAGATCTTCGAGATCGTGCGCCAGCTCAATGCCGACGAAGGCGTCTCCTTCCTCGTTGCCGAGCAGAACACCAACATGGCGCTGCGCTACGCGACCTACGGCTACATCATGGAGACCGGCCGCGTCGTCATGGACGGCGAGGCGAAGATGCTACGCGAGAACGAGGACGTGAAGGAATTCTATCTCGGCGTCGCCGAGGGCAACAAGAAATCCTTCCGCGAGGTGAAGAGCTACAAGCGCCGCAAGCGCTGGCTGTCGTGACCACAAGCGATCCGGCACCGCACCCCGACAGACGAGACCCCGCCATGACAGAGCACCACGACGCGCTCGAAACCCGTTCGCCTGCCGCGCGCGAGGCCGATCTCTTCGCTCGCCTGCCGGCCGTGCTCGCGGCGGCCTTGAAGGCGCCGACCTATGCCACCAGGCTTGCCGGCATCGACCCCGCCGCGATCACCGACCGCAAGGCGCTGGCCAGCCTCCCGATCCTGCGCAAGGCGGAGCTGCCCGCGCTTCAGAAGGCCGCCCTGCCCTTCGGCGGCTTCGTCGCGGTGGCGCCTGGCTCCTTCGGCCGGCTCTTCACCTCTCCCGGCCCGATCTTCGAGCCTGAAGGCACCGCGACCGACGCCTGGGGCGCTGCGCGCGGCCTCTATGCCGCCGGCTTCCGGCCGGGCGACATCGTGCTGAACACGCTGAGCTATCACCTGACGCCCGGCGGGTTCATCCTGGATTCCGCCGCCCGTGCGCTGCATTGCGCCGTGATCCCGGCTGGCCCCGGCAATACCGAGCAGCAGATGGAGGTGATCTCCGCCTATCGGCCGAGCGCCTATGTCGGCACGCCCGATTTCCTGAAGATCCTGATCGAGGCAGCCGAGACGCGCGGCGTCGACATCTCCTCGATCAAGCGCGCGGTGGTCTCCGGCGCCGCCTTTCCGCCCTCGCTGCAGGCCTGGGTCAGGGAGCGCGGCATCGACGCCTACCAGCTCTACGCCACCGCCGATGTCGGCGTCATCGCCTACGAGACCTCGGCACGCGAAGGCATGGTGCTGAACGAGAACCTGATCGTCGAGATCGTCCGGCCGGGCACCGGCGATCCGGTTCCCGAAGGCGAGGTCGGCGAGGTCGTGATCACCAATCTCGACCCGCATCACCCGCAGATCAGGCTCGCCGTCGGCGATCTCACCGCCGTCCTGTCAGGCCAAAGCGCCTGCGGACGCAGCAACACCCGAATCAAGGGCTGGATGGGCCGCGCCGACCAGACCGCCAAGGTCAAGGGCATGTTCGTGCGGCCCGAGCAGGTCGCCGAGATCGCCAAGCGCCATGTCGAGATCGCAAAGCTCCGCCTCGTCGTCGGCCGCGCCAACGAGACCGATACGATGACGCTGAAGGCCGAGATCTACGCCGAGCCTGCCGGCTTCGTCGATGCGGTGTCCTCGACCTTGCAGCAGGTGACCAAGCTGAAGGGCGCAGTCGAGATCCTGCCGCTCGGCGCGTTGCCGAACGACGGCAAGGTCATTGCCGACGAACGGCCGGTGGGGTGACGTCGCGCATCACCACGCGATCGGCTTCTCGCCCCGCTCTTCCAACCAGACATTCGCGCGGCTGAACGGCTTCGAGCCGAAGAAGCCCCGCCGCGCCGACAGCGGCGAGGGGTGGGCGCTGGCGATGACCAGATGCCGGCTCTCGTCGATCAGAGGCCGCTTCGTCTGCGCCGGATTGCCCCAGAGCAGGAAAACGACATGCGGCCGCTGGCGCGAGACCGCCGCGATCACCGCATCGGTCACCGCCCCCCAGCCGAGCGAGAGATGCGAGCCGGCCTTGCTCGCCCCTTCTCGCACCGTCAGCGCGGTGTTGAGCAGCAGCACGCCCTGCTTCGCCCAGCGGGTCAGATCGCCATCGGCTGGCGCGAACTCCGCCAGGTCCTCCGCCCGCTCCTTGTAGATGTTGACGAGGGAGCGCGGCAACGGCGGCGGGCCGACATAGGAGAAGGCGAGCCCGTTGGCATGGCCCGGCGTCGGATAGGGGTCCTGTCCGAGGATGACCGCCCTGACCGTCTCGAGCGGCGTGAGTGCCAGTGCAGCGAAGACCCGCTCGGGAACCGGCGCCACGACATGCCCGGCCATCCGCTCGGCATCGACGGCGGCGCAGGCGCGCGCGGCAGCCCCGCCCGACACAAAAACCGGTAGCTCGCGCCAACCCTTCGAGTTCCCGCTTGCCAGGAAGGCTGCGAGCGCCTCGCTGCAACTCACTTCAGGACCGCCCGGCCCTCGACCTTGGCATCGACCGTGCCGAGCCTGCGGACATAGACCATCACTTCATTGGCCATGAGCTTGCCGTCGGTGAGGCCGACCAGCGTCCGGCCACGGCCGAGCGCCGCATAGCCGTCACCGCCCTCCAGCATGAAGTTGTTGGAGGCCACGGTATACTTGGCCGCAGGGTCGATCGGCTTGCCGTCGACTGTGATCGCGGTGACGCGCGAACCCTGCGGTTGCTTGAGATCGGCCTCGAACTTCAGCCCCGACACCACCGGGAAGCGCCCGGCGCCCTGCGGTGCATCGCGCAAGCCGTTCTCGATCGCATCCTTCACGTCCTTGCCGGTGATCTCGACCATCACGGTGGCATTGCCGAAGGGCAACTCGCTCAGCACGTCGCGGCGCGTCAGCTTCTGCCCGGCGGCATATTGCTTGTTGGCGCGGATGCCGCCGGCATTGGTGATGGCGAGCTGGGCGCCGGTCGCGGCGCGGATCGCATCGGCGATCAGGTTGCCGATCGCGGTCTCCTGCGTGCGGATGACGCCGGTGCGGGAATCGAGCGGCGCGGCCAGCGTCGCGATATCGACGTCGAGTTCCTTCGACAGCTCGCCCTCATAGCCCTTCACGATGGCCGCGACCTCCGGATCGGGCGTCGCCGAACGGGAATCGTTGACCCGGAAGGTCGGCGTCCACGAGACCTGGCGGGCCGCGCCCTCGCCGCGAATGCTGACGGCGATGTCGATCGCGGTGACGTAATTGCCCTCCTCGTTCGACTCGACCATCACCACCTTGCCGTCATAGGCGATGGCGAGATCATGGTCGTGGCCGGTGAGCACGATATCGACCACGCGCGAACGGACGATCTCGTAGTCCATGGCCCGGTCGGCATGGACGACCGCGACGAGGATGTCGGCGCCCTGCCCCTTCAGCACCTTGGCCTCGCGGCGCAGCGCTTCCATCGTCGAGGAGAATTTCAGGTCGCCCGGAAACGAGACCTGCGGCGTCGGATCGAAGGCCGTGCCGATGACGCCGACCTTGACGCCGCCGAGTTCGAAGATCTGCGAATCCTTGTGATGCGGCAGGATGTTGCCGGCCGCGTCGCGCAGGTTGGCGGCGAAGGTCGGGTAATTCTGCGCCGCCGTCAGCTTGAGATAGTTCTCCTTGCCGAAATCGAATTCGTGATTGCCGGGCACGAAGACGTCGATGCCCATCTTGTTCTGCATCGCGACGATATGCGCGCCCTGGTCGAAGCCCGACATCAGCGAAGGCGAATAGCAATCGCCGGCATGGCAGAACAGCACCGGCACGCCCTTGGCCCGCTCGGCCTTGGCGATGCCGGCGGCGCGCGCGAAACCGCCGCGCCCCTTGTCGTCGCTCATCTTGTAGATGTCGTTGACGAGCAGCAGCGTGAAGCTCGGCGCCGGCTGCTGGGCCATCGCCACGGGCGCGGTCGCGGCAAGCGTGGCAGGCGCCGCCAGGACGCCGAGAGCCTTGCGGCGGGTGAGCTTCGTCATGCGGGCGCCCTTACGTCCTGAGAACGGCTCCAGACTAGCAAGAGCAGCGATGTGCTGACCAGAGGGGTCTCGCGACGCCATCGCTTGCAGTCAGCAGTGTCGCACCCCTGCCATTCGAGAAGCTTCAAGGCTGGACGAAAGCGCGAACTCGTCTAAATCACGACGCTGAGGAGTGCACGCGTTCATGACCGCTGACATCGCCGCAGTGTCGGCCCGTAAGGCCGCTTCCCTGCCATCCGACCATCCCAAGGTGCAATACGGCCGCATCGGCGTGCTGCTGATGAATCTCGGCACGCCGGAAGGCACCGGCTATTGGCCGATGCGTGCCTATCTCAAGGAATTCCTCTCCGACCGCCGTGTCATCGAGGAGCCCCGCTGGAAATGGTGGCCTGTCCTCAACCTGATCATCCTGTCGACCCGGCCCGGCCGGAAAGGCAAGGACTACGCCTCGATCTGGAATAACCAGCGCAACGAGGGTCCGCTCAAGACCATCACCCGCTCGCAGACCGAGCAGCTCGCTGCGCGCCTGAAGCCGCTGGCCGGCGAACGCGTCGTCTTCGACTGGGCGATGCGCTACGGCTTTCCCGATGTGAAGAGCCGGCTGAAGGCCCTGCTCGACCAGGGCTGCGACCGCATCCTCCTGGTGCCGCTCTATCCGCAATATGCCGCGCCGACCTCGGCCACCGCCTGCGACCAGGCTTTTCGCGCGCTGATGCAGATGCGCTGGCAGCCCTCGGTCCGCGTCGCCCCGCCCTATCACGACGACCCCGTCTATATCGGTGCGCTCGCCCGCTCGATGCGCGCTTCGCTGGCGAAGCTCGATTTCGCGCCCGAGGTCATCCTCTGCTCCTTCCACGGCATGCCGAAGGAATACTTGCTGAAGGGCGACCCCTATTACTGCCAGTGCGTGAAGACCTGGCGCCTGCTGCGCGCCGAGCTCGGCCTCTCCGAGGAGGAGTTCCCGCTGACCTTCCAGTCGCGCTTCGGGCCGGACGAATGGCTCCAGCCCTATACCGACGAGACGGTGAAGGCGCTCGCCCAGGCCGGAAAGAAGTCGATGGCGATCGTCGCGCCGGGCTTCTCGGCCGACTGCCTGGAGACGCTGGAGGAACTCGACGGCGAGAACCGCGAGATCTTCCTGCATAATGGCGGCGAGAAATTCGCCTATCTGCCCTGTCTCAACGATTCCCCCGAAGGCATCGACGTCATCGCCGAGGTCGTCCAGCGCGAATTGATGGGCTGGCTCTGAGCTAGCTCCCTGATGAATTCTGACGGAATCGCGCCGTCATCCCGGACAAGCGGCGCAGCCGCGCCGATCCGGGATGACGGTGGAGGTTCAGAGAAAAGTCGGCACGCTCTAACGCCCACCCACTACGAAGCGCGCGACACTCTCGGCTACGGGCCGTGCCTTCAGGATGCGGCGGTGCCCGAGACCTTCCGTCGCCTCCAGCCGGACGAACGGGCCGCTCTCGGCGAGCGCCTGCGCATGCTGGAAGCCGAGCTCGCGATCCTGCCGGTCATGGATCACCAGCGTCGGCAATCCGATCGCCTTGAGCTGGAGCGGACCTTCGAAAGCCTCGACCGGGTTTCCGGCCACGACATGGATGCGCCGTTCCAGCGCGGCCTGCCCGCGCCGCCCGAGGCCGATGGCATCGCCGAACTGCCGGGTGATCCGGGTGATCGAGGATGGCGCCGAGATCAGCACGAGCCTGTCCGCACTGACCACAGGCTGCCCCCTGACCGAACCCGCCAGCGCCGCGAGCGTGATCGCACCACCGAAGGAATGGGTGACGACCGCCTGGAACGGGCCGAACACCCGCGCCACCGCCGCAAGGCTCGCCACGCCGAGCGGAATGTTGAGCTCCCGGCCGGTCGAGGCGCCATGGCCCGGCAGGTCGAATGCGACGACCCGCAAGCCCGCCGCCAGCAGCGGCTCGACGAAACCCGCCATCGAGGCCGCATCGCCGGTCCAGCCATGGACCAGCAGCACGGTCCGTGTCGGCGCCCGCCCCTCCGGTTCGAAGACATAGGCCTGCACGCTCCCGCATGGGAAGGGAATCGCGCGCAGGCTCGCCTGCCTTAGCCTGGCCGGAAGCCCCTGTTCTCCCGTCCCACCGTTTCCGTTTCGCTTTGGCGGCCTCGGCGGGGTACAGAAGAGGCGGAAGGCCAGTCGGCCGGCCGCGCGTGGAGCCACAAAGCTCGCGGCCCGGACGAACGGGCGGATGCAACGGAGGGCGGCGGCGCTCATGGCGAAGATCCGATTTTGTTCAACGCTGAACCATTATGTTCAGCCATGAACAAAAAGCAAGAGCCTTCCGAGACGCAGACCCTGCCCTGGGACCTGCCGCGCTTCCGCAACTGGGTCTCCATCGCCCGCGCCCATAACATGTGGGAGAAGGTGCTCACCGAGTCGCTGGGTCCGCTCGGCATCCAGCTCGCGCATTACGACGTGCTCGCCAACATCTTCCACGTTCCCGGCCTCTCGCAGCAGGCGCTGGCCGAGAAGCTGCTGGTCGGGCGCAGCGCGATGAGCATGCTGCTGCCGGTGCTGGAAAAGCGCGGCCTGATCGAACGACGCAATGACGAGGCCGACCGGCGCCTGCGCCGCCTCTGGCTCACGCCTGCCGGCGAGGCGATTACCCGCAAGGCGATGGCGATCCATGTCGCCGAGATCGAGGCGATGATGCAGGTCCTCAGCGACGAGGAATGCAATGCCGCGGGCGAGGCGATGCGCCGCGTCGGCAAGGCGCTCGAGGCGCGCAGCAGCGCTGCGGCAAAGGGCACGACTTGAAGGGCGCCACTTGAAGGGCGTCATCCCGTGCGCGCTGCGGCGTGGAATGCCGCTGCGCAGACACGGGACCGTTTTCAGGAAGGGGCGCCTTCTCATGCAGGGAGGCGCCCTTTCGCTTGAAGGGTGCCTTCTCGTCGTGCGGTCCCGTGTCTGCGCAGCAGCACTCACGTGCCGCAGCGCGCACGGGAAGACACTCTACGACTTATGGAAACGTATGACACCCAGGCTCGAAGCTAGGCCTCAGGCCGGCTTCTTTTCCTCGCCGAAGGCGGAGATGCCGCCATGCTTGGCCGACCAGCTCGCCGGATCGTTCAGGAAGCTCTCGACTTCGCCCAGGATCCTCGGCTCGAAATGGCCGCTATCCTTGGCCACGGCGAGCACGTCCCACCAGGTCGTGAGATAATGCAGGTTGATGCCGATCTCGGCCATCAGCTCGCGGCTGTTCGGGAAGATGTCGTAGTAGAATAGCACGAAGCAATGCTGCACATCGGCGCCGGCATTGCGCAGCGCCTCGGCGAAATTGACCTTGCTGCGGCCGTCGGTGGCGAGATCCTCGACCAGAAGCGTGCGCGCGCCCTCGACGACCGAACCCTCGATCTGGGCATTCCGTCCAAAGCCCTTCGGCTTCTTGCGGACATACTGCATCGGCAGCGACAGGCGGTCGGAGATCCAGGCGGCGAAGGGGATGCCTGCCGTCTCGCCGCCGGCAATGATGTCGAGCGACTCGTAGCCGATGTCGCGCACGATCGTCGTCGCCGCGAAATCGATCAGCGTCGAGCGCAGGCGCGGGTAGGAGATGATCTTGCGGCAGTCGATATAGACCGGGCTCGCCCAGCCGGAGGTGAAAACGAACGGCTTGTCGCTGTAGAAGTGCACGGCCTTGATTTCGAGCAGCATCTTGGCCGCTTCGCGCGCGATCACGGCCCTGTCGGTGGGGGTGAACAGGTTGGACATGGCGCGGTGTCTCCGGGCTGAGCAGGGCCGCTCGCCGGGATACGGCAAGGGCTCAGGGGCTGGTCGAATTGGCAAACGGCCTCTTCTGATCGCCCTCGCCGGACAGGTCAATCCCTCCGCAGGGCGATTTTCACCACGGCCAGCAGCCGTGTTCGGCAGCACCCGCGCCTCCAACCGCTGCTCAGGCGGCAAGTTGGCCGCGGCGTTGCCGAAAAACGACCGTTGCAGTGTTTCCCTCGGCATCCACAGGCTGACTCACGGGCGATCGTTGCGCCGGCTCAGGCCCCATGAGATGCGAAAAGATCCGAATTTGGACGATGCCATGTCGGCATCGTCGCTCCGTAGGGCTTGGCCGGAGCAGCATCAAGGGCTTGTATCATGAGTGAACTGCGAATGGCGGCAACGCCATCGGCGCCGACGGAAGTCGACAGCAAGGCCCGCAAGGCCCTCTGGGGCGCGGCGATCGGCTATGCGATGGACGGGTTCGACCTGCTGATCCTCGGCTTCATGCTGCGCGCGATCTCGGCCGATCTGCAGCTCAGCCAGGCACAGGCCGCCTCGCTGGTCACCGCGACGCTGGTCGGCGCCGTGCTCGGCGGCATCGGCTTCGGCATGCTCTCGGATCGGATCGGCCGCGTCCGGGTCCTGACCTGGACCATCGTCCTCTTCGCCGTCTTCACCGGCATGTGCGCCCTGGCGCAGGGCTACTGGGACCTGCTGCTCTACCGCACCATCGCGGGCCTCGGCCTCGGCGGCGAGTTCGGCATCGGCATGGCGCTGGTCGCCGAGGCCTGGCCGGCCTCGAAACGCGCGCGCGCCTCCTCCTATGTCGGGCTTGGCTGGCAGGTCGGCGTGCTCGCTGCCGCGCTCGCCACACCGCTGCTGCTGCCCTCGATCGGCTGGCGCGGCATGTTCGCCATCGGCATCCTGCCAGCGGTCGCGGCCTATTTCATCCGCCACTCCCTGCATGAGCCCGAGGTCTTCGTGGCCCGCTCCAAGGACCGGCCGAAGGAATCGGCGCTGCGCCTGCTGGTCAAGGATCGCGAGACCACGAAGCTCAGCCTCGGCATGGTCATCCTCTGCTCGGTCCAGAACTTCGGCTATTACGGCGTGATGATCTGGCTGCCGAACTACCTCGCCACGCGGTTCGGCTTCGCGCTGACCCAGTCGGCGGTATGGACCGCGGTGACCATCGGCGGCATGGCGCTCGGCATCTTCGCCTTCGGCCATATCGCCGACCGGATCGGCCGCCGCCCGGCCTTCTTCGGCTACATGATCGGCGCCGCAGTGATGGTGCTCGTCTATTCGCGGCTGACCGACCCGATGCAGTTGCTCGTCGGCGGCGCGGTGATGGGCTTCTTCGTCAACGGCATGCTCGGCGGCTATGGCGCACTGATCAGCGAACTCTTCCCGACGGCGGCGCGCGCCACCGCCCAGAACGTGCTGTTCAACATCGGGCGCGGTGTCGGCGGCTTTGGTCCGGTCGTCGTCGGTGCGATCGCCGCCGCCTACGGGTTCCAGACCGCCATAGCGCTGCTGGCCACCCTCTATCTCCTCGACCTTATCGCCATGTGGCTCCTCATTCCAGAGAAGCGCGGCGCGGAATTGACCTGAGGCAGGTAAAGAAGCATCGCATGCAGATGCGGAGGGCGCCGATCGGCGCCCTCTTGCGTTTGAAAGCTGATGGCAGCCCGAGAATTCCGGCATAAGGCCCCAAAAAGCAAAAAGCGCCGGAAGATCCGACGCTTGCATGCTTCCCAAGTCCTGAGATTGTCTGGAGCGGGCGAAGGGATTCGAACCCTCGACCCCAACCTTGGCAAGCGATTTACTGTAGTGTTCTTATATTCCACTACCGTTCGCGCCTGTCAATTGGAATGCGCGTGTGTCGCTCCGTTGCAAATTACATTAAATGGACTAGCGTGAAGTCGCCGCACGGCCGTGAAATAACGTGGACCCGTGAGACTGCAACCGCGAGGTAACCGCGGAGTTTTCCGGTCTCGCGAAAGTCCGATTGAGGCGGCACGCTGGCAGCGAATCGTCTGCTGCCATTCGGTGCACCTATGCCTTCTCACCTGACCCGCCGTCAGCTCTATGACCTGATCTGGTCGCATGAGATGCCGCAGGTTGCGGCGCATCTTGGTATCTCTGAATGGCAGGTTCGGCAGATCTGCGAAAATCACCGCGTGCCTTTGCCGACGAGCGCATTCTGGCGCGACAGAGGTGCGGGAAGGAAGGCCAAGCAGGCCATCTTCACAACGACGATGGACGCAACTTTTGAGGTGATCGCCTTTAGCGGCAGTAAACCGATCGCACCACTTCCCATCGCTAAGCCGGCACCAGTTAGCCCGCCAGCAGCGCCCAAGCGCGAACTCCCCAAGAAGACCCGGCCGAAAGGTGTCGAGTGGGTCAAGGTCGTCCAGCCGCATCACGCCCTGGTCGCCGTAACGAAAGAACTTCGGGCAACGAAGCCTGACGACCATGGCGTAGTTATCATCGGCGGCGAAAAGATCCCCTACACGTCGATTGGCCTTCCTTCGGTCGAACGCGCCATCTTCGTGCTCGACAAGATCTTCCGTGACCTCGAGACGCGCGGCGTCGGCATCAAACTCTCACGGCAATGGTTCACGGCTACCCGCGGCGAAGAGTCGGTCGACTTCAAGCTGTCGGAGAAGGTAGCCAAGGTGAAGCACGTCCCCACTGATTACGAGTTGCACCAGGAGGCGCGCCGGCTCCGCGCGGGAGGAGAAAATTACAGCTGGTACTGGAACAAGGCGTATCCCGAATTTGATTTCCTGCTGACTGACACACTTAAGCTATCAATGTCGCTGTGGGGCAGCCACGGGAGCCGTCTCGACTGGCAAGACCGCAAGACATTCTCCCTCGAAGATCAGATTGATGACATCGTCATCGCGTTCGAGGAACGCCTAGAAGCCGACAGGTTACGGAAAATCGAGCGGGAGCGGGAACGTCTGCTTTCGATTCGCGCTGACGAAAATCGGAGGTTGGCCGAGCAGCGTCGCAAGCGCGAGGATGAGCGAGACGCCCTGATTACGGAGATTGTTCAGCTCCAAGCTAAAGCCCGCGACCTCAGTGCTTGGATCGATTGGGCCTCGCCGATCGACGATCCGGAAACGAAGCGCATGTTGGAGTGGGCTCGCAAACGCCTTGCCTCCATCGAGCGCGCCGTAAACCCCGGCAAATTTGGCGATTGGTTGCGGGAGAAGAAGCTCTTTCCGGAGGTCGATCCGTTCGCGCCCCTACCGAGCGATCCGGATCTCGAAACCGGGCCGTGAGAGCACGAAACCGTACTGCCGTAATATCCCCGTGACGCCCCAGGCGTGCATACCCGCGTACCCGACGGGCGGCAGCTACGCGCCCGCGCGTGTGCGGAAGCTGAATTGACAAGCCGCGCCGCCACCGGGATAACGGTGTTGCGACTTACACGTGACCAGGTCTGGTATGAGGGACATAGGGGCCCTTGAGTTAAGACACTGGGTGAAGGTTCGAGGTCGCTTCATTTCCCACCACTTGGGCGATGAGGCGTATCCGTGCCTTCCGGTCAACGGTCGCAGCTTCGCCCTCAATGAGGCGAAGCCATGCAGCCCGAAAATAAGCTCTACACGCTCAAAGAAGCTGCCGACCTGATCGGCGCCAAGTACTGGCAGCTTCAACGTGCCGCGAAGCGCGGCTTGATTCCCTACTTCCAGCCGTTCAGCTCCCGGAAGCTCGTCCGCCTCTCGGACGTCCTGGCCGTGATCGAGGCGTCGAAGAAGGGGGGCGAGTAATGTCGGACATCATCGAGCCGCCCTTCGATACGCACGATGACGAAGACCCGTTCCTGATCCCGCCCGGCCAACCGGGCGCGATGGTCGACCGCTTGGCGGTAGCGCAGGGCTGGCTGAAGAGCATTGAGCCCCGTGATGCCGCGGTTCAGTTGGAACTGCTCGTTAAGGTCGTGCTGCGCGGAGGTCGGACATGACCGCCGCCGGCAACAACATCTTCGGCGAAAATGCCTCGGCATACCGGGATGCGGGGTTCTGGCCCCGCCCGGTCGTGCTCGGCGAAAAGCGGCCGCCAATGAAGAATTGGCAGCTGCCAGATGCCGAAATCCCGCCGGAAATACTCCGGCGGTGGCTCCATGACTACGCAGAGCTGGGCATCGGCGTCGCGATGGGCTCGCTCTTTCCCGATGGCTCCCGTCTTGGCGCACTCGACATTGATGACGATCGTTTCATCCGGCTCGCTAAAGCAGCCCTCATGGATCCGCCTAGCGGGCGGGTAGGAGCCCGAGGAATCGTTTATTTCGTCAGAGTGGCCGCTGAGAAGCCCAATCGCAACTTCGCAATCAAGTCCGGCGATCAGACTGTGAAAGTCGGCGAACTGCTCGTCGACAGGAAGTTCTGCGTTCTGCCGCCGACGATACACCCCAATGGCAACCCTTACACCTGGGTCGGATCGAGCTTGCTTGATGTCGACTACACCAGCCTGCCTCTGATCGAGGACTGACGATGCAACTGCGCGCACAACGAAAAATCCCGCTCGCCATGCTCGATATCCTTTTCGGATCAGAGCAAATACTCGCAATCATGCGTGGACGCGGAACGCACCTTCCGGCGCTTGATATCATCGCTCGGATCGTACCCTTCACCCAGGACGTGGATCGGATAAAGGCGATCATCGCGGCAGTGCTCCCGGTCAACTACGAGGGCAACACCCTCGACGAAGTGGAGCGAATGGTTTCTGGAGCTCTGTCGAAGGATTTCGACAAGCCCGCCAGGACGCCGCAATCGCAGTCGGCGATCGCTCTCAAGGAGGTTCAGCGCAACGGCATCGAAGCCGTCGCGGACCAGAATGGCGAAGTCTTCGTTGGCATCCCGCAGACAGCCGGTGGCGTCATCTATCACCAGCTCAGGTCGACGCCGAGCAAGGCGTTCTTCCGCCTGATGGTGCTGCGCGCCACCGGCAAGCCGCTCAAGCATGAGCCGTTGACAGAACTCCTCGACAATTTGGAGGCGAACGCTCTGCACACCCTGTCGCCGGTCTCTATCCACCTGCGTTGGGCGAGGGACAACGATCAGCTGGTACTGGACCCCGGCTGGCCGAACGCAGACCGGATCCTGGTCAAACGCTCCGGATGGACGATCGGTCGAGCCGAGCACGTCCGCTTTCGTCGCCCGTCGGGCTTTGGCGCGATGCCGCGTCCTGGCACAGGCAAAGGGCTGAACCGGCTTACGAAGTTGCTCGGGCTGGAGGGGCGGAACGCCGTCCTGTTCATCATCTTCCTGATGAACTGCATGCGGCCCAATGGACCCTACATGTTTCTGATCGTCGAAGGTGTGCAGGGCAGCGGCAAGAGCGCGCTATCCACCGTGATTCGGCGCATTGTCGACCCGAACGCGGTGCCGAAGGGCCGGCTGCCGAAGAACGAACATGAGCTGATGATCATAGCCTCCGAGAATTTCCTGCTGCTGTTCGACAACGCGTCGAGCGTGCGGTGGGAAATTTCGGATAGCCTTTGCGCCATAGCAACGGCATCGGGCTTCAGCACGCGCAGATATTACACCGACAACGAGCTGCGGACATTCCTCGTCTGCCGCCCGGTGCTCCTGAATGGGATCGGCCAGTTTGCCGATCGGCCCGATCTACTGGAACGCTCGATCCAACTGCATCTGCCGAAAATGCCGAACGAGAAACGGCTGACGGAAAAGCAGCTTGGCGATGAGCTGGAGAAGCTGCTTCCGGACGTGCTGGGCGAATTGCTTGACGCCGCCAGCGCCGCTTTGGCGGGCATAGAAGAGATTCCGCCCCCCACAGGCGTTCGCATGGCAGATGCGGCCCATTGGGCTATCGCAGCCGAGAAAGCGCTTGGCTTTAAGCCCGGCACTGTCCACGCCGCCATGATCGACGATCAGCATGAAACCATGATCGATCGCGCGCTGGGCGATCCGCTCGTGCTCGCCATCATCGAAATCGTCCAGGAGGTCCGCGCCGCTCGCCTAGGCGATGGATATCGAGGACGTGTCAGCGAGCTGCTCGACGTCCTTCGCAAGGACGATCGCCGCGTCGAAAAATGGGTCCCTGGAACACCCGCGCATTTGTCGAACCAGTTGAAACGCCTCATCCCGGCCTTCGCTACGCTCGGCGTTATAATCACCTTTCCGCCGCGCCAAAATCGCGGGCAGGAGGTGGAAATCACGTTCGTTCCGGACGGCATCGCCGCGAAGATGGACGACAGCGGGCCGCGCGGCATTGCGGGGATGAAGTCGAGGATCTGACCGGCGAGTGTAACTGGTGTAGCTCGTGGCGCCGCCTGCCCACCCTTCCCCCCTTCACCGGGTTGGCCATAGCGGCGCCGCCGGCGCACCGCGCCGCCAGTGTGGCAGCGCCACTGGCTGCACTGGCTACACTCGTCGGCTGCGATTTCAACCTCGGCGAGGCAATAATGCGATGTATCGCGGGCCTCGCCGAGACGGCATCCGAGCGTATCCGTGAATTTCGTGGTTACGCTTGTGGTTTCAATTCGAATGCTCTGAAGATATCCGGCGCCCGGTGATTAATTGTGCGGGTTCCTTCGCCGTGATTTTTTGAGCATTTTTTCGTTCTCAGAGGTCACTATGACGTTCCGAACCAACATCACCAAGCGGGTCCGGCGCCGCAAACTCAAGTCCGGCGAGGTCGTGAAGCAGCTGCGCTATGTGCTCAATTATCGCGAGCCGATCTCGGGTGACCGTCGGCAGGAGTTTTACGAGACCCTGAAAGCGGCCGAGGCCCGCCGGAATGATCTCACCGCCAAGGTGATGTCGGATTCATACGCCGACGAGCGCAAGGCTCCGACGGTCGGGCAGGCGGTCGACCATTGGCTCGCCGATCGCGATGGCAAAGTGAAGCCGAACACACTCGCCGGCTACAAGGTCGTCGTGGAGCACATTCGCGGGCCGTATTTCGACGGCTCGGCCAAGGACAAGCTCGCCTGGAAGGCTTCCGCTTCCGGCAAGCTGCCGAAGGGCTGTCGGCTGGTGCCAATGCTTGGCGAGATCAAGACGAGCGAGCTGACCACCGCCCGCATCCGCGCCTGGCATCGCGAGCTAACCGCACTGTCGGGACAGTATACGGCCAACCGGGCGAAATCGCATCTGATCTCGATCCTCGCCTTGAACGAGGAAGATTTCCGGGTGCGAGCCCCGTCGATGCCACGAGGTCTCGGTCGCAACCGGGTGAAGGCGAAGAAGGTCATCCTGACGCCAGCCGAGATCGGGAAGGTGGTCGAGGCTGCCCGGAACGATCCCGAGCATGGGCTCTACTATGCCTTCCCTTTCCTCGCCGGCACGCGGCCGTCGGAGCAGCTTGGCCTGCTATGGGAAGATGTGGACTTCGACGCGAACGTCGTCCGCGTTCGCCGCATCCAGGAGCGCGATGGCTCGCTGACGAACATGACGAAGACGGAGGCCGGCACGCGCGACATCCCCATGAGCGCGGTGTTGCGCGCGCTGCTGCTGGAATGGCGCGTGCGCTGCCCGAGGCTGGGCAAGGCCCTGCACCGGGTCTTCCCCGGTCCCGGCCGGCTTCAGCCCTGGCCGAACCAGCAGCGGAAAGGCGGCGGTGGTCCGCTGCTCTATCAGAACTACCGCAGCCGCTACTGGGAGCCGGTGTTCGAGACGCTGGGCCTGCCCTATGTCACGCCGCATTCGGCGCGGCATTCCTTCATCTCGACGCTGCAGGCCGAGGGCATCGAGGTTGGTCTCGTCGCCAAGCTCGCCGGCCACGCCAACGCCACCGTGACGCTCGGCCACTACACCCAGGCGGTTCGCGGCGGTGAGGCGGCCGTGGCAGCGCTCGACCGGGCCTATACCGCGGGCCGGTAGAACGCGCTGAAATCCAGGTAGAACGCGCTTGGGCGTGTGGGCGCCTATGAGCGGGGAGGATGGTGACGAGCCGCCCTCCCCGTCATCATTTGGGGTCGCCACCGACGTTATTGGCGCCCGCCGCGATCCTGCGTCGAACGCAATATCACCCCGTCTCCCCGAAAATTATCTGCGACGTTTCAGCGTGTTTCGATCGTTCCAGAACACGATGGAGACGACGCCATGGACCAGTACCGCCTGATCGATCTGCGCAGCCAGGTGCTGACCATCGTCACGCTGGATCAGGCCGCCGAACTCGCCGAGATCGACGCCGACGAGATACTCTGGGCGATCGAGGCGGAGGGCATCTGCGAGACCGACCTGCACGTCATCGCCGCCGTGGACGAGCCCGCCTCGCTCTGATGCGCGGCGCCCTCCACGACCGTATTGTCGCCCGCCTCGTCGCGGAGCGGCGATTGCAGCGTCTCACCCAGGCTCAGCTCGCCCAGCGTCTCGGCAGCTCGACCAGTTTCGTGTTTCGCTACGAGGCCGGCGCGCTACATCGACATCGCCGAGTTCATCGTCATCGCCCGCGCGCTCGGCATCGACCCGTGCGAGCTGTTGCGGCAGGCCGAGGCGGAGGGCTGAAGGGCGGGTGCGCTGCGCGGCGGCTATAGCTATAGCGGCTCACCCGGCAGCGGCCGCGCGGGTATGTACCCCGGCCCAGCGCGGGACCAGCCCGGCAGGCAGGGCGCGCCAGCCACTGCCGTAGAACCATGCCGCCGGCTCTCTGGGGACAAATGTTGCGCAACTCCCCCCATCTATCCGGGGTTGAAGCTAGCGCGAGGGGACCCGTCAGACAGCCGCTGAACCTTCCCGCTTATGTATCATGGCACGCTGCCAATCCGCGGGGGCATACTCGACAGATTCAGGCAAACACTCGACGGGGTGCGGGACGACTATGACGATGTTTCTCACGAAAGTTTGGGGGTTCGGAGAGCCGGTTGGGCCGCTGCAATTCAGTACTTCGGGCTGGCGAGTAAACGCACTGCGACAGTTAAAGCTGGGAGATCAAGTGTTACTGGTAGGTACGACGAGC
The DNA here is from genome assembly GCF_057809495.1 of Allobosea sp. FG18. Taxonomy (NCBI): domain Bacteria; kingdom Pseudomonadati; phylum Pseudomonadota; class Alphaproteobacteria; order Hyphomicrobiales; family Alloboseaceae; genus Allobosea; species Allobosea sp. FG18. The sequence continues at coordinate 229,036 of NZ_JBMDKB010000005.1, forward strand.
GAGCCAACCCAGCCGGAGCAACGCGGGCGCCTTCTTGGCGTCATGGAGCCGACGAGCGAACCGGTGATGTCGCTTGACTATGATTTGCAGCCCACGGACCAAGACTTCGTCGATGGCGAATACAAATGGCCTGTGGGGTTGATGAACCGCCGCGCCTGGTTGATTCCTGACGGCCCGCTGCTGTCCGCTCTTATTCCGCGCAAGTTCAGCATGGATTCCGCGCAGGGTATCGTGCCGCTCACTCCCGAAGAGGAAGCCCGCGTGCGAGCGTTGCATTGGATTGAAGCCCCGTTGCTTCAGCCAACCGCGCAGGCACAGGAGAGGATTGCCCGCAAACACGGAGGCGCGAAGCGCTCGCCGCCACCGGCGACCTCGATGCGGACCGGCGTAATGCATATGCGCCGTGCCCCCGCATATACCTATGCGATGGAGATCAAGGGCGCGCGCCGCGTCGCCTTCAAGATTGGCTGGTCCTTCGATTACAAGCAGCGCGCCGTCCAATTCAACCACGCCGCTATGCCAGATTTGGGTGGCCTCGAATATGCGCCATTCCGGTTCCATTTATGGGACACCGCGCGGCAAGCGTATCAGATGGAGCAGAGGTTGCTCGGTCGCTTGGAAAAGCACCGGAGCACCAGCAATCACGAGGTCGTTGTCGGCGTGACCGCGAAGGAGATCGACGCCATATGGATTCAGGGCGTTATGGGTAAGTTGTAACTGCCACCTGGCGAGCAGGTCCGCGACCTGCTCGCTTCGGAACAATGTCGTGTCAGGGTGTCAAAACGACAAGCAGTTCACGACGCCATTATTGTTGGTGCAGCGGGTTAGGCTGGGCGACGATGCCGCTTGACGGCGATTGAACTCGCTGTTGCCCCGCTCCAACTCGATCGCGAGCCGCGCCTTCGCCTCTGCATCGCTCATCTGGCCGGATCGCACGCTCTGCGCCAGCAGATCACCGACCGCAAGATAACGGACGCCGAGGTCGTTGTTCATTTGGCCGGCGGTTCCAGCCGCGACGCGACCGCGAATGCAATCCCACATAGTCAGATACGAAGCCGACTGCGCAGAGCATTTCGACTGGGCGTCGACGAGGCCGACGCAGCCGGACAGGGCGATGCCGCAGATCAGCGCGGCGGCAATGGTGGTGAGTTTCATCGGAGGCTCCTCGGGCAAAAATCGGCACGGAAACACGCGGAAAATCCGCGCACAATCATGGGCTCGCAGACGCGATTAGCTCTGCATTCAGAAAGCTCGGGTCGGCGGTTTCGCGGACATGTTCTGCGGCAGCCGACAATGCGGCGCGGTGCCGTGGCTGGATCGCCAGCATGAACACGACATGACTGGTCCGGATCGCCCAGATCTCGGCATCAACAGCGCCACGCCGGAGGTCGTCGGCGACATCGCGAATGAAGCTCTCGCGCTCCCTGCGCTGGAAGTGCTGGTAGACCAGCAGCGAATGACCGGCACGATAGGCTGCAGCCAGCTCGTCGCGATAGACATATTTCGAGGAATTGAGCCGCCCCTTGGCGACCGAGCCGACCTCGATGCCGTTGTCGGGGTCGAAGAAGATCAAATCGGTATCGGCCAACGCCGCGCCCGCCTGCTTGAACCAGAGCTGCCGTTCGAACAGCGTCTCGGGTATGACCGTGTTGACGAACACGGCCCCCGGCAGGATCTCGCTGCCTTCAATCAGGATCAGCCCACGGGCATCGGGCTCGTGCCGCACACGGCGCAGCAGCGCGAACAGCTCATGATCATGACGATCCTGCTTGGGCTGATCGAGATACCCGAGCTTGCTGCCGTCGCGGCGTCCGTCGTTCGGCGTCAGCATCCAGCAGAAACCGAGCTTCGTCCCTGATCGAGCAAGCAATCTCAGAAGTGCGTATTTCCGATAGTCGTTGACGTCGCCAACGTACTGCTCCTTCACGCCCCGTCCCCCGAATCATCGCCTCGGGGCGCAGCATGCTCGAATACCCGATTTTGGGGTATTCGAATTTCGGGTTGAATTGGGCGGCCGGTTTCACCGCTTCAGGCGCCGGCTTTGGCTTCAACGCAACCCGATCTTTACAAGGCCCTGCTCCAAGCGCTGATCCAGGCGCGCAAGGACGCCGGCATCACGCAGGTTGAACTGGCTGCGCGCATCGGCCAGCGGCAGACCTTCGTGTCGAAATTTGAGACCGAGGAACGGCGGCTCGATGTGGCTGAGTACATCGCGATTGCGAGGGCGATCGGGGTGGAGCCGTACGACATGGTGCGGAAAGCCGAGGAACGGGGGCTGCGTTAAACATGGGGCAGAACCGCGAAACCGGAGCCGCAGGAAACGCCTATGGCCACCGCATGGGCAAGGCCATCGCAGCGTTGCTTCAGCTAGAGAAGCTTTCCGATCGCTCCAATGAGGTGAAGTGGCGGGGCGGTTTGGCCGTCATCAAAAGCTGTAGGCCGCGCACCACGTCATTCGGCGTCACGAAAGAAATGTTGGACCGTATCGACGCGATTCCCGTCGCTTGCGAGGATGGCAGCGGCAACGTCGAGATCATCGAGCTTGCCGCCGATCGATTTCGTCTCAGCATGGTCGACAGCCGTAGTGCGAGTGCCACCGGCGGACGGGTCAAACAGGTTCGCCGATCATTGGCCCGGCAAAATGGCGTGCGACTGTGCGTGTTAAGGGCAAGCGAACTGTCCATTCTCAGTCGCTAATGGCCCTTAGCTGCCGCCCGGAACGTCCGCTTTCCGGCATGTCAGTTCGCCGTCTGGCCTTAGGGCAGAACTTGGCTCCTTTGCTGACATCTAGAAGCTCCGCTTTTCGGCAGTTTGCGCACAGGTCAAGCGCAGACACCTGAGCCGATCTTGATGCGCAGCTGGTTAAGGGTCCATCGCGCCTCGTCTGGCAGAAAGAGGTGGCCGCGCGGGGATCGGCGGGCACCACCTGCTCACGCGCAAATCAGCGGCCCAATTTCTCCGTCAGCATCATTGTACGCAAACTCGGCGGGTCAGGACGAAGCGGTTTCGGCGCCGGCAATGCGGCTCCAGTTCTCATATGTCTCTTCGCCAGCACTTGCGAGCACCGCTTGCAAGGCATGGAGCATCGGCAGCGGGCCCGACGTCTCTCCGATCGACAGAGCCAGCCCGATGTCCTTACGCATGATCGCCTGCAGGTTGTCGAAATCCTGCCGGCGGCCAGTCCATGAGGTATAGGCGCGGATCACGTCCATGACGTCCCGCGTGATGAAGTTGCGGCCGGTGCCCGCCTCGTAGATAGGAATGACGTCGCCGAGCTTCAGCCCGTTGTCCAGGCAGATCCGGTAGGCTTCGGCGGCGATCATCTGTGTCGTCACGCCAACGATGTTGTTGACGATCTTCGTCACCTGCCCGGTTCCGAGCGAGCCGCAATGGTAGATCGCCTTGCCCATGCTTTCCATCAAGGGTCGCAGCCGCTCGAACACCTCCGGGGCGCCCCCGATCATGATGGCAAGCGTTCCGTCCTCCGCCCCCATCGTCCCGCCACTGATGGGCGCATCGACCAGTGCAACGCCCTTCGCCTCCAGCGCCTCGCCGAGACTGGTCATCTCGTTGGGCGCAACGGTCCCCATCACGGCCACGATCGGCGCCTTGCCGGCGATACCTTCCAGCACGCCGCCGGACCCCAGCAAGACGGAGCGCGTCTGCGCCGGCGTCGCAACCAGCACGGCCACGACATCGCAATCCGCGCAGTCGGCCGCGCGCGTCGTGCAACGTGCGCCCAGCGCAGCGAAAGTTGCCAGCGCCGCCTTGTCGCGATCACAGACGGTCAGCTCGAAACCCGCCTTGAGAATGTTGCGGGACATCGGGCCGCCCATCTGCCCCACCCCGATCACCGCGACTTTCCGAATCGTCATGCCGTATCCTGCTTGAAGGCTTGGTAGACAGCGGCGTTGCGCGCCTGCTCGACACCCGAGGTCCGAGATCGCCCCTTGGTCAGCGAGATAAACCTCGCACCACGCCCGGTCAGCGTCCATCGCCCCGGAGATAGGGCCGCCCTATATCCCGGAAAGCCTCGGCTGCCTGCCGCTTGCGCGTCTGCGCGGTTCGGACCGAGATGGGCCAGCTAGCTGCTCTCCCTGTCCCATGCCGGGTCGCCGGCCTGAACGAGGCCAGTAGCCGGTCGGGAGAAGGCTCATAAATGCACACGCGCTTCGGCAAGCGAGCTCCGCGCCGGTCCGGTGGATCGGCGTCGCCCGCAGCACACGGCCAACGCGACGTGTCTACAAACAACCTTTGGGAGGAAAAGACATGAAGTTCCGGATTGGTTTGGCCGTATCTCTCGGCGCCCTCGCCGCAGCGCTGACGCCCGCCGCACAGGCCGCCGACATCATCAAGCTCGGCATGTCCGTGCCGATGTCGGGTGATGCCGCGAACTGGGGCAAGCAGACGAAGTGGCTCTGTGATCGCGCTGCCCAGGAGATCAAGGATTCGGGCGGCATCAAGGTCGGCACGACCACCTATAATTTCGAATGCCTGGCCTATGACAACAAGTACAACGCGGCTGATGGCTCCAAGGTCGCGCAGACCTTGATCAACCGTGACGGCGTCAAGTTCGTCGCCCTGGCGCTCGGCACCGCTCCGGCACGCGCGTTCCAGTCGCTGAGCGAGCGAGCCGGCGTGCTTCTCATGACGAATGCCTGGGGCCGGTCGCTCAAGGGCAAGCAATTCCCGCTGACCTTCACGGTCATGAACACGCCGTTCGAGCTGTTCGGCCCGCTCACGGCCTACATCAAGGAGAAGAATCCGAATATCAAGACGGTCGTTCTGGTCAACCCGAACGACGCCAGCGGCCAGGAACTCGAGCCGGAAAGCCAGAAGAATTGGGCCAAGAACGGCGTCAAGGTGCTGTCGAGCGACTGGTTCGAGCGCGGCACGACGGAGTTCCAGCCCATCGTCGGAAAGCTCGCGTCACTGAACCCGGACGTGATCGATCTCGGCGGCACGCCTCCCGGCGTTGCCGGCACGATCCTCAAGGAGCTTGCCATCCTCGGATGGAAAGGCATCAAGCTTAACGGCACCGGCACGAGCGCCGAGGCGATCCTGACCACAGGCGGCGAAGCGGCCAACGGCACGTATATGGGCGCGGCGGTCTCGGTCGACGGCAAGGTGGCAACCCCGGCCCAGGTCAAGCTGAACACCGACCTTCTGGCAGCAACCGGCGAACCCGTCAGCGGCACCACCCTCGGCGCCTATGACGCGCCCTTCGCCCTGAAGGCCGCGATCGAGAAGGCGCAGAGCATCGACCCGAAAAAGGTCGCCGCCGCGATGCCCGAGATCACCTTCCAGTCCTTCTACGGACAGTCGGCTTTCGGCGGCAAGGAGACCTATGAGGTGGCACAGCAGGAGTTGATCCCGGTCATCGTCACGCAGGTTCAGAACGGCAAGCTCGTCGAACTCACCCGCGTGGTGCCGGAGGAACTGGCCGGACGCCTCAAGAAGTAAGACAGAGCGACCCCGCGCAACACCGAAGTCCGGTCGTTACGCGGGGTCGATTTGGAAGGGAACGTTTCGCCCGCGCGAAGCGCAGCAGACGCCGACAGCGTTCAGTTGACCGGCGCGCGCTCTTCGATGACCGTCGCCGAGACGTCGTATTTCTCGATCAGCTCTTTCAATATGCTGGTGATCGTCGCCTCGATCTTAACGGCAGCCATGGAAACGAGCCGCGAGCGCTTGCGCGTCAGATAGGCGGTGCGTTGGAAGGGCGTGTTCGCGATACGCACCAGCGCGAGCTTTCCATCCCGGACCGCCGTCGCCACGGCGGCATGCGGCAGGAACGTATAGGCGCTCGCCCGGCTGACCATCTCGATGACCTGCGAGAGCGAATCCAGTTCCAGCACCACGTCGAGCGTGATATTGTTCTCGCTCGCGAAGCTCTCGAGGACATGCCGCGCGCTGTGGGGGCGGCTCGGCATCACCAGTTGAAGCTCGCTGAGCTGATGGGGCTCGATGACGTACTCGCCGTCCGCATTGGGCTCGACCGGCATGTTGTCGGGCGCCGAAATCAGAAAGATGTCCTCGCGCAGCACCGGCTTGGCCTGAAAGATCGCGGTCGAGACCTTCATGTAGACGAAGCCCATATCGACCCTCTCGCGCTCGATCCAGTCCAGGATGTGACCGGTGAGGCCTTCGGTGATGTGCAGTTTGATGCCCGGGTATTCGAGGCGGACCGTCTCGGCCAAGGGAATGCTGAGCAGAGCGCTGATCGAGGGCGGCAAGGCGATGGAAACCGTGCCCCTCAGCTCGTTGCGCAGCTGGTGCAGCCCGTTGGTCAGGCTGCGCGCCGCGTCGATGAGACCCTGCCCCTCCCGCGCCAGGAGACGGCCGGCTTCCGTCAGCGTTATGCCGCGCGGACCGCGGATCGCGAGCTTGGCGTCGAGCTTCTTTTCAAGCCGCACGATATGTTCGGTCAACGATGGCTGAGCGAGGCCGAGCACGTCGGCCGCCTTCGAGATCGTGCCGCATTCGGCCAACGTCATGAAATAATGGACCTGCTTGACGTCGATCGCCGGCGTCACATGCCGTTCCTTGAGCATATCGTCCTCCCTGCAGAATCTTGTTTTTTTGGCCCTGCGGCAAGCAATCGTAACCGATGATGAGCGTTCATGATACAACCGAATGAACGTTAGGGAGTTTTTCGTTTTCGGGGGTTGAGAGGGTGCCGAGACCCCGCCGCGACATCCGCTGGCGCGGTATAGGAAAGCCCTTTGGATAACCGAGGCGGTCGCTTCGGCGACTGCCGCTGACGGCTCGAAGGCAATACGTATGCTGGGGAAGCGAAGAGCCGGAGCCTCGAATGAATCTGCAGCTTGCAGGACAACGCGTGTTGGTGACCGGCGCCTCGCAGGGCATTGGCGAAGGCCTGGCCGAGGTTTTCGCCGAGGAAGGCGCGCATCTGCATCTTGTCGCACGCTCGGCCGACAAGCTGGCGCATCTCGCCGCGCGGTTGCGGGCGGCGCACGGGGTAGAGGTCGTGACCCAGCAGGCCGACATCGCCGCGGCGGGAGCAGTCGAGGCGATTGCGCAAGCGGCAGGTGACATCGACGTGCTAGTCAACAACGCTGGCGCCATCCCCGGCGGAGACCTGTTCCAGATCGATGCGACGGCGTGGCGCGACGGCTGGGACGTCAAGGTGCTCGGCTATATCGATCTCTGCCGTGCGATCTATCCCCGCATGAAGGCGCGAGGCCGGGGCGTCATCCTCAACAATATCGGTAATGGCGGCGAGAATTTCGACGCGCGCTACATCGCCGGCTCGACCGGCAACGCCGCGCTGATGGCCTTCACCCGGGCGCTCGGCGGCCGCAGCCTCGACGACGGCATCCGGGTCGTCGGCATCAATCCCGGCCCCGTGGCGACGGACCGCATCGTCAAGGTCATGAAGCGCCGCGCGCAGGAGCTGCATGGCGACGAGAGCCGCTACACCGAGCTTCTCGCCGCATATCCTCTCGGCAGGCCTGCCCATATCAGGGAGGTCGCGGACCTCTTCGCCTTCCTCGCCTCCCCGCGCTCGGCCTACACCTCCGGGGTGATCTGCACCGTCGATGGAGGCCTGACCTCCCGACGGTCGATCTGACCGGACCCTGAGCGCCATGGCACAGAACTACCCGAACCTGTTCAGCCCCCTCACCCTAGGTCATGTCACGCTGCGCAACCGCATCGCGATGATGCCCCATGCCGTGGTCTTCGGGGCGGGATACGGCTCGGCCATCGACCGGACCATCGACTACCATGTCGAGCGCGCCAAAGGCGGCGCCGGCCTCATCATCATGTCCAACTTCCTGATGCCCGAGTCATGGCCACGGATGGGGAGCTGGGGCGGGGCTCTGGAAACCTCGGCTCTGGGCGGGCTTGACATGGCCAATGACCGCGCCCTGCAGCCGCATTACCGCAGGATGATCGACGCGATCCGCGCCCTTGGCGGACATTTCGTCTCCCAGCTCAATATCAGCGGCCGTCAGCTCCGTTCGCCCGGTACCTCGCAGTTCGGGCTGCCGCTCCTGGCGCCATCAGCGATCGCCTGCCCCCGCACCGGCGAAATCCCCAAGGAGATGACCGCCGCGGACATCGAGGAATACGTGGCGACGATGGTTGCCGCGGCCCTGAACATGCAGGAAGCGGGCGCCGCCGGCGTCGAGGTCTTCGCCGCCCAGGGCTACATGCTGCACGAGTTTCTCTCGCCGGCCAGCAACAAGCGCACCGACGCCTATGGCGGATCGCTCGCCAATCGGATGCGGTTCCTGGTCGACGGCATCCGGGCTATCCGCAAAGCCGTGGGCGCGAACTTCCTGATCGGCGTGCGGATGAATTCGAGCGACAAGGTGCCCGGCGGGCTTGAGATTGAAGACTCGATCGAGATTGCGAGGGTCCTCGCCAGCGAGCCGGTCAGCTATCTCAACGTCAGCGGCATGACTTCGCTGAGCTATCCCGGCTGGATCGCCGACATCACCGCGCCTTCGGCCCAGTTCGCACCCTATGCCGGCCGGATTCGCGAGGCGGTTCCGGGCCTCCGCATCTGTGTCAGTTCGCGCATCGGCACGCCGGAGGACGCCGAAGCTGTGCTGGTATCGGGCCAGGCCGATTTCGTCGGCATGGCGCGTGCCCTGCTCTCCGACCCCGAATTTCCCAACAAGGCAGCCCGCGGCGACCGCGACGGCATCCGGATCTGCACCTATTCCAACCAGTCCTGCATCGTCGGGCTCGATCGCGGGCGCGGCGTCGGCTGTGTCCATAATCCCGCTGTCGGCCGCGAGGGACAGCTCGGCATCGGCAGCATGCGCCCGGCCGAGAAGCGCCGAAAAGTCGCCGTGGTCGGCGGCGGCCCGGCGGGCATGGCAGCCGCTCGCGTCGCCGCGGAACGCGGGCACGACGTCACCCTTTTCGAGCGCGGCTCCGCGCTCGGCGGGCAGAACCTGATGACCGCCTCGGTCAAGTCCCGGCGCGGCTATGCCGAGATTCACCGGTGGCAGGCGCTGATGCTCGATCGGGTCGGCGTCGACGTGCGCCTGAACGTCACGGCGGACGAGGTCCTTCTGCGCCGGGGCGGGTACGATGCGATCGTGGTCGCGACCGGCTCGGTTCCGAGGCGAGACGGCTACACGACATTGCGGCCCGGACATATCAGCATCGCCGGCGCGGAGCGGGATCGCGTTCTTTCCGTCGCGGATGTCTTCGGAATGGAAGGGCCCGTCTCGGGGCCCGTCCTCGTCGTTGAGGACGATCCGCATCTCGCGGGGACCGCCGCGGCCGAAAGGCTCGCCGAGAGCGGGGCCCAGGTGACCATCGTGACGCCGCACATATATGCCGGCGCGGATCTCCCAGTCCATCACGCGCCAGCATTGTATCGCCGCCTGGCAGTGCTCGGCATCGCGGTTAAGACCGCGACCTTCGTGGTCGAGATCGGCGAGGACAGCGTGACCTGCGAGGACCGCTTCACCGGTGCCGGGCACGTCCTGGATCATGCCGGGCCGGTCGTCCTCGCCATGGGCAATGTCGCCAATGACGGCCTCGCCCGCGCGCTCGACGGCATGGCGGGCGATGTGCTCGTCGTGGGCGACGCCGTCGCTCCGCGCCAGGCCGATGCGGCCATTCTCGACGGCGAGCGCGCCGGTTGGATGATCTGAGACGGGAAGCGATGAACCAGCCCCTGCTACAGCCTTTCGATCTCGGCGACTTGCGGCTTCCCAACCGCGTCTGCATGGCGCCGATGACGCGGTGTCGCGCCGACAATCCTGACACGGCGCCGACGGAACTGATCGCGGAATATTATCGCCAACGCGCCTCGGCTGGCCTGCTCATCACCGAAGGGGCTTTCGTCAGCCCGCGCGGCGTCGGCTACATCAATGTGCCCGGCATCCACTCGCGCGAGCAGACGGAGGGGTGGAAACGGGTCACCCAGGCCGTCCACGATGCCGGCGGTCGGATATTCTGCCAGCTTTGGCATGTTGGGGCGATGTCGCATCCCGATCTGCTGGGCGGCCGGCCGCCCCTGGCGCCCTCGGCCGTCAACCCGCGCGACAAGATCTTCGGGCCCAACGGCCATACCGACACGGTGACGCCGCAGGCGATGACCGAGCCCGAGATCGGCGAGACGGTCCAGGAGTTCCGCAAGGCCGCCGGCAATGCCGTGGTCGCGGGCTTCGACGGCGTCGAACTGCATGCGGCTAACGGCTACCTGTTCAACCAGTTCTTCGCCAGGAGCATGAACCGGCGCGGCGACGCCTTTGGCGGCAGCATCGAGAACCGCACGCGCTTCCTCGTCGAGGTGCTCGAGGCGGTCGGTTCGGAAATCCGCCTCGGTCGCGTCGGCATCCGCATCAACCCTTCCGTCCATGGCCTCTCCGGCATCACAGTCGACGACGAGACGTTGCCGCTCTTCGAGCATGTCTGCGCGACGCTGTCGCGCATGGGTGTCGCCTATCTGCATGTCATGGAACCGTTCAACGACATCAGCGGGCTGCCTCTGCCGCAGGGCGTGTCGATGTGCTCCCATTTCCGCCGGTTCTTCGACGGGCCCATCATCAGCGCGACCGATCACAGCCGAGCCAGCGGCAATGCGGCTCTGGCTGCGGGCGATGCCGATCTGATCGCTTACGGCCGCGCCTACATCGCCAACCCCGACCTCGTCGAACGCTTTGCCGACGAAGCCGATCTCAACGTGCCCATCCGAGAAACGTTCTACACGCCGGGCGCGCTCGGCTACACCGACTATCCCCGCCGGAGCGAGGGCACGACGCCGGAGACCGTCACGGGCGACCGGCGTGTCAGCGATCGCTATGGCGAAACCAGGCGCAAGATGAAGTCCGGAGAATCGTGAAGTCTGGACGTTCGAACTGAGATGCGTCGCGGCAGCGCCGCGGTGACATTAAAAACAGAAAATGGGAGACGACGCAGTGGGCAGGCTTGATGGCAAAGTAGCTTTCGTCACGGGAGCGGGCGGCGGCATCGGCAGCGAGATCTGCCGCCAGTTCGTCAAGGAGGGCGCGCGCGTCTTCGTCGGCGATATCAAGGCCGAGATCGCGGCGGCCGCAGCCGAAACCTGCGGCGATGCGAGCGCAGCGGTCGCCGGGCAGGTCGATGTCACGACCGCCGAAAGCGTTCTTGCCGGTCTTGCCCGCACCGTCCAGGCCTTCGGAAAGATCGACATTCTCTGCAACGCGGCCGGCGGGTCGACACCTCAGGATGCGCGCGTGACGGACGCTCCGGACGAGGAGTTCTGGCGTGCGATCAAGCTCGATCTCTACGGCACCTTCCTGGTCTGCAAGCACGGCATTCCCGAGCTCAAGAACGCCGGCGGCGGCTCGATCATCAATTTTTCCTCGATGGTCGCGCTGATGTCGATGCCGGAGCGCGATTGCTACACCGCGGCCAAGGGCGGGGTATCCTCCATGACGCGCTCCATGGCGCATGAATACGCGCCCGACCGTATTCGCGTGAACGCGATCGCTCCGGGCCTGACGCTTTCGGAACGCGTTCGCCATCTCGTCGAATCGCGCCCCGAGGCGAAAGCGACGCTCGACCAATGCCTGCTCGGCCCCTGCGAGCCGATCGATATGGCTTACATGGCGCTCTATCTCGGCTCCGACGAATCACGCCGGGTGACCGGGCAGATTTTCGCGGTCGATAGCGGCGTGACCATCTACTGACGCCGCCGGCAACTCGGCCGGGTGGCAGTGCTGGACGCTCACCCCGATACGGCATCGCGCCCCTCGGCCATCATCCTCGACCACCGGCCTCCAGAGGAGCCGGCGATCCCACGGAACTGCATCCATGTTCGATAAGAAGCCCTGGCGACCGCAGCCGCATCACTTCGAAAGTGCCAATGCCCTGAAGCTGGCATCGACCTTCGGGCTCTCGGACTTCGACAGCCTGCTGAAACTCTCCGTCGAGGACCCGGAGCGCTATTGGCGCGGCGCGATGAACTTCCTCAAGTTTCGCTGGGACGAGGAGCCGACCGGCTATGTCGACCTCACCCGCGGCAAGGAATTCCCGGCCTGGTTCCCCGGCGGCAAGCTCAACTGGGTCAACACTGTCCTCGCGCGCGCGGACGATCCGGACTTCGCCGGCCGCGTTGCGGTGGTGGCGGAGGATGAAGCGGGCAATGCCACATCGCTGACTTTCGCGGAGCTGGCGGTGGCCGTCAGGCGTTTGGCGGCTGGGCTTCGGGCACAAGGCATCACGGTAGGGGACCGTGTCGGCCTGCTGATCGACAACGGCATCGAAGCGACACTTTCGGTGATAGCGCTGTCCTATATCGGCGCGATCTTCGTGCCGCTGTTCTCCGGTTTCGGTCATGAGGCGGTTGTCTCGCGCCTCGGGTCCGCGGGTGCCAAGGCCCTTATCGCTGCCACCGGCTTCGTCCGGCGGGGCAAAATCGTCGATGTCGCCGAGGTGGTGCGGGAAGTCTGCCGGCAGCTCCCTGCCATCGAGAAAGTCATCTGGAAACGCGCGCCGGGCACGGAGCTGCCGGAGAACGGTATCGACTTCGTCGCGGTGGCCTCGGCGCCGGATGATGGAGCGCCGGCCCGCGGCATGTCTCCGATGGACCCGTTCCTGGTGATCTACACCTCCGGCACGACAGGCAAGCCCAAAGGCGCCGTCCACACCCATGGCGGCTTCCCCCTGCGCATCGCACACGACTCCGCCGTTCACTTCAATGTCAGCGAGCGTGACGTCTTCTGCTGGCCGGCCGATATGGGCTGGATTGCCGGCACGCTGATCCTCAGCGTCGCGCTACTGCGCGGCGCCACGCTGATCCTGTACACGGGTGCGCCGGATTTCCCGGACTGGTCGCGCATGTCGCAGCTGGTCGAGACCTATGGCGCAACGCATTTCGGCTCATCGCCGACACTGATCCGCGGGCTTGCGGCGAATGAGGAGCTTGCCCTCAAGCATGACCGCTCGACGTTGCGCACGCTGATTACGGCCGGCGAGGTCATCGATGCCGAGCACTTCCTGTGGTTCCAGGACAGCTTCGCCGCCAATGGCAGCCCCGTCATCAACTATACCGGCGGCACGGAGGTTTCGGGCGGTCTTCTGTCCAGCGTGCAGGTGAGGCCGATAGTGCCAGGCGGCTTCAACACCGTGACGCCCGGGATCGATGTCATCATCGCGGATCCGGACGGCAGGCCAGTCGTCGGCGAAATCGGCGAGCTGGTCATGCGCCAGCCTTTCATCGGCATGACCGCATCGTTCTGGCAGGATGACGAGCGCTACCTCGATACCTATTGGAGCCAGCTTCCTGGCCTGTGGGTGCATGGCGACCTCGCCTTCAAGGCGCAGGACGGTTCGTACCTGATCATGGGTCGCTCCGACGACACCATCAAGGTCGCGGGCAAGCGTCTCGGGCCGGCCGAGGTCGAGGAGGTCGTGCTCGAGTTCGACGAGGTCAGCGAGGCTGCCGCCGTCGGCATCGCGCATCCGGTCAAGGGGCAGATGCTCGTGCTGTTCCTGGTTCTCGCCCCCGGCCAGGCGCCCGACGGGGTCGAAAGCCGCGCCGCGGCAGCGGTGGCTGAACGGCTGGGCAAGCCCTTCAAGCCTGCGGAGGTCTATGTGGTGAGCCAGCTCCCCAAGACCCGCTCCGGAAAGATCATGCGGCGTCTCGTGCGCCACGCCTATTCCGGCACGCGCGCGGGCGACATCTCGTCGCTGGACAACCCGGAGGCGCTTGAGGAAATCGCCGCACTGGCGAAGACCTCCGCCGCCTGAAGCGCGGGCCGCTGTCATCGGGCCAAACGAAAATCGCCGGAACGGCCGCGTGGCGTTCCGGCGAAAACTTGTAACTTCGTACCTGCCCGTCAGGCCTTGGGGTGGAACTGCGGCGGACGCTTTTCCCGGTGTGACGCAAGACCTTCCTTCGCGTCGGGGCCGCCGAAGCCCAGCATCTCGAGCGCAAGCGAGGCGTCGAAGGAGGGGCCGGCCAGCCGCAACCAGTTGTTGAGAGCGTATTTCGTCCAGCTGATCGCCGTCGTCGCGCTGGCCGCGAGACGTGAAGCAACCTCGATCGACTTCGCCTCGACCTCCTCATCCTCGACCGCCAGCGAAATCAGGCCGATCTCTTCGGCCTTGGCGCCGCTCAACGGCTCGCAGGTCATCAGGTAGTACTTCGCCTTCGCCATGCCGCAGAGCAAAGGCCAGATCATCGCGCCATGGTCGCCGGCGACGACGCCGAGGCGCGTATGCCCGTCGAGGATCTTCGCTGTCTTCGAGGCAATCGACACGTCCGCCAGGATGCCCGCCACGAGCCCCGCGCCGACCACCGGCCCGCGCATCGCCGAGATGATCGGCTTGGAGCAGTTGATTACGTTGTAGACGAGGTCTCGCGCTTCCTGCCACATCTCGGCGCGCGCCTGATGGTCGTTGTTCAGGTGTTCGACGACTTCGAAATCGCCGCCGGCCGAAAATACCTTTCCAGCTCCGGTGAGGATGACGGCCCTGACGCTCGCGTCCTTGTCGATCTCCTGCCAGACATAGGCGAGCTCGCGATGCCCGCGGGCATCGAGTGCGTTCAGCCGCTCCGGACGGTTGATCGTCACGCGCAGCACGCCGTCTGCCGGCCGGTCGAACAGGAGCCGCTGGTAGTCGTCATATCTGGGTGTCATCGATGGTCCTCGGTAGGCGGGGTTGCGCGATGCTCGGCTCAAATCCCGAGATAGGCCTGCTGCACCTGTTCGCTGCTGGCCAACCCCTTGCACGGGCCATGGGTCACGACAGCGCCGTTTTCCAGGATGTAACCGTAATCGGCCACGGCAAGCGCGGTCTCCGCGTTTTGCTCCACCAGCAAAACGTCGACGCCGCTCTTGGCAATCGTCTGGATGATATCGGCGATGGTCGCCACGATGGCTGGCGCCAGGCCGATCGTCGGTTCGTCGAGCAGCAGGACCTTGGGAGCGCTCATCAGTGCGCGCGCCACGGCGACCATCTGCTGCTGCCCTCCGCTGAGCGAACCGGCTCGCTCCGACAGCCGGCCCTTCAGGGCCGGAAAATAGTTCAGTACGCGCTCCAGATCGTCCTTGACGCGGTGCTGATCGGGACGCGAATAGGCCCCGAGCTCCAAATTCTCGCGGATCGTCATGGTGCCGAAGAGGCGTCGCCCCTCCGGAACCAGCGAGAGCCCGGACCCCACGATGCGATCCGGCTGCGTTCCCGTGATGTCATTGCCATGCAGCACGACATGGCCGCTCGATGGCTTCACGAGCCCGCAGACAGCCTTCATCAGCGTCGATTTCCCGGCGCCGTTGGCGCCGATCATAGTGACGATCTGGCCCCGGCGAACCTCGAGGCTGACGCCGGTGAGCACGGGCGTCGGGCCATAGGAAGCATGGAGATCGGAGACGAGCAGTGCGACGCTGTCAGCTTGCATTGTGCGTTCCAAGGTAGGCGGAGACGACACTGGCGTCGCTTCGGATTTCGGCGGGTGTGCCTTGCGAGAGCTTGCGGCCGTGATGCAGCACGACGATGCGCTCGCAGATCTTCATGACGGCCTTCATGTTGTGTTCTACCAGCAGGATCGTCGTCTTGAAGCTGTCGCGGATCTCCGAGAACGTCGCCAGCGTATTGACGACCTCGGACTGGTTGAGGCCGGTCAGCGGCTCGTCCAGGCACAGCAGTCGCGGACGTGTCGCGAAGGCGATGCCGATGCTCACCAGACGCTGTATGCCATGCGGCAGAATGCCGGCGAGCTCGTCGAGGTAGCGCGTCAGGCCGAGGATCTCGGCCGTTTCCTCCACACGCCTCATGCGGTCCGCGTGGTTGTCGAGCGAGCCGGTGGCTCCGACGCGAATATTGTCCCGGACGGTCAGCTCGCGCATCAGGCTGCCGTGCTGGAATGTCCGGGCCATGCCGAGCCTTGCGATCTTCTCTGGGGCAATGCCGGTGACGACACGGCCGTCGAAGGTCAGGACGCCTGTGGTCGGCTTGTAGAACCCGGAGATGAGATTGAACGTGGTGCTCTTGCCGGCGCCGTTGGGCCCGATCAGGCCGAGAATCTCACCCTCGCGGATTTCCATCGTCAGTTCGGAGACCGCGACAAGGCCCCCGAACCGCTTGGTGAGGTTTTCGATCCGGTAGAGCGGCTGTCCTGATGTCGTGCTCATTTGTTGCCCGCCACTGCTGGCGCCTTGGCGACCGAGGCCCCGGCCCGGCCGAAGATGCGAGTCCACGTCTTGCCGATCACGCCGACGATGCCCTGCGGCATGAAGAGCGCGCCAAGTATGATGGCACCGCCATAGATGACGAGTTCGCCGGAGCCGTAGGTCAGCGCGATGCTGCCGACGAAGATCAGGACGATCGCACCGACGATGGGGCCGAAAATGGAGTTCTCGCCGCCGATCTTGAGATAGGCCAGCGCGTAGACCGACAGGAAGAAAGTGAAGTCGCCGGGGCTGATGACGTTGTTGCCATAGGCCTGGAGCGATCCGGCTATGCCGGCGATGAAGGAGGCCAGCGCAAAGCAGGCAACCTTGGCGAGGTGAACGTTGATGCCGACCGTCTGGACGACGGCGTCGTTGTCCTTGATCGCGGCCAGAAGGTTGCCGTAATCCGATTTCTCGACGCGATACATGATGAAGATCAGGGCCATCACGACCACGACCACGAAGGTCGGATAATATTGATCGAGATACATCGGCGGGAAGATGCCGATAATGCCCGAATTGCCGCCCAGGACCTTGCTCTGCGTCATGATGATGCGGATGACCTCGGCGAAAGCGAAGCCGATCAACTTGAAGTATGGCCCCTTGGTCCTCAGCGTGACGAAGCCGAAGGGAAGGCTCACCGCCGCCGCCACGACGCCCGCGATCAGGAGGGTCAGGAAGAAGGGCAGATCGAACATCGTCAGCGAGACCGCCGCCGAATAGGCTCCAATCCCGACGAATGCCCCGGTCGCCATGTTGAGCTCACCGAACAGCATCACCAGCCGCATGCTGGCGGCGATCAATGCTCCGACCGCCATCCATTTCATCAGGCTGAGAAGGTAGGGGTCGCGGGTGATGAGGGTGAGCAAGACACCGATGATCGCTAAGGCGATGAGAAGATTCTTATGCATTGCCGAGCAGCCCTCGCGGACGAACCAGCAGGATGAGCATCACCAGGATGAAGACCGCGATGCTTGCGCTGGAGGGGTCGAAGAAAAAGCCGCCGATGCTTTCCACGAGGGCGATGAAGAGGCTGCCCAGTATGGCTCCGGGTATGCTGCCCAGACCGCCCAGGACGACCGCGATGAAGCCCTTGATGAGATAGTCGTTGCCCATCGTGGGTGTGACGACGGAGACCGGCGATATCAGCACGCCGGCGACCGACGCCATCACCGAGGCGATTACGAAGCCGATCATCGCGAGGCGCTGGTAGGGGATGCCCTGAAGCTGGGCTGCCTCATGGTCGATGGCGACGGCCCGGAGCGCCTTGCCCAGGCGGGTGAGCGTCAGCGCCGCATACAGCAGGGCCGTGAGCACCACGGTGATCAGGCAAAGCAGAAGGCGCTGGGAGGAGATTGGCGTCCCTGCGATGGTGACGACGCCCTCGATCAGCGGCGGCACCGACCGCACCGCGCCACCAAATGTCTCCAGGAAGATGCCCTCGATGAACAGCAGGAAGCCAAGCGACAGGACGAAGGAGCCGACGAAGTCACGCTGCCTGTACCGGAAGCCGAACTGGTACATCAGATAGCCCAGCAGTGCGGAGAGCAGGATCGCGACCAGGGCGCAGAGCAGAAAGGCCCAGACGGTGGGCCACCCCTGTGCGATCAGATAGGGCGTTCCGACCGCGACGATGAGCGGCGAGAGCGTGAAGAACTGTCCATGCGCGAAATTGACGATCCGCATCGCGCCGAAGATCAGCGTCAGTCCCAGCGAGAACAGGATGTAGACCGCCCCGATCTGCAACGCGACCGCAACGAGCTGGATGGCAGTTTGCATTCAGAAATCCTCGATGTGGCGACAGGACAGGTCCGGCCTTGGAAGCTGGGGCGTCGATCCTGGGAAGAGGCCCAGGCCTGCCGCACAGCCATCCTGCGAGCAGGCAGCCGCGCCACGGAGACGGTCCGGTTTGATGCCCTTCCGGTTCGGCGACATCAAGTTACCGCATCGTGAGCCGGAAGGCGGTCTGCCCCGGCTATTGTCACGACCCCTGCCCCGGTCAGCCGCTCGATCTCGTCCCGGCTGTATCCGATCGATTCCAGCAAGGCTTCGGTGTCGGCACCAAGGACCGGCGATGGCATGGGCTTCGCGGCCGGATCGCTGGCGAGCGTGAAGAGAGAGCCGGCGATCGGCACGTCCCCACCGAGACCGGGATATGAAATCCAGTCGAGCAACCCGCCATCGGCGACCTGCGGGTGGCGCAGCGCCTCGCCCGGGCTCAAGACCTTGCAGCCGGGGACACGCGCTTGCTTGAGCAGCTCCAGGCAGCGCTCGGTGCTGTGCTGGCGCGACCACTCGGCCGTTCGCGCGCTGAGAAACTCGCCGTTGTCACCGCGTCGCATGTCGTCGATGAAGCGAGGATCGCCGCGCAACTCGTCCGCACCGACGAGCCTGATCCAGCGCTCGAACATCTCGTTGCCGATCACCTGCACGAGGATCCATCCATCGGCCGTCGGGAAGATGTCCGATGGCGCGGCGATGGGGGTGCGATTGCCGGTCGGCTTGCGGCTGCGTGCGCCCGACGCTTCCTCGATGAGCATGGTGTTGGTCATCGTCAGGGCGGTGTTGAGCAGTGAGGTCTCGACATGCTCGCCCTTCCCGGTCCGGTCGCGGCGCATCAAGGCCGCAAGTGTTCCGAGAGCGGATGCGATCGCCGTGCTGTAGTCGACATAGGAAACAGCGGAGCGATAGGGCTGGCCTTCGACGCCGGTCAGATACATCGCACCGCTCAAGGCCTGGCCGGTCCCGTCGAAGCCGATCGTGTTGGCATCGGCGCCTCGCGTCCCGAAGGCGGATACGGTGCACAAAATGATGTCCGGCTTGATCCGCGATACCGTCTCGTAGTCCAGGCCCAGCCTGGCTCGCGCGGCCGGTGGCAGGTTCGCCACGACCACATCCGCCGATGCGATCAAGCGCTCGACGATTTCGCGCGCGTCCGGCGCGCTCAGATCCAGCGCGATGCTCTTCTTGTTACGGTTGACCTGGATATGGAGGGCTCCCTCGCCCTCCGGCGTCACGGGCATGACGTAACGGTCGTCATTCGAGCCGGGGCGTTCGATACGGATGACTTCGGCACCGAGATCGGCAAGCAGCGCGGCGCAGTAGGGACCGGCAATGTATCGCCCGAAATCGAGCACCCGCACATGCGAGAGCACGTCCATCGTCATCCCATCTCCTCCCACGGTCGCCTGCGGCCGATAAGGGCCGGGCCGGCTTTTCTCCCTCCGAGAGGGATGCCTGACAGTTCGATTGCCTCGTTCTTCAGTCGGAGAGGTCTCGAATGCAACCGGATCGCCCGATCGGCTGCCTGCGCCATAGGACTTTGCTATAGTGAAAAGCGCTGCATTGCGGGAACGGATCGATTGCAGCACTCCATCGAGCGAACTCCTTCTTGACGCTCGACTGGATTGACCTCGGAGGCCTCAAATGGTGCAAGCAACACATTTCGCCTGGACGGAGAGGCCGGTCGAGCAGTTCAGCCCCGACATCGCGCGCAGCTTCATCACCAGCGAAAAGGCCATGATCGGCCGAGTCACCTTCGCGAAGGGCGCGGTCGTCGGATCGCATCATCACGTCCATGAGCAGTTCACCCATGTCGTGGAAGGTTGCCTTCGCTTTTTCCTCGGCGAGAACAGGGAGCAGGTTGTGACGGTTCGCGCGGGCGAGGTCATTCTGATCCCGTCGAACCTGCCGCATGCCGTCGAGGCTCTGGAAGACACGGTCGAGTATGATCTCTTCACGCCGCCGCGTGAGGATTGGATCGAGGCCGGCGCGAAAGCCTGAACGGCATTATCGAATGATCAGAGCGCGCATGAAGACGGATACCGGCAACGCAGGGCTCGATATAGCGACGAGCAGGCTCGACGGCGCGACGCGGGACGAAATTCTCCGCAGCGCGGCGACGTTGATCGCGTCCGAGGGGTATCCGGCCTGCACGATGCGGTCGATCTCCGAAAAGATCCAGATGAAGGCGGGCAGCCTCTATCACCACTTCGGCTCCAAGGACGAAATCCTGCTGGAGATCATGAATGTGGGCGTGCGGATGATCCTGGAGCAGGTCGCGCGGCAGGTTTCGTCCATGCCGCCGAGCGCCAGTTTCGAGGACAGGTTGCGCGTCGCCATCCGCGCGCATACGGCCTGCATGGTCGATCAGTCGATGCCGTTCATTCGCGTCTATGAACACCTGCCGCCGATCATCAAGCGGAAGGCGCGCGTCACCCGGAAAGAATATGCGGATTTCTGGGTCGAGTTCCTGAAGTCGGGCAAGCAGACCGGCGAAGTCGACCCAAATCTCAATCTCACGCTGTTCGTGCCGTTTCTCCTCAGCGGCCTCAATCGCGTTTCGGACTGGTATCGGGATCATATGAGCGTGAACGAGATCGCCGACCTCATCGCAGACACCTGCCTCGGCGGCATCAGGGCGCGCTTAGTCCCTCGCACATGAGCCGGGCTGAGCCGAGGCCCAAAGTCGGATCGCGCGAACTGGCGGGGAAGCGCGCTGCAGCTTGCGTCGGGCGCTTCACCAAGCGATCGCTGTTTAGAGAGATGGGAGGATCGCTGTGGCGTTCCAATATGTAGGCGGAAACGATCACACCGACATCCGCGAGGCAGTGCGCGATCTCTGCGCGCAGTTTCCCGCCGAGTATCACCGCAAGGTCGACGACGAGCGCGGTTATCCGGAGGCGTTCGTCGATGCCCTGACCAAGGCCGGCTGGATGGCCGCCTTGATTCCGGAAGAATACGGCGGTTCCGGGCTGGGACTGACGGAAGCTTCGATCGTCATGGAGGAGATCAACCGCTCCGGCGGCAATTCCGGCGCGTGCCACGGCCAGATGTACAACATGAACACGCTGATCCGGCACGGCTCCGAGCGGCAGCGCCAGCGTTACCTGCCGCGGATCGCCACAGGCGAACTACGCCTGCAATCGATGGGCGTGACGGAGCCTACGACCGGCACCGACACCACCAAGATCAAGACCACCGCCGTCAAGAAGAGCGACCGCTACGTCATCAACGGGCAGAAGGTCTGGATCAGCCGCATCCAACATTCCGACCTGATGATCCTGCTGGCGCGCACCACGCCGCTCGACCAGGTCCGCAAGCCCTCGGAAGGCATGTCGATCTTCATCGTCGATCTCAAGGAGGCGACCGGAAACGGGCTCACCGTCCAGCCGATCCGCAACATGGTCAACCACGAGACCAACGAACTATTCTTCGACAATCTCGAAATTCCCGAAGAGAACCTGATCGGCGAGGAAGGCCAGGGCTTCAAATATATCCTGACGGGACTGAATGCCGAACGCACATTGATCGCGGCCGAGTGCATCGGCGATGGCTACTGGTTCATCGACAAGGTGACGCAATATACCAGCGAGCGTGTCGTCTTCGGCCGCCCGATCGGCCAGAACCAGGGCGTGCAATTCCCGATCGCAAGCGATTTCATCGAGATCGAGGCGGCCAATCTGATGCGCTTCGAGGCCTGCCGGCTCTATGATGCGCGGCAGCCCTGCGGGACCCAGGCGAACATGGCGAAATACCTCGCCGCCAAGGCGTCATGGGAAGCGGCCAATTCCTGCATCCAGTTTCATGGCGGCTTCGGCTTCGCCTGCGAGTACGATGTCGAGCGCAAGTTCCGCGAGACCCGGCTGTATCAGGTTGCGCCGATCTCCACGAACCTGATTCTCTCCTATGTAGCCGAACATGTCCTCGGCCTGCCGAAATCCTTTTGACACTTTGACGGGCCGGGCTCGCTTCGCAAGCAGAGGGTCCGGCATCTAGCCCAGACGACCGAAGCTTGCCCGCGCCTCGCGCTCCAGTTCCTCGCGATGCGCGGGGTGCGCGACCGCGATCAGGCTGCGGGCGCGCTGCGACAATGTCCGCCCACGCAAGTCGGCCACGCCGTATTCCGTCACGACGATGACGGGCTCGCTGCGTGCGACCGTCACCGGCCCGTCGATCCGAGCGACGATGCGGCTATGGCTGCCGGCGGTCGATGGCAAGGCGACGATTGGAGTGCCGCCCTCGTTCGCGCCGGCGGCACGCAGGAAGTCGACGATGCCGCCCACCGCTCCGACATAAGTGCCGCGGGCCGTCTCACTGTTGACCTGACCGCCGAGATCGACCTCGATCGCTGAGTTCAGCGCAACGAGGCGATGGAGTCGCCCCAGGGTCACAGCCGCATGCGTATACTCGGCGCCTCGCATTTCGAGTGCCTTGTTGAGATGAGCGTAGGCCCTCAGCGCCGCGCCGCCGATCAGGGAGCCCGCGACAGTGACGCCCCTGTCGATCTCCTTGCGGGCATTGGTGACGACGCCGGCTTCGCATAGAGCGGCGATGCCCTCGCCAATCGCGCCTGAATGGACGCCGAGATCGCGCCGGTCGCGGAGCTGCGCAAGCGCGGCATCGGGGATCGTGCCGATGCCGACCTGCAGCGTCGCGCCGTCCTCGATCAGCGCCGCCGCGTGGCGCCCGATCGCGAGCTCGGTCTCGCCGATCCGCGCGGGAGCGCCTTCGGGGAACGGCAGATCGGATGCCACCAGCGCCGTAAAGTCCTTAGCCGTGAGGTAGGGTCCGCCGAAGGTCCACGGCACATCCGGATGGATCTCGCCGATCACGACACGCGCGCGCCTCAGCGCCTCCAGCAGGTATTCGCGCGCCATGCCGAGCGAATGCCGGCCCTGATCATCGGGGGGCGAGACTTGCAGGAAAAGCACGTCCACCTTCAGCGGCGGCTGCGAAAGCAGGGTCGGCAGCGAGGAGTAGTGGACCGGCAGGATGTCGATGAGACCCTCTGACGCCAGCCGCCGGTTCGACCCGCTGCCGCAATAGGAGAGGAAATCGAAGGCATCGGCGTGCTCGGGGCCAAGGTCGCCCGCCTGTCCGATGCCGAGGAACAACCGCGTCCGGCCGATCGCGTGCCGCTGTTCGATCAGCGCCTGCACCAGGCGGCGCGGCTCGGCATGCGACTGCCCCCACATCAGCGTATCGCCGGCCCTAACATGCCGGGAAAGATCGAGCCGTGTCATGCTTGGGCCCGTCACGCACGCTCGAAGACGGCCGCCATGCCCTGCCCCCCGCCGATGCACATGCTTTCCAGTCCGTAGCGCCCGCCGCGCCGTTTCAGCTCGTGCAGCAGCGTCGTCATGATGCGCACGCCAGTCGCGCCGATCGGGTGCCCGAGCGAAATTCCCGAGCCATTGACGTTCAGTATCTCGTGGCGCTCCCAATTCATCGCGCGCATGCAGGCAAGCACCTGGACGGCGAAGGCCTCGTTGATCTCGACGAGATCCATCTGGTCGAGCGACAGACCGGTTTTGCGCAGCACCTTTGCGATGGCGGGAACGGGTCCGATGCCCATGCGCGACGGGTCGCAGCCAATAGCTGACCAGCCGACCAGGAAGGCAGCCGGATCGAGGCCGAGGGCTTCGAGCCTGTTCTCCGCAACAACCAAACAGGCGGCGGCTGCGTCGTTCTGCTGGGCGGCGTTGCCGGCGGTGACAGTGCCGTCCTTGGCGATGACGCGCAGCCCCGCAAGCTTTTCCACAGTCGTGCCGGGACGTATACCTTCGTCGCGCTCGAAAATGGTCTCGCCGCCGCGCGGCTGTACCACCGACACCGGCACGACCTCGTCGGCGAAGCGCCCCTCATCCCAGGCCGCAGCGGCTCGCCGATGGCTCTCGGCGGCATAGGCATCCGCCTCTTCGCGCGTGATCCGATAGTCGCGGGCGAGGTTCTCCGCCGTCTCGATCATCCCCGAGATATGGCCGAAGCGATGGACCGGCTGGGATCGTTCCCGACCGCGGTCGAGCCGATCGAAAAGCTGGGTGCTGCCCGAGCGCTTTCCCCAGCGCAGATCGGTCGTGTAGTGCTCGATGTTCGACATGCTCTCGACGCCGCCGGCCATCACCACGTCGCACGCGCCTGTCTGCACCATCATCGCAGCGGTGACGATCGCCTGCAGCCCCCCGCCGCAGCGACGATCGGTTTGCAAGCCCGGCGTCTCGATTGGCAACCCCGCATAGAGCGCGATCCAGCGGCCGACGCAGGGCGTTTCGGAATTGGCGTAGGATTGCGCGAAGACCATGTCCTCGACCAGCGCGGGGTCGAGCCCCGTCCGTTCCAGCACCGCCTTGGCCACAATGCCGCCGAGTTTCTCGACCGACACGGGCCGTAGCGCGCCTCCGAAAGTTCCGACGGGCGTGCGCAAGGGGCTGACGATCGCGGCGCGGCGCATTGGCTTTCTCCTGCGTGCTGAGCGGGGCTCGGCGAGGTCAGAACGGGTCCCAGGCGAAGACGTCCTGGCTGCGGTCCAAGGGATAGAATGACGGACGAAGCGCCGGAATGGCGCGGTCCCGCACGGATTCGGGCGTCCATTCCTCGGCCGAATGGATGGCGCGCAGCGGGCGGCTCTGCCCCATCAGCATGATCTCGTTTTTGCGCACAGCGAAGATCTGGCCGTTGACCTCGGCCCCGGCATCGGAGGCCAGATAGACAGCGAGCGGCGCGTTCTTCTCCGGCGTGATCTGCTTGAGGTTTTCGACGCGCGCGAGCTGGTCCGGCGTGGCGGTCGGGATGTTCCCGGTCATGCGGCCCCAGGCGAAAGGCGCGATGCAGTTCGAGCGCACGCCAAAGCGCTGCATGTCGAGCGCGATCGTCTTGGACAGGCCGATGATGCCCATCTTCGCCGCCGAATAGTTAGCCTGGCCCAGGTTCCCGATCAGGCCCGAGGTCGACGTCATGTGCACGAAGGCGCCGCCATTCTGTCCGCGAAACACCTCAGCGGCGGCCCGGCTGACAAAGAACGAGCCGTTGAGATGAACATTGACAACATCGAGCCAGTCCTGCGGCTCCATCTTGTGGAAGAAGGCGTCCCTGAGGATGCCGGCATTGTTCACGACGATGTCGAGCCGGCCGAACGCATCGACCGCGGTCGCCACCATGCGCTGCGCGGCCTGCCATTCCGACACCGTCTCGCGGCTGATCACCGCCTTGCCGCCGAAGGCCTCGATCTCCGCCTTGACCTCGTCGGCCGGGCCGGCGCTGCCGCCCGCGCCCGACAGTGAAACGCCGATATCGTTGATGACGACGGCAGCGCCAGCGCGCGCCATGGCCGTCACGATGGCCCGGCCGATGCCGCTGCCGGCACCTGTCACCAGCGCCACTTTTCCGTTCAACAGCCCCGTCATAGCCGTGGTCCTCGCATGTGGTCAGGTCAGGCCGAGCAACGTCTTGGCCAGGATGTTCTTCTGCACCTGCGACGTGCCGCCATAGATCGTCGCGGCGCGTGCGTTCAGGAATTGACCGGTCATCGCGAGGTCGCGGTTTCCGTCGAGCGGATGCAGCAGCGCTGCATCAGAGCCCATGATCTCGAGGCCGTATTCGGTGATCCGCTGATAGAGGTTCGACTGGTTCAGCTTGAGCAGGGAAACCTCGGGACCGAGCGTCCGGCCCTGGCGCAACTGGTCCGCGACCTGTCCGAACAGGCTCTGATGGTCCTCAAGGTCCATCTGGAACCCGGCATAGCGCCCCACAAAGGCGGCATCCTTGATGAGACCATAGAATTCGCCGAGGCGGCGCAGCTTGGCGAGCGCGTTCGAGGCCTGCCGTGGCGACCCCAGGAAGATCCGCTCGAAGCCGAGCAGGGCCTTGGCCATCGACCAGCCCTGGTTGATCTTGCCCACGATATTGCCCTTGGGAACGCGGACTTCGTCGAAGAAGACCTCGCAGAACTCGTCATCCATCTCGATATTGACGATCGGCTTCACCGTGATGCCGGGCGTATCCATTGGGATGAGCAGGAAACTGATGCCGTCCTGCTTCTTGCCGCTCTTGTCGGTGCGGACGAGGCAGAAGATCCAGTCGGCATCGCCTGCGAGCGTGGTCCAGATCTTCTGCCCGTTGACGACCCATTCGTCGCCGTCGATCACCGCCTCGGTCCGCAGCGAGGCGAGATCGGAGCCCGCGCCCGGCTCGGAATAGCCCTGGCACCAGATGTCCTCGCCGGAGAGGATGCGCGGCAGGAACTGCAGCTTCTGCTCGTCCGACCCGAAATTGATCAGGAGCGGACCGAGCAGGATGATGCCGTGATCGGGCGTCCGGGCCGCGCCGAAGGTTTCGAACTCGTCGAGATAGATCAGATGCTTGGCCGCCGTCAGCCCCATGCCGCCATGCTCGCGCGGCCAGGCAGGCGCCAGCCAGCCAGCCCGCGACAGCAGCAGATACCAGGGCTTCGCCTGCTCCCAATGCAGGCGCTTGGCGGGATGACGGAGATCAGGAGGATGATGCTCCGCCAGAAAGCGCCTCACCAACTGGCGAAAGGCTTCGTCGTCGAGCGCGTTGTAGTCGGTGTCGTAGTCCTCGAAGGCCACGCTCAACTCTCCCTATGAAGGGGCCGCAGCGACGCGTAATGCGCCGCGTGCTCGGCCGCGCTGCCGAACTGGTTGGCCACGACCATCGCCTTGCGCAGGTACAGACCGATGTCGTGCTCGTCAGTGAAGCCGATGCCGCCATGAAGCTGGACGCAGCTGGTGGTGATGGTCATGGCGGCGTTCGACGCGCGGACATGGGCGCGCGAGATCGCGGCATGGGCGCGCGTGCTGGCGGGGCTCGCGTCCCAGCTTACCGCCGCATCCTCGATCGAGGCGCGGGTCAATGCGGCCTCAAGCTTCAGATCGACGGCCATATGCTGTAGGGCCTGGAAGCTACCGATCGGGCTGCCGAACTGGACCCTGGTCTTGAGATATTCCACCGTCATGGCGAGGGCGGCATCGCAGAGGCCGAGCAGATAGGCACACGTGGCGAGCGACGCCTCGGCGAAGGCCGATCGCGGATCGCCTTCGACAGGCGTGGCCGGTGCACCATCGAAGACGACCTTGGCGACGTTGCCGCCGTCCTGGGTCTGCATCGTCGTGATCTGCACACCCGGCGCATCGGCGCTGACCAGCGCGGCACCATTCGTCCCCATCACCAGGAAGGCATCAGCCGCGGCGGCGTTCGGGACATGCAGCTTGATCGCGTCGAGCCGACCATCTTCGATCTTCAAAGCGCGTTCCGGCACCAGAGCGTCGCGGCTGTCCTGCCAGGCCGGGATTACGAGCATCGCCCCGGCAAGATGGCGCGCCTGGACCTCGCCCGACAGCGAGACCGCGGCGAGAGTGGCCGGGACCAGCGGTTCGGGCACGAGCCCCGCGCCGAGTTCTTCCATCAGCGCGCAATAGAGCAGGATGCTCTGCCGGCTGCCGTCACCGGCTTCCGGAACCCGCATGGCCGGCCACCCCATGGCGCAGATGTCGCGCCAGGTGTCACGGCAGAAGCCAGCCTCGCCGAAACGCAGCTTCCGCACACGGCCGAGATCACCGCGCCGCACGATGCCCCCAGCGCTCTCGCGCACGAGGTTCATGTATTCGCGGATATCGGGATCAATCATCGTCTACCTCGAGCAGTTCCGCCGATCCGCCATCGACCACGACCGTCTCGCGTGCCGGGACCAGCGCCCGGAAGCGCCCGTCGCGCCAGATTTCCGTCCGGATCGTCTCGCCCGGAAAGACAGGCGAGACGAAGCGCAGGCGCAGGGACCGCAGAGCCTGCGAGCGATAGCGTGCACGAGCGGCAAGGACGGCGTGCGTCACGACCCCCATCGTGCACAGCCCGTGCAGGATGGGTGCGGCAAAGCCGGCGCGAGCGGCGACGGCCGGGTCACTGTGCAAGGGGTTGAGATCGCCGTTGAGGCGGTAGAGCAGCGCCTGGAAAGGGTCGGTCGCGAGATCGACGACCTGATCAGGTGCCGTATCGGGCGCCGTCTCGCGGGGGCGCGCCGGCGGCGGCTGGCCGCCGAAGCCGCCGCCATTGCGAACGAAGGTGACGCGCTCCAGCCTCGCGAAGGCTCGGCTGGTTTCATCGTAGAGATCAGTAACCGTCCCGATGAGGGCAGCGCCGCCCGGCCCCTTGTCGAACACCTCGGTCACCCGGCTGCGGCTCTCCACCACGCCCGCGCCGGGCAACTCGCCCAGGATAGTGAAACTCTGCGAAGCATGCAGGATCGCTTCCGGATCGACGCCTGAGCGGGGGTCCGCCATCCAGAAGCCTGGATGCGCCATGATCAGCACCATCGAGGGCATTACGACGGGGCCGCGCAGCGGATCGACATAGGGGAGTTGATCCAGGTTCAGCGGATCGCGCCCGACGCCGACCGACAGCGCATAAAGCGCGATTGCCTCGGGCGTCACGACCTGCCGCCCGACCGGGATCTCAAAGTTCATCAATTTTGCGAGGTCGATCGGCATGGGGTCCGTCAGCCGATCCCGATGGTAACGTTCGCGCTCATCGCCGTGTAGCCGCCGGGTCCCTCGGCCCAGAGCTCATGGGTGCCGGGCGTTGTGCTCGCTTTGCCGCAAAGCCGGACGGGTCGATCGGCGAAGAGCGGAGACTGGCCGCGGAACTGGAATGCCTCGACCCGCGCATCGCTCCGGCGGCAAAAGGCGGCCAGCAGAAGCGTGGCGGTCATCGGCCCCTGCACGACGAGGCCGGGATAGAACTCGGTCTCCGTCGCATAGGGCAGATCATAGTGGATCCGGTGCGCGTTGTAGGTCAGCGCCGAATAGCGGAATAGCATCACGGCATCGGGGGTGAGCGCATCGCTCCATTCGGCCTGCTTCGCCTCGGCCGACGGCGGCGGCAGCGATGCGGAGGTCGGCGGTTCGCGATAGACGATATCCTGCTCCTCATCGATGGCGACGCCTGCCTCATTCGAG
This sequence comes from Allobosea sp. FG18, assembly GCF_057809495.1. Lineage (NCBI taxonomy): Bacteria > Pseudomonadati > Pseudomonadota > Alphaproteobacteria > Hyphomicrobiales > Alloboseaceae > Allobosea > Allobosea sp. FG18. The sequence goes on from NZ_JBMDKB010000005.1 coordinate 257,936, forward strand.
AGCACGTGCCTCACGGTGACGAACACCAGCCTGCCCTGCTTGCCGTTCTTCGGTTCGACGGACAGAATCTCGCTGCGCCTCGACACCGATTGGCCAATGCGAAGCGGCGCCACGAAGCGCACCCGGCTCCCGGCCCACATGCGCCGTGGCAAAGCGATTGGTGGAAGGAAGTCGCCCCGAACTGGATGGCCGTCCATGTCGATCAGGGATTGACGGGCATGCGGTGCGAAATAAGCCCAGTGCCAGAGCGGCGGAAGCTCGGCGCCGTCGGCCGGCGGCACATCGAGGTCCAGCAGCGCCGCCATGCGGAGCGCCTGCTCCAGCGTCAGGACGTCCGCAAGCCGGACGCTCCGTCCCACCCATGATCGTAGCTGCTCTTCGGTTAATTCCGCCACGCCACGCTCCTTCCCACGGCCCTCGACAGCATCACGGCCGCGGTGGTGCGAAAGCACCGTGCGCCTGTTCGAGATATGCGAGGTCTGTCACGCTGTCGGGTTCGGGACTAGGAAAACCACGACAACGAAATACGCGGTCTGGTAGAGGTTTTTCCTATGCCTCCCGACAGAACCGTAAGAACGGCATGTCGCTTTCGGATTTCCTCAGCGGATTCACCTGACGTCCGTCGCTTCGCTCCATTTATCTTGACCGACAGCCCTGCCACTTGGCTCTCTGCAGGTCTGCTTGCGGGACGAGAGCCAAGGTCTGCGCCTGTGAAGGGTTTCGGATGCCGGCCCGTGCGAGCTGGGATGGTCCGGGTTGAGGGC
>NZ_JBMDKB010000050.1:0-12703 GCF_057809495.1 Allobosea sp. FG18
CATCGCGGCCCATGCAGCACCGTGAGAAATGTCCGGGCTTTTGGGGGCTACAACATGTCTTTGGTTCGTAGTCGCCGATCAAATAGGACAGCGTGACGAACATCACCGCAGTCATCAACGCGACGCTAAGGAAATTGATGTCGAGAAGCTTTTTGCCCGACCTGACGAACGTCTGATAGATCCAAGTCGCGCAACCGCCGACCATCATGATCGCGAGAGCGTCAGCGATTGCCGCCGCAGGCTGCAAGGCACCATAGCCTAAGGAGAATCTCGACGCGCCCCGCCTGCCCTCAGCCGAATGCTCACCGACATCAACAGGCAGCATCCCGCCGACCCTCATACACCACACACAAACATGGTTATCAGAATCTTAACTATTAATACAAGCAAAGCAAGAATTTTCTCAACGGAAGCTGAAGTTCGCTGGCATGCAGAACAGGCGCCATGATAAGAGCACGATCATAAGGCCTATCGGCATCGGCGAGATGACGATGTGTTCGTTCAGACATTAACGTCACCGCGCAGGCACAACCTTACGTAGCGACGTCGCTTACCCCTGTTAGGAACAGCGCATGAAGATCGTGATGGTTGGGTCTGGCTATGTGGGCCTGGTCTCCGGAGCCTGCTTTGCGGATTTCGGACATGACGTCGTGTGCGTCGACAAGGTCGAGAGCAAGGTCGCGGCGCTGAAGCGCGGGGAAATCCCGATCTTCGAGCCCGGCTTGTCGGATCTCGTGCGAACGAATGCGGCGGCGGGGCGTCTGTCCTTCACGACCGATCTCGCCGGGCCGGTGGCGGATGCGGATGCCGTCTTCATCGCGGTCGGCACGCCCTCGCGGCGCGGGGACGGCTTTGCCGACCTGTCCTATGTCTATGCGGCAACCCGCGAGATCTCGCAGGCCCTCAAGGGCTACACGGTGATCGTCACCAAGTCGACGGTCCCGGTCGGCACCGGCGACGAGGTCGAGCGCATCATTCGCGAGCTCAGGCCCGATGCCGATTTCGCCGTCGTCTCCAACCCGGAATTCCTGCGCGAAGGCGCCGCGATCGAGGATTTCAAGCGGCCGGACCGCATCGTCGTCGGCACCGACGACGAGCAGGCCCGCGCCGTAATGGCCGATATCTACCGGCCGCTCTACCTCAACAACGCGCCGATCCTGAACACCGGCCGGCGTACGGCGGAGCTGACGAAATACGCGGCCAACGCCTTTCTGGCGACGAAGATCACCTTCATCAACGAGATCGCGGATCTGTGCGAGCAGGTCGGCGCCAATGTCCAGGACGTCGCCCGCGGCATGGGCCTCGACAACCGCATCGGCGGCAAGTTCCTGCATGCCGGGCCGGGCTATGGCGGCTCGTGCTTCCCGAAGGATACGCTCGCCCTGATCAAGACCGCGCAGGATTACGGCACGCCGTCGCGCATCGTCGAGACGGTTGCCGCGGTGAACGACCAGCGCAAGCGCGCGATGGGGCGCAAGGTTGTCGCGGCCTGCGGCGGCTCGGTGCGCGGCAAGACGATTGCGGTGCTGGGCCTGACCTTCAAGCCGAACACGGATGACATGCGCGACGCGCCCTCGATCGCGGTGATCACGGCTCTTCTGGACGGAGGAGCCGTGGTCCGCGCGTATGACCCCGAGGGTATGGAGCAGGCCAAGGCGGTGCTGCCGGCCGGGGTAACCTATTGCAAGGATGCCTATGAGTGCGTGACGGGTGCCGACGCCACGGTGATCGTGACCGAGTGGAACATCTTCCGCGCGCTCGATCTCGACCGCGTCAAGGCTGCGATGGCAGCACCGGTCCTCGTTGACCTGCGCAACGTCTATCGGGCCGAGCAGGTCCGGGCCAAGGGCTTCACATATACCGATGTCGGTAGGGGAGACATGTTGGCGGTCGACGAGGACGCCGAGGTCGGCGCGGCAGCCTAAGCCAGCTCAAATCTGCATAGCCGGCTAGCGTCGAGCACTGGCAGCGTCGCTCCGTATTGATGACGTCGCGTCCTCGTCGCGCGGCCAGGTTCCGCGCCACAGGCCGGCCTTCGCCGCCATGGCGGCATCGAGCTCGGCGGCATAGGTCGATGCGTGCAACCGCAAGGGGCGCGCCCAGCCGCGGCGGACCAGCATCCGCGAGAGATCCTGACCGCCGACCGAGCACTGGAAACTGTCCTCCTCGCCCGGCGCGTCGAGCGCGGCTAGGCAGCGAACGCGATCCGAGCGCAAGGCCGTGATCAGCGCCGACCTGGCTTGCAGGCCGCAATTCCAGGGCAAGCCGTCCTGGCCATGGCAGACCGCGTCGCGTGCCAGCCCGGAGAGATGGCGCGCGCGGATCAGGGTTTGCGCGTTGCGAAAGGCGGTCGCCTCCAGCGGGTCGATCTGCCCATCGATCACGATCGGCATCGCCAGACGCTGAGCGCGGCGGGGCGGGGCCAGCAACGAGTCGGGCTCTTTCGGCGGCGGCTTGGGCGGTTCGACCTTGACCGGCGTTACCGGCACATAGCTCACCGCGGCGACCTCGACCTGGCCGTCATCGGGCGCGAACTGCGTGACGATCGCCGAAGCGGCGGCGGCAGCAACGAGCACCAAAGCCAAACGTGTCGTCAGCCTGCGATCCGTCATAGGGTCCGACCGGGCGATGAATCATTCATGGCCGCCTGCAGCGTCAATCTACGGCAATCGCCTCCCGAGACAATGGAGGCGACCGGGGAGCGCGTGACTTGTACGGCTTCGCTGGGCTAGTTATGCGCCCGAGCGACTCGTCGATGGACAATTCTGGACATGACCAGCCTGAAATTCGGGACCTCCGGCCTGCGCGGCCTCGTGACGGAGCTGGCCGGCCTGCCGACCTACGCCCATGTCCGGGCTTTCTGCGCCATGCTGCAAGAGGATAAGGCGGTCGGACCGCGCGGCGAAGTTCTGATCGGCCACGATCTGCGCGCCTCCAGTCCGCTCATCGCGAGGCAAGTCGCACAAGCAATCGCGGATGCCGGGCTCACGCCGGTGGATTGCGGGGCCGTGCCGACGCCGGCGCTGGCACTCGCTGCCATGACCGCCGGCAGCCCCGCCGTGATGGTAACGGGCAGCCACATCCCGGACGATCGCAACGGCCTGAAATTCTACCGCGCCGGGGGGGAGATCGACAAAGCCGACGAGGCGCGCATCCTTGCCGCGCATGACGCGCTCGCCCTCGCCATCGTACCGCCAGTCTCGGTCGCACCGGCCCAGCACGACATCGCCTCCGGCTATCGCGACCGCTATGCCGACTTCTTCGGCGCTGCGCTGGAGGCGCTCGCCATCGGCGTCTACCAGCACTCCTCCGTCGGACGCGACATCATCTGCGAGGTGCTCGCCTCGCTCGGCGCGACACCGGTCCCGCTGGGCCGCAGCGACACCTTCATCCCGGTCGATACCGAGGCGCTCCGTCCGGAGGATGAGGAGCTGGCGCGGCGCTGGGCTGGCGAACGCAAGCTCGATGCCATCGTCTCGACTGACGGGGATGCGGATCGTCCACTGGTCGCCGATGAGACCGGCCGCTTCCTGCGCGGCGATCTCGTCGGGGCCCTCACCGCGCGCTTCCTCGGGGCCGATGCGATCGTGACGCCCGTGACCTCGAACTCGGCGCTCGACCGCCCGGGTGCCTTCGAGAAGGTGCTGCGCACGCGCGTCGGCTCGCCCTATGTGATCACCGGCATGGAACAGGCCAGGGCCGAAGGCGCAGAGATCATCGTCGGGTTCGAGGCCAATGGCGGCGTTCTGCTCGGTTCGGATGTCGCGCGCGACGGCCGGAGCCTGGCTGCCTTGCCGACGCGCGATGCCCTGCTGCCGATCGTCGCGACGCTCGCTCTGGCCCGCGCCACGCGGCAGCCATTGAGCGCCATCGCAGCGGAGGCCCGCTTCGCCATCGCGTTGTCGAACCGACTGCAGGAAATCCCGCAGGACAGGACGGCGGCCCTGATCGCCCGGTTGGACACGGAGGATTCCGGCTTTCGCGACGCGGCTTTCGCAGCTCATGGCGCGGTCGCCGCACGCGACCGCAGGGACGGACTGCGGCTGACGCTCGGCAACGGCGCAACGGTGCATTTCCGCGCCTCCGGCAACGCTCCAGAATTGCGTGTCTATGTCGAAGCGCCAACGCCGGAAGCGGCTGAAGCGCTGCTCGCCGAAAACCTCGCCTTCGCGGCGGCGCAGACACGCTAGGATCGTCAGGCCAGCCAGGATCGCCGGCACGGACATTTCGTACGGGACGCGACGCGCCCGCAACCGCTCTACGGGAAGCCCAGTTGAACCAGGCCCCTTCGTTCGAACGCGTGCTCTTGACCGGTGCGGCCGGCTTTGTCGGCTTCCATGTGACCCAGGCCCTTCTCGACAAGGGCATCGAGGTCCTCGGCATCGACAACCTCACGCCCTATTACGACCCGGCCCTCAAGCAGGCCCGGCTCGACCGGCTCCTCGCTCGCAACGGTTTTTCCTTCGTACCGATCGATATCGCCGATTACGACGCCGTGCTCGCGGCCTTCGCCGGCTTCCGGCCGCAGGTCGTGGTCCATCTCGCGGCGCAGGCGGGCGTGCGCTATTCGCTCGAGAACCCGCGCGCCTATGCCTCTTCGAATCTGGACGGCTTCCTGTCGATCCTCGAAGCCTGCAGGCACAACCCGGTCGACCATCTGGTCTACGCCTCGTCGAGCTCGGTCTACGGCGCCAATGCCAAGGTGCCGTTCAGCGAGCATGACGGCGCCGACCACCCGATCTCGCTCTATGCGGCGACCAAGCGCGCGAACGAATTGATGGCGCATTCCTATGCCCATCTCTACGGCATCCCGACGACGGGCCTGCGCTTCTTCACGGTCTACGGCCCCTGGGGCAGGCCGGACATGGCCTATTTCAAGTTCACCAAGGCGATCCTCGAAGGCCGGCCGATCGACGTCTATGACGAGGCGACGATGAGCCGCGACTTCACCTATGTCGACGATATCCGCGAAGCGATCGTGCGGCTGGCGGGCCTGCCGCCGCAGGCGAATCCGGATGCAGGACTGGCAGAGGCAGACCCGGCCACGGCCGCCGCGCCCTGGCGCCTCTACAATATCGGCAACCACACGCCGGTGCGCCTCGACCATTTCATCGCGACCATCGAGGCCGCCTGCGGCCGCAATGCGATCAAGCGGCACCTGCCCGCGCAGCCCGGCGACGTCCAGGCGACCTATGCCGACGTCGCCGATCTGGCCGCCCGCGTCGATTTCCGGCCGGATACGCCGATCGAGACAGGAATCGCTCGCTTCGTCGCCTGGTATCGGGAATTCTATCGCATCTGAGCCGATCAGCACCGCCTTCGAGACAGGACTTGACGACATGACCGAAGCTTTCATCTGCGCTTATGTCCGCACCCCGATCGGCCGCTTCGGCGGCTCGCTCTCCTCCGTCCGGGCGGACGATCTCGGCGCCGTGCCGCTGAAGGCGCTGGTCGAGCGCAACCCCGGCGTCGATTTCGGTGCCGTGGACGACGTGATCTATGGCTGCGCCAACCAGGCGGGCGAGGACAATCGCAATGTCGCGCGCATGTCGCTGCTGCTGGCCGGCCTGCCCAAGGAGGTGCCGGGCACGACGATCAACCGGCTTTGCGGCTCCGGCATGGATGCGGTCATCGCCGCGGCGCGCGCGATCAAGGCGGGCGAGGCCGAACTGATGATCGCCGGCGGCGTCGAGAGCATGTCGCGCGCGCCCTTCGTCCTGCCCAAGGCCGACAGCGCTTTCTCGCGTCATGCCGAAATCCACGACACCACGATTGGCTGGCGCTTCGTCAATCCTTTGATGAAGGCGCAGTACGGCATCGATTCCATGCCAGAGACCGGCGAGAACGTCGCCGCCGATTGCCATATCAGCCGCGCCGACCAGGATGCCTTCGCGCTGCGCTCGCAACTCAAGGCGGTCGCCGCCCAGCAGAACGGCCGCCTCGGCAAGGAAATCGTTCCGGTCCTGATCCCGCAGCGCAAGGGCGATCCCATTCGCGTCGAGATCGACGAGCACCCGCGCGGCGATACCACGCTGGAGAAGCTCGCGAAGCTCGGCACGCCGTTCCGCAAGGAAGGCGGCACCGTCACGGCCGGCAATGCGTCCGGCGTCAATGACGGCGCGGCGGCGCTGATCATCGCCTCCGAGAAGGCGGCCGCGCAATACGGGCTGACGCCGATCGCGCGCGTGCTCGGCGGGGCCACCGGCGGCATTGCGCCCCGCGTCATGGGCCTCGGACCGATCCCGGCGACGCGCAAGCTCTGCGAGCGGCTGGGTCTCAAGCCCACCGATTTCGACATCGTCGAGCTGAACGAGGCCTTCGCCTCGCAGGGCATCGCCGTACTGCGCGATCTCGGCATTCCGGAAGACGGGGATTTCGTGAATCCGAATGGCGGCGCGATCGCGCTCGGCCATCCGCTCGGCATGTCCGGCGCCCGCATCACCGGCACGGCTGCGCTGGAGCTTTCGCTCACCGGTAAGAAGCGTGCGCTGGCTACCATGTGCATCGGCGTCGGCCAGGGCATCGCCATCGCGCTCGAAAGAGCGTGAGCAGCTGCAAGCCACGCATTGGCTCTCTTCTTGCCTCGTTTCCGTCGTTCTGCTGTCGCGTAGAAATGCTTCGCGGGAAGCGTCGTAAGGTAAACAAGGAAAACGAGTTGACGCCGACGGTGATATCGAGCGATCCGGACAGGCGTGCTGTCATTCGCAGGGGATTGCTTGCCTTGCCCGCTTCGATTCCCGATCTCTGCTCTGCATCGTTTCAGGATTGCCTCGGATGTCCCTGAGATTTCTCGTGACCGGCGGCGCCGGCTTCATCGGCTCGGCCGTGGTGCGCAAGCTGATCGGCGAGACGGAGCATGAGGTCTGCGTCGTCGACAAGCTGACCTATGCCGGCAACCTCGCCTCGCTGGAGCCGGTCTCGCGCAGCAACCGTTACCGGTTCGAGCAGGCCGATATCGGGGACGGCGAGCAGATGAAGGCGATCTTTGCCGATTTCCAGCCCGATATCGTCATGCATCTTGCGGCCGAGAGCCATGTCGACCGCTCGATCGACAGCCCGGCCGCCTTCATCGAGACCAATGTCGTCGGCAGCTTCACCCTGCTTCAGGAGGCGCTGCGCCATTTCCGGGTACTGCCGGACGATCGCAAGGGGCGCTTCCGCTTCCACCATATCTCGACCGACGAGGTCTTCGGTTCGCTGGGCGCCGACGGCTTCTTCCACGAGGACACGGCCTATCAACCGAATTCGCCCTATTCGGCCTCCAAGGCGGCTTCCGATCACCTCGTCCGGGCCTGGCACCACACCTATGGTCTGCCGGTGGTGATGACCAACTGCTCGAACAATTACGGGCCCTATCACTTCCCCGAAAAGTTGATTCCGCTGATGATCATCAACGCGCTCGAGGGCAAGCCGCTGCCGGTCTACGGCAACGGGCTCAATGTGCGCGACTGGCTCTATGTCGACGACCATGCCGACGCGCTGCTGACCGTCGCGACCACCGGCAAGTTGGGCGAGAGCTACAATATCGGCGGCCATAACGAGAAGACCAATATCGAGGTGGTGAAGACCATCTGCGCGCTGCTCGACGAGCTCCGTCCCGATCCCGAGGGTTCGCGCGAGCGCCTGATCAGCTATGTCAGCGACCGGCCGGGCCATGATGCGCGCTATGCGATCGATGCCGGCAAGATCGGCCGCGAGCTTGGCTGGGTGCCGAAGGAGACCTTCGAGACGGGCCTGCGCCGTACCGTCGAATGGTATCTCGCCAATCCCGGCTGGTGGGGCGATATCCGGTCCGGCGTCTATCGCGGCGAACGCCTCGGCGCGGCCTGAGCGGAGATCCGAGCATGCTGAGCGTCGAGGAAACGGCCATCCCGGCCGTCAAGATCGTCACACCGAAGAAGTTCGGCGACCATCGCGGCTTCTTCTCGGAGACCTGGAGCCGGAAGGCCTTCGCGGATGCCGGGATCGATCTCGACTTCGTCCAGGACAACCAGTCGCTGTCCGCCCCGGTCGGCACGTTGCGCGGCCTGCATTTCCAGTCAGCGCCTTTCGCACAGGACAAGCTGGTGCGGGTCACGCGCGGCCGCATCCTCGATGTCGCCGTGGATATCCGCACCTCGTCCCCGAGCTTCGGCAAGCATGTCGCGGTCGAGCTTTCCGCCGAGAACTGGAAGCAGTTGCTGGTCCCCGTCGGCTTCGCCCATGGCTTCGTCACGCTCGAGCCGGATACCGAGGTGCTCTACAAGGTCACCGCTCCCTACGCCCCCCAGAACGACCACGGGCTCGCCTTCGACGATCCGGCGCTCGGCATCGACTGGCGCCTGCCGCTCTCCGGCCTCACCCTCTCCGACAAGGACCGCAAGCATCCGCGCCTAGCCGAGATGCTGCGTTATTTCGACTGATGACACTCCGCATCGCCGTTACCGGTTGGACCGGCCAAGTCGTCTGCGCCATGCTGGAGCGCGTACCGGTCGGCGTCGAAGTCATCGCGCTGCGCCGGCCGGACCTCGACCTCGCCATCCCGAAGACGGTCGCGCCGGCCCTGCGTTCGGCGAGGCCGGACGTCATCGTCAACACCGCCGCCTATACCGCCGTGGACCAGGCCGAGAGCGAGCCCGAGCTTGCCATGCGCGTCAACGGTGAAGCGGCCGGCGAAGCGGCACGCGCCGCGGCGGCACTGGGCATTCCGATGATCCAGCTTTCGACCGACTATGTCTTCGACGGCGCGCTCGACCGGCCCTATCGCGAGGACGACGCGACCGGCCCGATCTCGGCCTATGGCGCGAGCAAGCTTGCCGGCGAGCAGGCGGTCGCGGCGGCCACCGGCGACCACGCCATCCTGCGCACGGCCTGGATCTACAGTCCCTTCGGCAAGAACTTCGTCAAGACGATGCTGCGCCTCGCCGAGACGCGCGACGAGATCGGCGTCGTCTCCGACCAGGCGGGTTGCCCGACCAGCGCGCTCGACATCGCCGATGCGATCTTCGCCGTCGCGCGCAACCTGACCGACCGGAAGGACGAAGCCTCGCTACGCGGCGTCTTCCATATGAGCGCCGCGGGCGAGGCCGTTTGGGCCGATGTCGCGGAGGCGATCTTCGCGGAACGTGAACGGCAGGGCGGCCAGCCGGTCCGGGTCAAGCGCATCGCAACGGCCGATTACCCGACGCCGGCACGCCGACCCGCGAATTCCAGGCTCGATTGCGGCAAGCTCGCGCTTGCCCATGACGTGCGGCTGCCCGAATGGCAAAGCTCGCTCCGGCCCTGCGTCGCGCGGCTGCTCAAGGATCAAGGCAAGGACCAGCAACGATGAAGGGCATCATCCTGGCCGGCGGTTCCGGCACCCGACTGCACCCGATGACGCTGGCAATGTCGAAGCAGCTCCTGCCTGTCTACGACAAGCCGATGATCTACTATCCGCTCTCGACGCTGATGCTCGCCGGCATTCGCGAGGTGCTGATCATCTCGACCCCGCACGACCTGCCGAACTTCCAGCGCCTGCTCGGCGACGGCTCGGACTGGGGCATGAGCCTGACCTATGCCGAGCAGCCGCATCCCGGCGGACTGGCGCAGGCCTATCAGATCGGCGCCGGGTTCGTTGCCGGCGAACCCTCCGCCCTGATCCTCGGCGACAATCTCTATTACGGCCACAGCCTGCCGGAGATGATGGCGCGGGCGACGGCCCGCAGCAGCGGCGCGACCGTCTTCGCCTATCATGTCCGCGACCCCGAGCGTTACGGCGTGGTCGAATTCGACAAGGCCGGCAAGGCGATCTCGATCGAGGAGAAGCCGAAGGTCCCGAAGTCGAACTGGGCCGTCACGGGCTTGTATTTCTACGATGCCGAGGTCGTGGAGATCGCCCGGAGCCTCAAGCCCTCGCCGCGTGGCGAACTCGAGATCACCGACGTCAATCGCATCTATCTCGAACGCGGCGCGCTCTCGGTTGAATCGATGGGGCGCGGTTTTGCCTGGCTGGATACGGGCACGCCGGACAGCCTGCTGGAAGCCGGCGAGTTCGTCCGCACGCTGGAAAGCCGCCAGGGCCTACGCATCGCCTGTCCGGAGGAGATCGCCGCGCGGCGGGATTGGATTTCGGCGGCGCAGTTGATGCGTTTGGGTGAAAAGCTCGCTAAAGGTGATTATGGCCAATATCTCCTGCGCATCGCCGGTGACCTCGAAGGGTAGTACGCTCCTCACGACATCCGCACAGGGCTAAATTACTCTCGAAAGCGTCGTAGCTTAGCGCGTTAGCATTCCTTCTGGCTCTTATTCAACGCGACGCTTGACCGCTCTTCCCCGACCTCGACACCACCCTCCACCAGCGCGATTTCGATCCCCCGCAGGTTGTTATAGGTCGGCACGCGCCTGCCCTTCTCGAAGTCGCGGATGGTTGAGAGTCCGAGATGGGCGGCCTTGGCGAGGTCTTGCTGGCTCCAGTCGAGGAGCGCGCGGGCGGCGCGGCATTGGGCTGGCGTGATCATGCTGTCGGCATAGCCTGATCAACGCTTTTCGTCGAGTGTCGACTATTCCAGTTGACTGGTAGCCCGACAGGAAGGGAACCGTCCGTCACCGACGATTTTCGTCGCTGGAGGACGATGATGACCCTGATCCTGGAGTTCAAGCACAAGCTCATTTTCTACAAGCCGGGCATCCTGCGCTACGCCATGCGGCAGGCTGGCCCCCAGGTTTCAGGGCTGCAAAGCCGGGCTCAACGGCGCCAGGTGCTGTCTCAGTCCCTTAAGCGCGGATGGGCGGAGGCCAAGGCTGAGCTGGCGGCGCTTCAACGGCTTCAAGCCTTGGCGACGCCGGGCCGCCCTGGGCTACTTCGCAACCATGTCAGCAGGGGCGCGACGACCTCGCTGTACCAAGCTCCCGCGACCGCCGCCCATCAGCAGCTTCACTAAGGGGCCGCCATGCACCCCACTTCGCTTATTCCGCTCATCGTGTCCTCGCACGCGCTCTCTCGCGAAGTGCCCCTGGAGCCCCTGCCTTCGACGTCCAGGCTCAGCCCGGCAGAGCTCGCCCAGGCGTACCGAGCCTGGCGGTTCGGGTCAGCGCGCACCGCATCTCTCGTCAGGGGGACCAAGCGATGACCAGCACCTTGCGCCATCGGCGCTCCTCCCCAGGCGCTCGGCTCAGCGAGCTTCGCCCTGCCCTCACGATCACCCCGCTGAGTCTGCTGAGTTCTGCGCTGGACCGCGGCGCCGACCAACATGTGTTGTCTCAGCTGATCGGCTTGCATGAACGCAGCCGCCTGGATGATGCGCGCCGCGCTTTCGAAGCTGCCCTCGCAGCCGCCAAGGCCGAGCTCCCCGTGATCGCGAAGACCCAGATCGGCAGTATCGGAGCCAAGCATTACCGCCACGAGGACCTGGCCGAGATCGCGCGCGCGGTCGGGCCAATCCTGGCGCGGCACGGGCTGGCCTACCGCTTCCGCTCGAGCAGTGACGGCGAAAGGGTGAGCATCACCTGCGTGATCTCGCACCGTGACGGTCATAGCGAGGAGAACAGCCTCTCGGCCGGCGCCGATCATAGCGGCGAGAAGAACCCGATCCAGGCGATCGGATCGACGCTGACCTATTTGCAGCGGATGACGCTGAAGGCGGCGTTGGGGCTCGCGGCCGCAGACGACGATGACGGCAAGGCCGCAGGGTCGGGCGAGACCATCACCCGCCAGCAAACCCGGGAGCTTCTTGCGCTGATCGACGAGGTCGGCGGCGAGCGCGAGGCCCTGCTGCGCTTCTTCAAGATCAAGGCTTTTGCCGAACTGCCGGCGCGCCGCTTCCGGCAGGCGCTGGTGATGCTCAACGCCAGGAAGGAACGGGCCTGACCATGCTCGAAATCATCAACTGCACCCAAGGCTCCCCGGAATGGGCGCAAGCGCGCCTGGGCATCCCGACCGCGTCCGAGTTCGCCTCGATCCTGACCAAGGGACGCGGCGGGGCCGAGAGCCGGACCCGACAGACCTATCTCTACAAGCTCGCTGGCGAACGCCTGACCGGAGAGGTGATGGAGGGCTTCACCTCAGCGCATATGGACCGCGGCAAGCTGATGGAGGAGGAAGCCCGCAGCGCCTACAGCTTCGTCACGAGCCTGGAGTGCGAGACCGTCGGGTTCTTGCGCCGCGGGCGAGCCGGCGCCTCGCCCGATGCGCTGATCGGCCAGGGCGGCCTGCTCGAGATCAAGACCAAGCTGCCGCATCTCCTGATTGAGGCTCTGCTCAAGGGCGAGTTCCCATCGGAGCACAAGGCGCAGTGTCAGGGACAGCTCTGGATCGCCGAGCGCGACTGGATCGACCTGGCAATCTATTGGCCAGGCCTGCCGATCATGATCACCCGGGCCCATCGCGACGAAGCGTTCATCACTGAGCTCAGCACAGCCGTCACACAGTTCAACGAGGAACTCGATCGGATCGTCGCGCAGGTCGCCGCCTACGGGCGGCTGGAGGCCGCCTGATGGGTGGGCGCCGCGAGTTCACCCGCAGCCAGAAGGTCGCCATGCTCAAGCGAGCCATGGATGAGCGCGGCTGCATCCGCTGCGAAGGCTGCGGCCTCAATGTCTCCGGCAAGGTCGTCGAGTTCGACCATGTCATTCCCGAAGCGCTCATCCTCGACAAGACGAGAGAGCTTTCTATCGAGGACGGGCGCGTTCTCTGCGGATTCCGACGTGAAGCCGGCCGGCATTCCGATCAATATCCGGCCACCGT
>NZ_JBMDKB010000051.1:0-11914 GCF_057809495.1 Allobosea sp. FG18
TCATGCTCCGTTCGACCTTAGCGTACGATTTTGCACAACTCATGTTCTGACCCCTACAAGGAGGCGGCACGATAGTACGCCGAGATATATTACGAATTGAGCTTCTGGCGGATGGCCGCTTGACCGTGAAAGGTGAAGGCGGGGACATGGTCGCGGATGACGTTGTGATAGCAACTGGCGCTTTCTCGAAGCATTTCGCCGCTGCAATGGGGGATAGTATACCCCTCGACACCGAACGAGGATATCATCTCTATCTGTTAGACACCGATGCCCTCCCGACTTTGCCTATTACCGACGCTGAAGGTAAGTTTATAGTGACCCCCATGGCGGACGGCCTACGCCTAGCCGGAACGGTCGAATTTGCTGGCCTTTCCGCAGGCCCAAACTGGCGAAGGGCAGATGCGCTTTTGTCGGGTGCCCAGAGGCTGCTTCCGCACCTTCGCCGGAATTTCGACATGTCCGCAATCAGACAGTGGATGGGTTTTCGTCCAAGCTTGCCCGATTCCATGCCAGTCATAGGTCGCTCTAAAAGGTCCCGGAATGTCTATTACGCCTTCGGTCACGGCCATATCGGCATGACGACGGCACCAAAGACTGGGGAAATCGTCTCAGCGCTGATTTCCGGAAGGGCACCGAGTATCGACATTTCCCATTTTAGACCAGATCGCTTTTAACGCGGAACCTTGCTCTCTGTTGGTGTTCGCGCCCGATATAACTGGCAGCGCAGTGAACAAGAGATGGCGTAGCTACTATCGCTTGAGCGTTTTTACCACCCAGTTGATCACCATCGCCGACAATCGCCAGTGGCTGTGATTTGCCCATTGGTGGCCACGAATTGCAACCGCGAGGATTGAGCAACGTGGCCTACGATTTAGGCATGAGGGCTCATAAGGTCAAGAACAGCGGTCAGAAGGCGCCGTGCTGGAAGGCTACGGCCATTTTGAGCGGTCGAAACAACCATTACCTCGTAGTATATTGCAGGACGAAATTCACGAATGGTTACAAAGTCGCGATACAAACACGAGTGTGCTGCTATTGGCTCAACGATCGAAAGGCCCGCACCGCTGGCTACTAATCCCATTATACCTGCGAAAAACTCACACTCGCAAACAATGTTGAGCTTGGGACCAGCCATGCTTATTCTGTTTAAGACCTTTGAATACGTCGGTTGCCAGGGAGTTAGTGAGATAAACGGATACTTCTGTATGTCCGCAGGAGTGAGATAGGACTTATCCTCGAGTTCATGACCGCGGGGCAGCACAGCTGCACATCTCAACCGATGAACATTATTTAAGTTATGGTTTACATCGATCGGAGTTTCAGCGATCAATATATCTGCGTTCGGGGAATGAGTGAGGTCCCAGAGTAAATTGGACCCTTTGGTCGATATGCGAAACCTAGTATTTGGATACTCCTGCCTGACGGTCGCAATTGCCTGTGGGAGCCAGCCCAGACTAGCAGCGGGGTGAGCATGCACAGTCACGATACTAGCGCTATCACTTGTCAAGTCAGTGAGCGTTTGATTCACAGAGGCAAGTCCGTTCATCGCAATGACGGCGTCTCCGTGCAGAACTCTTGCCTCCTCGGTAGGGCGTAACCGATTACCAGACCGAGTAAATAGCGCGATGCCAGCGTTCTTTTCGAGGCGAAATATAAGGTTACTTACTGCAGGTTGGCTTATTCCCAATGATTCTGCAGCTTCGGACAATGTCCGGCATGACATCACCGCGATGAAAGCTTCAATCTGGCGAAAATCATTTATCATTATAACCTCATGTTATGATATATGGGGAATCCCATATTGAAGCGATATTTGACCGATGCGCGCTAGTGATGCATTGTGATTTCGTCGCCCGGTTGCCTAGCAACCCCGGCTCGTTAACAATGATAACATTGGGATATCGGACGGCAAGGCCCCTATACCCCAAGACTTCCCGAAAGGACTGCATAATGCTTGAGGTCGGAGTTTTGCTGACCATGGACGTGGAGCCGACGACGGCAACCACTCATTCCTCGGCCACAGGGCCGGCCGATTGGGATTTCGGCGAACTTGCGGTCCGGGGATACTGGGACCGCGGAATGCAGCGCGGCTACCCTGTGACATTCTTCGTGCACCCCGAGGCCGCGGTGGCGCAGGCTGACTTATTTCGCTCACTGCGTGACAAGGGCGCGTGCCTTGGGCTCCATATGCATCCTTGGAAATATTCCCTGTGGAGGTTCGCAGGCGAGCGGTTTCTGGCTCACTTTGGGTGTTTGAGCGAGAACGAACAACGTGAGCTGCTTTCTGACGCGTCTTCTGTCTGGACCGAAGCGATCGGATCACAGCCGCTGTATTTTCGGCCAGGCACGTTTTCGGCTAATGACGCAATCTTTCGTGTCTTGCAGGAACTGGGCTACGAAGGGGGTTCGTGTTCGGCGCCGGGCCGGGAGATGCCGGAGATGCGGGCTATCTGGTGTGGTGCGGAACCGGACCCGCATCGTGCGCACGACCAGTTTCGGTCTGTCCGAGGCGAACTAGATTTCGTAAACGTTCCACTTGCGATGGATTTCTCCAAGCTGCTAACGGGTCGCAATGGTCGAAAGATGTATGCTGATCTGCGCCCCGATATTGATTGGCCCGAACAATATGGAGTGGAGTGGAAGTCGATTGCATCAAACATCCTTCGACAAATAAAGGAACGTGGCCCGTGCGCGCCGATCGTTAGTGTCATAACTCATAACCAGTATGATTACACTAATTCCGCCGATCCAGCGACGGTCCGACTCGCCCTTATGCTCGACGCTCTAGCTCAGGCTGCTGAAGAAGAGGAGGTTCGTCTTGTTGGCCGAACGCTAGAAGAAATGGTGTCGATCGTTCGGAAGTCACCAATTAGGCAGGATCCGTTTGTCTGTGAGGGCGCTATCTTCGAGCTTACTGGAGAAGCTGCTACGATGAGGCGTGGCTGACGAGAGAGGTGAAAAGACATTCAATCAGAGTGCTCGGCGCGGCGCCAGCTTCCCGAGCAGTCAGCCGCAAGGCCCCGGCTATGCTGCGACGCGTAAGGGCTCATTGGCAGCGAAGCATGTTGTGCCATCTTCCACCCGCTTCTGCGGGGACCCTACCGATTATATGCTGCCGTCGGTGAAGAACTAGCTGGCAAATTGCGCCGCGACTGGGTGGATGCAGGGCGGGCGCTGATAGTGCCTTGGGACGACGCGGGTTTCTCTCGAATGACATCGCACCCTGCCGTCAACTCTGATAGGCCGAGGCGGCGGGGGGCGGAAGAGTATCCAACCGAAGCACCGCGATGATGCCATTTTGGGGGGAATGGCAACCGCCGACGGGCCCGCGTCTAGCGCACCGCGTATACCCCAGACTCACCTGTCCCAGGGTGCTGGCCGAAGGGCATCCACCGCGAAGTTTCTTTGGGGAGATGTCTGGCTTCATAATCCGGCATTATAGAAGCGTTGGAAGCAATAATCTGTGAAAATGTAATTTGATGGCCTCTATTGCAAACACAAAAACTGCCGTCTAATGATGATGTCAGCGTGCATCAAAGCGGAGGTAAAGCAGTATTCTGCGTTGTCATGAGAAAAATATTGTGCTGTAACTGCGTTGCTGTGCGCGGTGCCGCCGATATGATGCTCATGAGAAACGCCTAGGTCTGCTGATGTTGATCCCCGTCCACATCAACATCTCTGCGCGACGCTCCCCGTGTAAAATTGGCAATCCGCTTCATTCAAGGCCGAGGACCTAAATGTCATCACTTAGCAACTCTCTCGATCAGACCGACCGCGCGCTGCTCATCCACCCCTATTCAAATCTTGTCGCGCATGAACAAGCGGGACCGCTCATCATATCCCGAGGGGATGGCGTCCGAGTCTATGACGTTGGCGGAAAGGAATATATCGAGGGGCTTGGCGGTCTATGGAGCGCATCGCTCGGCTTTAGCGAACGTGAAATCGCCGAGGCTGTGTATGAACAAATGGTTCAATTGCCGTTTTATCATGGCTTTCATTCCAAATCGACTCCATCTCTAATAAAGCTCGCGCACCACCTTGCAGAGATCTCCCCCATCCCAGACGCGAAGTTCTTTTTCGCAAACTCCGGGTCTGAGATAAATGACACGGTAATAAAGTGCATTTGGTATGCAAATAATGTGGCTGGTTACCCGGCCAAGAAAAAAATCATCACCAGGAATCGTAGTTATCATGGAGTAACCATTGCAACCGCCAGTATGACCGGGCTGGCAGCCAATCATTCTGATTTCGACCTTCCGATCGATAGGTTCCTTAAAGTCATGTGCCCTGACTTCTACCGAGAAGGTCTGGAGGGAGAAAGCGAAGAGCAGTTCAGCGATCGTTGTGTCGCCGAAGTGCGCGACCTGATTGAGCGCGAGGGTGCGGACACAATAGCGGCGTTTGTTGCGGATCCGGTCATAGCGGGTGGAGGAGTGCTCCCGCCTCCAAAGGGGTACTTTGAAAAGCTTCAGCCTCTTCTCAAGGAGAATAAAATTCTTTTTGTTGCAGACGAGGTCATCTGCGGGTTTGGCCGCACCGGCAACATGTTTGCTACCGAAACTTACAACCTGCGTCCTGACATTGTCACTGTGGCCAAAGCTCTAACCGCGTCTTATATCCCAATGTCAGCGGCAATGATCGCCCCTAGCGTGTGGCAGCCGATCGTTGAGGGAAGTAGAAAGCACTCTGTATTCGCTCACGGCTACACTTACTCCGGACATCCAGTGGCCGCTGCAGCTGCACTGAAAACGCTGGAGATTATGGAAAAACGCAATATTATTGGCCATGTTAAAACCGTGGCAAAGGTTTTTGCTAGCCGGCTGGAAAGTTATCGTGGGCACCCGCTTGTAGGCGACGTTAGGCACGTCGGTTTGATCGGCGGCATCGAACTGGTATCCAATAAGGCTACCAAGGCACCGTTCCCAGTTGAAGTCGGGACAGGGGCGCATTGCTTGCGGGCTGCACACAAACACGGTGTGATTCTGAGGTCGATCGGAGATATCGTTGCTTTTTGCCCGCCCCTGATTATTAGCGAGGACGAGGTAGATGAGATGTTTTCGCGTTTTGACCGGGCTCTCGACGACACGCACGCCATGCTAAAAGGCAAGGAGCTAGCATGAGCGCCTATCGAGAGCTGGCTCTTTTTATCAACGGCGAGTGGGAGGTGTCGACATCAGGCTCGCTGCTCCCAGTTGTAAATCCCGCAACGGGCGAGGCCATAGGCTCGTTGCCTGTGGCGACCATCGAGCAAATAGACAGTGCAGTCAAATCGGCCAGCCGCGCGTTCGCTGAATGGAGGCGGGCCCCTGCGACAGAACGTCGGAATGTTTTACGGCGCGCCGCGGAGATCTTGAGGGAAAAGGCGGAGACCGTAGCTTACCGCCTTACACTTGAGCAGGGTAAGCCAGTTGCGCAGGCTAGGCTCGAGGTTACAAGGGTCTGCGATATATTTGAATATTACGCAGAGGAAGCCACTCGGCTTTGTGAGCGAAGCTTTCCTGCCCGGCCGGACGGTATACAGCATCAGTTGGTGCCGGAGCCCGTAGGCGTGATTGCAGCCTTTACAGCCTGGAACTTCCCGTTGGTTTTGGCTGGGCGCAAACTGGCGATGGCGTTGGCTGCCGGGTGTTCGGTGGTGTTGAAGGCATCCGAAGAAACACCAGCGTCAGCAATGGCGTTAGTTGAGGCACTCGATGATGCTGGCTTACCCAAGGGCGTAGTAAACTTACTGTTTGGCCGGCCTGCGGAGATTGCGGAGAGGCTGATTGGTGCTCCTGAAGTTCGTAAGATAAGTCTCACAGGGTCCATACGCGTTGGCAAGCAGATCGCTGAAAATGCAGGACGGTACCTAAAGCCGTGCAGTCTCGAATTGGGCGGGCACTGCCCCGTACTGATATTCCCCGATGTGGACATAGAAGATACCGTTGATAAGTTGGTTTCAGCAAAGTTCGCAAACGCGGGTCAGATTTGTACATCGCCAAGCCGCTTTATGATCCACGCAGATATCTATGATCGATTTGTGGACGTGTTCTTGCGTCGCACAGAGCAGCTTCAACTTGGCAATGGTATCGATTGCGTAACTCAGGTCGGTCCACTCGCCAATGAAAGGGGGTTGAGGTCGATTGAAGAGTACGTCGACAGCGCTCGGAGGGCGGGCGCACGTATACTCTGTGGTGGCGCGAAGGCAGATCGCCCGGGATATTTCTATCGCCCCACCGTGATGGTAGATTTGCCAAGCGATGCTCGAGTGATGCAGGAAGAATATTTTGGCCCATTGGCTCCGATGGTACGCTTCAAGCATGAAGATGAAGCTGTAAAACTCGCAAATTCGTTGCCATATGGCTTGGCGGCTTACGTATTCACGCGTGATGAGGTCCGATCGAAGCGGTTAGTGCAGAGTATCGAAGCCGGCGGTGTTTTCATCAATACTGCTGTGACACTATCAGAGTATACGCCATTTTGCGGCGTGAAAGAGAGTGGATATGGATACGAGGGTGGGCGTGAAGGGCTTGAAACCTTCGTGCATTACAAGCTGGTAAACCGCGTTACCTGTGACGGCTAACAAAGGCGAAAGAGCGACCCTCGACATGGATTTCGAGGGTCGCGATGTAGTGGCGATCTAGAATGCTTGGCCATGGCCATCCCCGTCACACGTCGGTCCTTGTTCCTCCCCACAGCTGTCTAAGAGTCCGTCCCGGAACTCATGACGCTCGCGCGATGCGGCGGATAAGAACCATGGCGGCGGCTGCGTAGAGGAAGGCCGTCGCGGAGGCGATGGTGGCTTCGGCGTCCTTCCAGAGCCGTCTATTTCGATTGATCCAGGCGAAGAAGCGCTCGACGACCCACCGCCGGGGCTGAACGGCGAAGCCGATTTGATCGGGCTTGCGCCGGACGATCTCGACGGCGATGCGGGTGGCGGTCGCGACACGCGGGCCTTGGTAGCCAGCGTCCGCGAAGACCTTCTCGATGAAGGGGAACGGGCGGCGCGAGGCGGCCAGCAGCGGGCCCGCCCCATCGCGATCCTGCACGCTGGCGGGATGGGCGAAGAGGACGAGGCCACGCCCGTCGGTATCGACGAGGGCGTGGCGCTTGCGACCCATGATCTTCTTGCCGGCGTCGTAGCCACGGGGCCCACCGGCTTCGTTCGTTTTCACGCTCTGGCTGTCGATGATGCAGGCGCTGGGCGAGGCCGGCCGACCGCTGCGTTCGCGATCGATCATCAGCAGCGCATGGTTGAGAGCCTCGAACACGCCCCCGTCTCGCCAGGCCGCAAACCAGCGATAGGCCGTGCTCTTGGGCGGAAGGTCGCTCGGCAGAAGCCGCCAGGCGACGCCTCCGCGCATGACGTAAAAGATCGCGTTGACGATCTCGCGCAGCGGCCAGGAGAGCGGCCGGCCCGTCCGCTTCGGCGCCGGTAGCAACGGCGCAATCAGCCGCCACTCCGCATCCGTCAAATCCGTTTCATATCGAAGTCCCGCGCGACTATGCTGCCGGCGAGTGGCTGGGGTCCACATCGCTCGCTCCAAGATGGCCTGAACAACCCCTTGGAATCACGAGTGCCCCAGTCGCTCAACCCTTTCGGGACGGGCTCTAAGATCTGGAAGAAGATGGAGCTACCCATGGCCATTCCTGGTTGGGAAGATGTGCTTGCGGCACACGAGCGCATCAATCCCTACGTTCTCCGCACCCCGGTCTTAGCTTCACCGCTCTTGGACAAGCTCGCAGGGGCTGAGCTTTTTTTCAAATGCGAGGCCCTTCAGCGGGCGGGCGCATTCAAAGCTCGCGGAGCTGTAAATGCAGTCTTCGCCTTACCCGTTAGTCAGCTTGCGAATGGTGTCGCAACGCACTCATCCGGCAACCACGGCACTTGCCTCTCCTACGCAGCCAACCGGAGAGGTATGCCCTGCACCGTGGTCATGCCGAGAACCGCCCCGCAAGCAAAGAAGGACGCGGTCCGGGCGTTTGGCGGGAAGGTCGTCGAGTGCGAGCCGTCCACCTCGTCAAGAGAGGCGGTCTTTGCCGAGGTGGTAGCCGCGTCTGGGGCCGAGTTCGTGCATCCATATAACGACGCACGTGTGATCGCCGGCCAGGCCACCTGCTCCCGGGAACTGATTGAGCAGGTCGATGGTCTGGTGGCGGTGGTTGCCCCGATCGGCGGCGGCGGCATGGTTTCGGGTACCTGCCTCACCCTGTCCAATCTGTCACCGAAAGTTCGCGTCTATGCCGCCGAGCCCGAACAGGCGGACGATGCATATAGAAGCTTCAAAGCCGGCTACATAATCGCCGACGACGCGCCGACCACGATCGCTGATGGTCTCAAGGTGCCGCTGAAGGATCTCACCTGGCACTTCGTTCAAAGGTACGTCACGGATGTGCTGACCGTGTCTGAGGCGGAGATCATCGATGCGATGGGGCTGATCTGGAAACACCTGAAGGTAACGGCCGAGCCCTCCAGCGCCGTAGCGTTGGCTACCGTTCTGAAAAACAGAGATATTTTCGCCGGACAGCGGGTGGGCGTCATCCTGACGGGCGGGAATGTCAACCTCGACAAACTGCCATGGCAATGACGGAGTGACACAAATGGTCGACGATATCCGGTTCGCTGGTCTTGAAGTTGGATACGATGTCCCGGCGCTGCCTGGGATGAGCTACGAGGACATTCAGACTCCTTGCTTGATCCTGGATCTGGACGCGCTCGAGCGGAACATCCGGAAAATGGGCGACTACGCGAAGACGCACAACATGCGCCACCGGGCGCACGGCAAGATGCACAAGTCTGTCGATGTCCTGAGGCTGCAGCAGGAGCTGGGCGGGGCGGTGGGCGTATGCTGCCAGAAGGTGTCAGAGGCGGAGGTGTTTGCCCGTAGCGGCATCAAGGACATTCTGGTTTCCAACCAAGTGCGCGATCTGGCTAAGATCAATCGTTTGGCGACCCTGCCAAAACTGGGTTCGCGGATAATCGTCTGCGTTGACGACGTGGCCAACGTCCATGACCTCTCGGCAGCAGCGGTGAGGCATGGAACAACGATCGAATGCTTCGTCGAGGTGGACTGCGGTGCTGGGCGGTGCGGCATCACCACTGCCTCCGCCGCGGTGGAGATTGCCAAGGCGATCGATGCAGCTCTGGGCCTAAAGTTTACCGGGCTGCAGGCTTACCAAGGCGCGATGCAGCACATGGAGGGCTATGAGGACCGCAAAGGCAAGCTGGATATCGCAATAGCGCTCGTGAGGGAGGTCGTCTCGGCGCTTGAGGGCGAAGGGCTAAAGCCGGAACTCGTCAGCGGAGGCGGCACCGGTAGCTACTATTTCGAGAGCAATTCCGGGGTGTACAACGAGCTGCAGTGCGGCAGCTACGCGTTCATGGACGCTGACTATGGCCGCATCCAAAACAAAAGCGGGGCCCGCATAGACAGCGCCGAATGGGAAAACGCCCTGTTCATCCTGACCAGTGTGATGAGCCACGCCAAGTCGAATAAGGCGATCTGCGATGCTGGACTGAAAGCGCAGTCGGTCGACTCTGGGCTTCCGTTCATATTCGGCCGCGAAGACGTGAAGTACGTGAAGTGCTCAGACGAGCATGGTGTCATCGATGACCCCGATGGCGTGCTCAAAATCAATGAGAAGCTTCGCCTGGTTCCGGGGCATTGCGACCCGACCTGCAACGTGCACGACTGGTATGTCGGAGTTCGAAACGGCAAGGTCGAGGCATTGTGGCCAGTCTCCGCCCGCGGCAAGGCATTCTGAACACGGCTGGGGGCTTCGGATGATCATCGTTCCAGAGAGCGCCATTTCGAGCTTGATCGGCTTTGAGGAATGTGTGGAAGCCGTCGAGCGGGTTTTCGCCGCGATGGCGAGCGGGTCTGGCCTGAACTTTCCCGTTGTGCGCGAGCCGATCGGCAACGGTGGCGCGCTTTTCGGGGTCAAGGCCGGCTTCGACCACGAGCGCTCGACGCTCGGGCTGAAGGCTGGCGGCTTCTGGCCGGCCAACGCCGAGCAGGGCATTACCAATCACCAATCAACGGTTCTCCTCTTCGACGCAGCCAGCGGCCAATGCCATGCGATGATAGGCGGGAATCTCCTGACCGCATTGCGAACCGCGGCCGCATCCGCGATATCGATCAAGCATCTCGCCCGGCAAGATGCCAAGGTGTTGGGCATTATCGGTGCCGGCCACCAGTCCACTTTCCAGCTGCGCGCTGCATTGATGCAGCGCGACTTTCAGCGGGTGGTCGGCTGGAACATCCAGCCGGAATTGTTGGATCGGCTGCAGGCCGTGGCCTCCGAACGGGGGCTGCCGTTTGAGGCTGTTGATCTGGACAGGCTCGGAGCTGAAGGTGACGTCATCATCACCATCACGTCCTCGTTTCGACCGATACTCAAAGCGTCGCAGGTTCGACCCGGAAGCCACATCGCGTGCATGGGGACGGACACGAAGGGCAAGCAGGAAGTCGAGGCTGCCCTAGTTGCGTCGGCGACGGTGTTCGCGGACGAAGTGGAACAGTCGGCAACCATCGGCGAGTGCCAGCATGCCGTGGCCGAGGGGATTCTGGATAGGGCTCGCATCACGCCTATCGGCTCGGTGTTGCTTGGAGAACACGTGGGACGGTCAAGTCCGTACGAGATCACCTTGTTTGACGGCACAGGGGTTGCTCTCCAAGACCTAGCAGTCGCCTCGGCAGCGGCACAGATCGCAGTCGAACGCGGAATAGCCATTGAGGTCGAGCTTTAGCCCGGTGTGCCCAACCCGGGACGGCCGCTCGTGCGCCAGACTCTTTGAACATCGAGAGGGGCAATCGAGCGGCCCTATTTGGCGGGCAGGGAACCACGGCGGTTATTGTCTACGCTGCCTTCGCGCGGAGCAATGTGTCGGCCGGCATGGTTTGCTCGGCCTCCGGCGCGACGACCACTGCGGTGGCAGCCGACAGAGCCCTCCCTCCGACCTTTGGCATGCATAGGGTTCAAGCCAGGCAGCAGCCTGCACGATTAGAGCATGTCCGGTTTAATCCGGCTCATACCCTGCTGCCTTAAAGTAGTTTGCGCATTCGGCTGGCGAGAAGAGTTCGACGAAAGAACCGACGGTGTCCCATAAGGCGGTGATCGTGCTCTCGGCCTTTGCACGCATCAGAGCCTTGAGCTTGGCAAAGGCGTTCTCGTTTGAGTTAAAATCGGGACTATAGGCTGGCAGGAACATAAGCGTTGCGCCGACTGCTTCAATCGCGGCGCGAATCCCGGCGGCCTTGTGGGCAGGCAGGTTTATCCATCACGACGATGTCGCCCTCCGACAGGGTCGGGACCAGCACCTGCTCGACATAGGCGTGGAACACGCTGCCGTTCATCGCATCGTCGTAGACGGAGGGCGCTGTCATTCCGATCAGCGGCAACGCGCCGCTGAAGGTGGTTGTCTTCAAATGGCCGTGCGGCCCGCCCGCCCGGCACGTGCGCCGCGCGGTGACCGTCCACACAGGGTCATCTTCGTCGACAGGTCGGTCTCGTGGATGAAGACCAGCTTGGCCGGATCGAGATCTAGTTGACCAGCGAACCAATCGCGGCGGCGCTTCAGGATGTCGGGACGCTCCTGCTCCAGTGCATGTGCGGTCTTTCTTTGAATGTCCAGCCGTTCCCATCAAGCCAGTCGCTCAAGGCGCGAGCCGCGTCGGCATCCTTGTTGTCGGGGTGCCAACTCTCCGATCCTCGCCCGGGCGATCCAGCCGATCGCGCTCGATACCCGATGCCGAAACGTGTTGCCGCCTGACTTACTCGTCTGCAGCCTTAAAGACACGCAACCGCAAATACTCGCCGAACGCTCTCGCCATTATCAACCTCCGCCAAAGCGGATGTTGAATCAGAGGCTGGATCTGGCTGCGGATTCCGACGTGAAGCCGGCCGGCATTCCGATCAATATCCGGCCACCGTT
>NZ_JBMDKB010000052.1:0-11871 GCF_057809495.1 Allobosea sp. FG18
ACAGGTGGCCGGCTTCGTTTCGGAATCAATGGCCGGCTTCATCGGAATACGCACGCCTGACTACCTAAACCCCACAATCTGGAAGCGAGGTCTTGCCATGATCTCGTATTTGCAAGCTGCGCGTGAACTCGACGCGCGGTGGACTGGCTCGTTGCAGTTTTTGCCGCCAACCCCGACGTTGCGGAACGAGCACGATTGTATCGTAGCCCGGCAGATTGCCGCAACGGAGGTCGATCTGTTCAATCGCTACGCCAGGGAAATCGCGGCGGCGAACGGGCTCAAGTTCGGGCTGTTGATCGATCTTTACGACATGCTGCTCTCGACCGGCCTGATTTTTGCCGACGAACTTGATGAAGCTCGGCCCGTCTGGTGCCAACCGCCGACATCTCGACACGCGCCCCCCTCGCCAGCGCCCAAGCCCGGCCGATCGAAGCCCAGGCTGCACCGGACGTATCGCGAGTAAGGCGCTCATCTCGGTAGCCGCTGGCTGGAATCGCAGCGAAACGTCCTCGCCTTGTCACAGAACTGGAAGCCCAGATGTGTGAACGGGCAATCGTCAGTATTCAGAGAAGCTCCTGGTCATCGTCTTGAGGCGGCCTATCGTCGGTGACTTCCTCGATCAACCAAGCATCTCTGACCAGCCAGTCGTGTGACCTGCCGCAGGCTGGACATGCCTTCAACAGGCGGGGAATGTTGCACTTCCCCTTTCCGCGATCATGCGTTTTTTCACCGGTAGCGACAGGCAGGCTGGTCTCGGGGCATCTGATGGCAAATTCGCGCATCTGTTCCGTCGTTCTTATTGAGCGCGGGCTCTCCTACACAATTCTAACGTAAGGGCAAGAGCGATAAGCCGGGGGCGTCGATCGCAAGCGAAATGAATCCTCCTGAACCGAAGCTGGTCGGCCAGGGATCAGTTCGCAGCGCCACTTCTCGGGCACAAGAAAGCCGTCTCGAACGGGGGGTAGTTCGAGACGGCTTTCGACGTGAGTTTGACCTCGACGCCACCCCGGTTCGGGGTACAATTATTTCTATCACGATTTGAAGACCGCCGCGATCCGAGGACGCCGACATTCGGATATCCGAGAAACGGGTCGCTGCGCCCCGACCGCATCGCATGTGCTGCGATCCGGGGGCGATCTTGTGGCTCAAGGCCCCACGTCGTCCTGGCCGAGCATCAGGTCGGCAGCGTCGTCAGATGTGCCTTTCAGAGAGGCCGAGCAGGCTGTTATACGGAACGTGGCGCGACGCAATCCGCGCCGTCCCACACTTTGGCCGCCACAACGGCGGCCCTTCTTTTCCGGGACCTCCGCTCAAGCCTGGAGACCGCTGAATGACGCAGAAGGAATGGCTGCGCCGCATCGAGGAACTGGAGCGCGAGCAGCGCGCACATTAATCAGAGGCGCGCGATGCCCAGGGGGATGCCGTTGGTGAGGCCATTCAGTTTCTCATCAACGAAGGGCGCGCCAATGGCTATTCCTTGCCTGACGGGCGGCCTCTGAAGACGGGATGAAGGACAGATCACCGTGCGTCGGCGGTTCAGTCCGGCTCAATGCCGCGCGTCCTCCGCGCCGAGCATCTCCACCCTGAATTTCAGCATCTGGTCGAAGACCGGCGTCTTTCGGAAATCCTCATCGTGCCCCCAGCCGGAAACACGTTTCTGTCTGCGGGTCTCCAGCATTCCAAGCCACGTCAGGGGCCGAAGGACGCGGGTCAGCATGGCGAAGCCTGGGAGGTCATGCGCGACGGGCTCGCCGATGGTGTCCATGATCGTACAGGCAGGGGTAAGATGGTCGGTCCTCGACCATTTGTGAGCGGTAACCGACAGGCACCAAAGAGCCAGCCCGGCATGATGTTGCGGCCAGAACTCCAGCGGGTTCCGGTCGAAATCCTGAAGGTTCATCCTCCAGAACACGGCTTGGAACAGTTCGCCGAGCAGAGCAGGCGCGGCTTCTTCCGCAAGCAATGATTTCGCGGCCTTGGTCGGTTTCAGGACCCCGGCGCGTTTCCGCAGCAGCCCAGCCACCTGCAAGGCGATGCGGGTGAAGAAGACGCCAAGGGCGTCCTGCTCGTTGATGACCTTGTTCATCGAGAGCGTGAGCGTCTTGTTGGAGCCCGGCCATTCCGTCTGGTCGAAGACGTGCCAGACATCCACCCCCTTGAGGAAGCCAGCCGGGGTCAGGACCAAGCCGCCCTGCTTCATCGCTAGGTCCAGCAGCAGCCGCGCGGCGACCACCATTGGAACGGCGAGCGCCGTCTTGATCGGCACGTCGTCAGGCATGAGCCGCAGAGCCCTCGGCATCCTGTAGGGAGGCTCCAGCAGCCCTTGATCGATGCGGGCTGGAGATGCGCCCAGGTGGGAGGGATCGAGGTCACATGAGGAGAATAGGCGACGCCCTGACGCAGCCTCAACATCCATGTCACATGCAATGCGTGGAAATTATCTCTTGCTCCGCTGGCAAGCGCGCAAGGTGGTCTTCGACCTTGGTCGAAAGGTGGAGGGCTTGCTTGACCTACGCCGCCGTCATAGGCGGACTGCATGCCGTTTCGAACCCTTGTCGCCGATGAAGAGGATATGACCAATCTGGTCGAGGTGTTCGACGCCGCGTGGATCGAAATCAACCATTCCACGCCGATCGCCCCGCCATATCGCTTGGCTGCTCAAAACCGGCTGGGCGAGATTATCGTCGCCATGTGGAGGGCTGATCCTGGCGCGCCAATCGTCGAGCGGGCGGTCGCCGAGTTCAATGCTCAAAGCTCAGTACCACCGCCCGGCCCGCAGGTGCTCTGAACTCCGGCGGTGTTGCTGGGCGACCGGCTGCCGAATGCGGTCGTCTTCAAACAAGCACCGGCATAGCTTCGACCATCACATCGTCAATGACCGGCACAGGGCGCTTCCTGGTCGTCATCACCGGCTCGATCGCGACCTTCAGAGGCTGATATCGGCCTTTGCTGCCCACAGTCGATATCGCCGAGACCGACAGGGCCGCCCCGTAGACTTCGGTGCGGAGGTTCTCGATCTCGATCGACCGTAGCTGTACCTCTCCGCGCCGCCGGAACGTGTGCACGAACTCAATGGTCGAAATCGAGCCAAGCTCAACAATGCCGTGGAAGTCCGCCTCACCGTACCAGCCCCATACCCCGACGCTTCGCCAACCCCGGTAGCGACGCCTCTGATAGGCCACGGCGTTGTGGGCCGACCTTCTCAATCGGTCGATATCGTGCGGACCAGCAATGGCGCGCTCGACCGTCAGCGCGTGGAGCCGCTGCGGTTCGCAGGCGAGAATGCGGCGAGAGACATGGAGCGCGTAGCGCCAAGCGCAGCCGGGGCACGAGACCTTCTGGCACCGATGGGCCGAACAGCAGGAATTGGGCATGATCTATTTAGCGGTGGTGAGCCCCCTCAACTAAATATGGGATGACAGACGCGTTCAAACAGTCGTTGCGCCAGCTTGCCGCAGACCTCAAGACCCAGAGAGACCTTCGCCATCCGTACGTCGTGAAGCAGAACGGCATGACTCGCCAGACCCTTGGAGAGGACCATTTCCAGGCGATGAACTCGGAACGTCGTCTCTGGATTGAGCGAAACTGCTCGGCCTCCGTTGCGTACGATCAACTCCCGCGCGGAGCCGGACAGAAGTATCTTTTCGAAAGCTACTATGACGCCATCGGTTTTAAGATGCGTTTCGGATCGCGGGTTGTTCCTGAGGCTGAAGCTCGCTGAGCGGCGACCCGTTCTTCGGCAAGACCTTCGCGATCCGGCGTCGCGCAATCTCGATATACTCGGCCTGCTGTTCGCAACCGACAAAGCTGAAGCCCTCCTGGATCGCCGCGATCCCGGTCGAGCCGGAGCCCATGAAGGGATCGAAGACCGTTCCGCCGGGCGGGGTTACGAGCCGGACGAGGTATCGCATCAAATCGTTGGGCTTGACGGTGGGATGGTTGTTTCCTGAACCTCTGTCGGCCTTCGATGCCTTGGCCGCGTAGAAGTACCGCCCCCAAGTCTCATCGATGTCAGTGAGGATCACATTGGCTGGCCACCTGCCGTTCTCGGCCCTTGGGGCCTCGACGCACTGCTTCAGGCTCGTCGTTGGCCGAATTCCCGCCGCCACGTTGGCCTCAGTATAGCTCGCAACACCCTTGCTACCGGGGCGGGATGTTGGCCGGTCCTTGTGCCCGATGCCCACGGGGCCGGTTGGAGATAGGCCACGGCCAGTCAGTGCGACGGAGGTTCCGAGTTTCCTGCCCGCCCGACCTTGCTCGATCCATTCGCTCGTGGGGATTCGGCAAGCATCGATGTTCATCGCCCCGGTGCCGAACCTCACGACGTTGGACCCTACGCTTGTTTCCGCGAGTGGCTTGCGCGCGATGATGATCGGCTCATAGCCGGGTTTGAGGGCTGTCCCGCGACCTGCGTGCTTGCCTCGAAGATTGAGAGATTTCGGAAAACCGGACCCGAACAGCCACATGATCTGGTCTCGTATCTCGAAGCCCGCATCCTCGATCGCGACGGCGAGGCGATGGAAGGTTCTGGGTCCACCAAACGCGACGAGGTGACCGCCCGGCTTCAGCACGGCATATGCCGCATGCCATGTCTCGACATCGAACGCGATGTCGCCGCCGTCCCATACCTGCCCGAGAAAACCGGTGGCCACAGTCCTATAGGGGTTGTCACTGCCCGGCTCGCCGCCCTTCAATGCCGCTGCTCGCTTTCCACCAAAGCGGCGCGCGATCGACAGGTGATATGGTGGATCGCAGATCACGGCGTCGAACAGCAACCCTTGCTGGGCGAAATCCCGCATATGCTCGCGACAGTCGCCCAGGAGAACGTGGGCGGTGGGCGCAGGAGATGGCGGCGGCGTGGTCTCGATCGCGACATCGACCAAGGCCATCGACAAGTCCAGCCCCGCCATGGCCGCGATCAACGTCGAGATGTTGCCTTCACCCCGCTCGACGCGCACCAGTGCAGGCTTCGAAACTCGGGCCAGGGCGCAGAGACGTTCCTGTGACAGCCCTGCGCGTTTCCGAGATTGAGCGACCCAGCGGCCAAGCTCGACCTCGGGAGGTTGATCGGCGAAGCGGTGGCCGAGGACCGCGAGGACGGCGATCAATGAGGCCAGCGAGCCACGCCCGGCTTCCAGGTTCGCGAGGGTGATACGACTGATGCCCGCGTCCATCGCGAGCGCGCTTCGGGTGACACGGTGATGCCGTCGCGCTCGGACAAGCTCCTTGCCGAGCAGAGGGGCAGCGGCTTCTAAATCGTACAGGTTCATGAACTGGAGGTCGTAATTCTAGGAGGGAACAGACCGCGATTCTGGCAAGGAATCGTGACTGCCAGCCTAACGGTCAATTCGTCGGTCCCGTCATTGGAGGCCGTTTTGATGTTGCCGAGATCGGCCCGGTGGCGGCATCGTTTGGGAATGCGGAATCATGCGGGAAGCTTGAGGGGCTGAGGTAGTTGGACAACATCCCGATGGGGCGCTTCGTCGTCCTCGACTTCGAGACCACGGGTCTCAGCCCGACCCTGGGAGCACGCGTGATCGAGGTGTCGGCCCGCGAGATCATCGATGGTCGGGCTGGTCAGGAGTTTTCGACACTGGTCGATCCCGGCCTCCGCGTGCCCGCCGAGGTCACGCATATCACCGGCATCACGACGGCGATGCTGAGCGGCGCGCCGAAGTCCTCCGCCGTGATGCGTGAGTTGGCCGACTTCATCGCGGCATCGCCGGTCGTGGCCCACAACGCGGGGTTCGACCGAAAATTCCTGGAGCATGAGGCGCAGGATTTCCTCGACGGGCGACAAGTTCGGACACTGTGCACCTTGCTGCTCGCCCGGCGCGTGTTTCCGGGCCGAGCGAGCTACAGGCTTGGCGACATCGTGCGGGAGGTCGGGATCAACGTTCCTGGGCAACTTCACCGGGCCAGCGCCGACACCTGGGTGACCACCCGCCTGTTCGCGCGAATATGCGCGGACGCCCGCTCGCGCTGTACCGCTCAGCACTTCGATCATGACGTGCTGCACCGACTTCAAAGCGTGCGAATTGCTGCGGCATTCGAGTGGCTGCAAACTCCGGCACCGCCCGCTGGAGCAGCCGCTTGATAACGGAGCAGGGATCGGTCGTCGGCATCGACGTGGGATGCTCTCCAACCCGTCGATCCAGTGCCATTTGTCGGCTCGATTGGTCCGCATCTGGTGTTTCATGGGACATCGCGCGCTTCCGCGCTGTCGAACCGGAGCGCGAGCGTGTGATTGCCCAGGTCGCGGGCGGTCGCCAGATCATCGCGGCGGCCTTCGACGGTCCGATCCGCCGAGGTTTCGGGATCATCGGCAGGTATCGGACGGCTGAAAGGATGCTGACCCGCCGCCTCCGTCCGCTGATCGGCAAGCCGGGCGAATCGAGTGCTCCGGTCGGCAAGTTGCTGAACGAGCAAGCCAACGACTGCGTTCGACACCTCGTCGCGTGCTGCGATGTACAAGATGCTCGGCACGGTGTGGCTATCGACCAGAAAGCGCTAGTGGAGGCGTTTCCGAGTTCGTTCCTTGGACTGATGATCGACAACCCGGAGCACCTTTCGGCATGGAGAGGGGATCGCTCCGACACGTTTTTCCGTCACCTCGCGGCGACCGGCGGCTTCAGTGTGCTGATGGAGTGCCTCCTGCCGGGAAGGAGACTGACGCTCAATCCAAGCGCCATCATCAACCATGATGACCGAGCGGCATTTGTCTGCGCCCTGACCGCGCTTTGCGTCGCAGCGGGCCAGTTTGTCGCGGTCGGCGACGAGGATGGTTGGATCGTCCTACCGCCGCGCGCATTCATTCGGTCGCCGCAGTGGAACCTGCTTGGGCTCAATGCCGAGAACGAGCCTCTTGGGTCGCTGCATGAAGCATTGGCTTAGCTTCGAGCCGCGATCTGGTCGAACACCCCCTCGGCCATCTTGAGCCTTCTCTCGGCTTCCTGCTTCCGGTGCGCCGGATGCTTGTCAGGGTGTAGAGCGACGCGATAGGCGCGCCGTGCCGCAGCTACGAGCCATTGAGGCGCACCGTCATTGAGTCCGACGCGCCGGAACAAGGCAGCCTTCGGATCGCACTCCGAAGCAGCAGCCAAACGAAGCCGCTCAATCTCGCACCGCAGCGCGTCTGTCTGGGTTTCCGCCTCCGCCACCATGGCTTCGAGCGCAGCGACGTAGTTGTGGTCGATGATCTTTCCGCCGTGCGAGGCCGAAACGGCATGGCGTTCTATTGAAGCCGAGATCAGCCACAGCACGGCGATCGCGATAACGATCAGCACGACGTAAGCGAACAAGGTCACCCACGGCAGCGAGATAACCCAGCCGAGTGCGGCGAGGACGAGAAGAGTCCGCATCAGCGCTCCCGGAAAAGCAGCGCCTGGAGCAGGTTGGTTCGGCCAACGAGCCGCCCATGCCTGTCACGCGTTATCCTACTTCGCTCCTCATAAGCGCCGACGCGCGCGTCACGGGCGATCAGCTTGCCGACCAGTGGCTGGCGCTCGATCACGCCGATGACGACACCTTGGCGGTCCCGGAGGACCACACGCGCCGGAGCCTGCTGAATCTCGACGATGGCCGCGTCCATCACGCCGCGCCCTCGGCCATATCGACCGTGAGTTCATCGAGCATGCGGGCGATTTCTGCATTCTCGCCCTCGGCATCATCGTCGTCAACGCGCCGAGCGTGGTAGTCGGCGAAGGGCGCGTTCGGAAAATGATCGAGCAGAGCTTGGAGCCCCTCCTGCTCGGCGGCTGGAAACGGGCTGGCCTGATACAGAATGCCAAGCTGGTCGAAGCGTTCGCGAATGGCCGCCGCAACGGCGGGTTTCACACGACGGTTGCGCGGACCCACCACCTGTTCGCACGAATAGCGCGCTTCCGCCCCCGACTGCACAAGCGCCAGTTCGATTACGGCGTTCTCGCCGGGCCGAATCCACTCCACCAGAATCCGTTCGCCAAAGAATGCATAGGACATCCGGCTCTCGGCACAGTTTCGGAAGCGGCGTCCGAGGCTGGCCTGCTCAGCCCCCAAACAAACGCGCAGATCGGGATCATCATCAGCGATCGGGAGGGGACACGGCAGCCGAACTTGGCGGCCCATCCAGGACTGTGCCCATTCGCCGATCTTCACGCCTTTGGTTCCGGTCGGAAGGCTATCAAGCGATTCTTTGATCGCTTGGGGCGTCGCGTCGCACAGGTCCACGATCATCCGTGCGAAGGCGTTCAAAGCGGGAACTTCGGCGGGTTTAGTTCTCTCCAGCACCGCTCTGTGCTGAAGCACGTCGTCGAGGCCAGCGGCGACAACAATATGTTCAGAGCGAAGCTGGCCTTCCAGTTGCCCGAGCGCTTTGGCACGGCCTCGGTTCTCGGACCTCGCGAAAATGTCGAAGGTCTGCCTGTAAATCTCCGAGCCATACAACGGCATGCACCCGAACCTGGAGAAGGCCCCCAGCAGCCCGTCTGGGCAGGTGCCATAGAGCGCTCCGAGCGTGCTCTTCGGCTTCATCAGGATCAGCGCCCGCGCAACTTGCGCCAGCGGATCAAGGTGTTCGATTCCAGCCAGAGCATCCGGTGCATGATGCGCGATGCGATCCAGGAAGTCCCTGGGTCTGTCGAGATCGACTTCGGCAGCGACGGCGAAGATGGCCTGCCGGGCGAGATTGCTGGCGTAGAGAGTTTTCAAGATGAAATGAGGAAGCGAGGCTTCCAGTCGGGCCGCAAAATTCAATGAATAGCCACGGAATTCGCGTGGCGGAAACGGTAGGTGCTCGATCGGTCCCAATGATTACCCCATGTTGACTGCGAGCAGGCAAACATGATGCCGATTTGAATTTTGTCGAACGAAATGTTGGCAAGAGGAGGTCGATAACTTGACGCGCTTACGGACCCGTTGGCGCTGGTGACGGGCAAAACCCCGAGCCTCTGATCCGATGAATACTATGATTCAATCTGTCCGACCGGAAATCCCGCCTGACGGGCTCCTTCAATAATGATACGACGATCCGCCGCGCCGTAATTCCTCATTGCGAGTTCCGCCTCCAAGTTATCAAAAAACCTAGGCCGCATCTTCAGAAACTCACTGGCGCTGGCCTTGGCTTCCTGTTTCATGTTCGCGCGTGCAAAAATTAGTGCAGCGACAAAATGGTAGTTCGAGAATCGCTTCATATCGGCGCGCTTTATCCAATATAAAGCTCGATCATTATCGCCCGACATGTAGTAATTTTGTGCTAGAATTGCAGTGTAATATCTTGTATGATTGGGGTTTCTTTCGATTGCCTCCTCAATCATCGATAGTCCGCGCTTTCGTTCCCCAAATTGAGCAAGGCGGCTACCGAATTCGGCCAACATTTCGGTATCGTTTGGATTGAGTGCCAATGCGCGCTCTCCAATCTTCAGAGCTATTTCTGGCTCCTTGCTATAGAATAGCACGATCATTAATGCCTGAAGGGCACGAACGTTGGCTTGGTCGAGATTTACGGCCTGCTCCGCAGCCTCACGCGCCCGCCTTTTTCCTGCGGGTGCCTTTTGATGTTGATTAAACTCAAAGCGATCCTCGTCGAGGTAAAGGTAGGCCAACATCGCCCACCCCGTCGAATAACCTGGGTTGCGTGTCACCGTATCAATGAGGCAATCTCGCGTTATCTGATGTTCTTCTCGGGTCGGTTCTTTCCTGTATTGGTAGAAGCGCAGAATGCACAAATGAGCCTCTGCCCCAGCGGGAGTTCGCCCGGCGGCGTCGAGCGAAACCGGGGTGAATATCGCCCCGTATGGTTGAGCGACTGATGTCGCGACCCTTGTCGCAATGTCAGCTTCAATTTCAACGGCATCTGATCGATTTATATCGCGAGAATACACTTTGTTCCATAGGATGCGTTTCGTATTTCCATCGAGTAGTCGACTCAAAACGCGCAACTTTCCGTCGTGCACGCGAACGCTTCCTTCAAGGGCATAATTTACAGAGCCCGGTTGAAGCGGGGCTTGCAAAGAGCCACGCGACGCTAACGCGGCATCGCGGCTGATAATTCTTAACTCCTTAAAGCGCGCCAGTTGATTCAAGAGTTCGTCGGATATTCCTGCAGAATAGAGCCCTCCCTCCGGCCCAGAAAGATTGATGAAGGGAGACACCACCAAACTAACTTCTGGATTTCCGGGGATCGGCGAAGAGTTCGCAAAGCGGTGGCCGAAGGCTGCCCAAACCGCCACTACGGTGAAGACAAAGGCGGACCCAACAATCGCTACCACGAATTTGGCCCTTTGTAGTCCGCTTACAAGTGGCTCGGTACGATGAGGTGCTGGCTCCTGATGTCGTCGCGAGAATTTTGGGGCGTACGTCCCCTTTGGAATGTCGATCAGAACCTGATCCGAAATTCCGCCCTTTAGATAATAACGCTCTAAGGCACTGCGAAGCCGTCGCGCTTCGATCCGAACAACAGGGTCGTTTAGGGTATCGAAATCGTGAGGCCGATCAAATACCTTTGTGGCGATTGTGTAACCTTTAACGCCGTCGCCGCGACCCGCGAGTGCTTCTTCGACTACGAATGTAAGAAACGCTGTCAGGCGTTGTGGGACGGCGAAATCGGGACTCGAGAGAATGCGAGCCAACTGCTTCCGAACCTCTTCCGGTTCCGGCGCGCTTGATCTGTAGTCAGCAGGTTCCATTGAGTGCATGAAATGATCTCGCGATCCTGATTGGAATCTTAAGCGGCTTCTAAGATTGAGCCAATAGCATTGCGCGACGGCAGCGAATTTCGGTTGCACGATGTGTATTCACGGCCTTCGGCAAGCCGAATTACGGAAGGCGCGGTATTCGCGCGTCAGCGAAGCAATGGAAGCCGCCTCCATCATCTCCCTTCTCCAGATTATCCGGTCCCAAGATTATCCGGTGGCCTGCCGTTTCCACCTTCTCCTGAAGGTCCGACCGTCGCGCGTTTCGCGCCACCATCCTCGGCCCACCAACCGCCCTCTCTCGCCAGCCCCGGTCCCAAAAACCTCCCGCCGACGCGCTCCCGACCGTCATCGCAAACCCCTGTAGAATCGGGGCTGGCGACGATGCTCGAAGGCGGCGGCGAGCGTGGTCGGAACCATCTGTTTTTGATTGCGCTCCGACCGGTCAATAAGAGCATCATGGACAAGCCCGACAGCATGCCATTGGCCATCACACGCTTCAACTCGGTTCGCGACTTTCTCGCTCGCGCCGCCAATGACGCCACACGATGGGCGCGAGCCAGAATCCGCCGATCGCGACAAAGCCGAGCCCGAACAACATGTTCTGTCGAACCGTCTCGTTCAGCTTTGCCGCCGTCTCCTCATAGGCGAGGAGGACCCTGCCATTGGTCGTCGCCTCGTAGACGAGACGCCTGCCTGGATCGACCAAGAAACTCAGTTTTTGACTGCGTGGGATGCGGTCCAAATCATCGACCCACAGCGTTTTCGCGGGGCGATACGTTCCTGAAATCCGACCTGCCGCCAATAGCGGAATGTCCTGGGTCCGATAAGTGCCACTGCTCTGGCGGTGGCCAGGGCCACCGTATCGGACCAGTGGTGTCGCCACGGTCATCGGGCCGAACTGCTCGATCAGCGACAACCGCTCTCGGGATAGCGGGCCTTTCCACCATGAAGCTGCAACGACGATGATTCCGAGGGCGAGCATGGCAGCCCCGATGAGCAGCCGCCAAAGCTCGCTCGGCTTCCGCTGCCCCGTCATACGCCCCCGCAGCGAGTGATCCAGGCAACCGCATCCGTCGCCCGAGTGTGTCGCGAAGATTGGCGGGCATCTCAGGCTGCGACAACCACCAATTTCTTAGCCTCTCGCAAACGGTCGTTTCCGCGAGGCACGTGATGTGGGCGAGATCGTGGGGGATTCTGC
>NZ_JBMDKB010000053.1:0-9873 GCF_057809495.1 Allobosea sp. FG18
CCCCCCCCCCCCCCTCGCCGGTTACGCTGGTGAGAACTGGTTCATGGTGTTGGCGTGGCCGCCCGCCTTCAGCGCGCGATCGCCGGCGACCATCTCTTTGAAAGTGTCGCCCAGGTCAGAGCCGACTTCGTGCTGGTGTTTCACAGCTGATATCCCCCGACGGATCTCCTCGCGCTGAACCGTGTTGACGTAAGCCTTCATCCGATCGTCGCCGAAATAGCCGCGTGCGAGCTCGTCGACGCTCTTGGCAGTGAGGTGGAATGTCGGCAGCGTGATGAGATTGTGGAACACGCCGGCACGGGCGGCGATGTCAACTTGGAAGCGGGCGAGCCTGGCATCGGCCTCGTGGCCGAGCTCGCTGTCATCGAGATCGGCGGCCATCAGCGCATTGCTATCCGGGTAGTCGTCGGCCTTGATACGACCGTCTTTCAGCCATTCCGCACGGACCTGCTTACGCAGATTGAGCGTCCAGTTGAACGAAGGCGAGTTGTTATAGGCCAGCTTGGCACCCGGGGCCGCCTTGCGGATCTCCGCGACCATCGAAGCGATCTCGTTGACGTTGGGGGTATCCGTTTCGATCCAGAGGAGATCGGCTCCGCCCTCATTGATGGAGGCAATGCAGTCTTCGACGACACGCGCTCGGCCGCTCCCTGCCTTGAATTGGAAAAGACCGTTGGCGAGCCTCGTCGGCCGCACGAGCTTGCCTTCGAGCTGGATCGCGACCTCGCCCTCCTGAAGCGGGGAGGCATCGGACACAGGCTCGGTGTTGAGCCACTTGGTGTACTGAGACGCCAAATCGCCGGGCTTCTGACTAACCGGAATCTTCTGCGTGAGACCGGCGCCCAGGCTATCGGTGCGGGCGACGACAACTCCATCGGTGACGCCGAGTTCTTCGAAAGCAAGACGGCAGGCACGCAGCTTCTCGATAAAGTCCTCGCGCGGGACGGTAACCTTGCCGTCCTGGTGTCCGCATTGCTTGGCGTCCGAGACCTGGTTTTCGATCTGCAGGCAACAAGCGCCGGCGCGGATGAGCTCCTTCGCCAGGAGATAGGTCGCATGCTCGTTGCCGAACCCAGCATCGATATCGGCGATAATCGGAACGACATGAGTCTCGAAACCATCGATTGCGGCTACAGCGGCCGCTTCAGCCTTGGCATCGCCAGCCGAGCGAGCGTCCTTGAGAGCCTTGAAGAGGTCGTTCAGCGCTACCTCATCCGCCTGGCGCAGCGAGACATAGATCTCCTCGATGAGATCCGCGACTGCGGTCTTCTCATGCATCGACTGGTCGGGGAGATGGCCGAAGCGATTACGAAGGCCTGCGACCATCCAGCCCGACAGGTAGACGTAAGAGCCCTTGGCCGTGCCGCGGAGTCGCTTCACAGACTTGATCATCTGCTGGGCGTGAAACCCTGACCAGCAGCCGAGCGACTGAGTGAACTTTGAGGTGTCGGCGTCATAGGCAGCGATGTCGTGGCGCATGACAGTGGCCATCTCGCGAGCGATATCGAGATGGGTGTCAAATGTGTTTTGAAGGCGCAGCTGCGCGATGTCATCGATGGCGACGCCGCCTGGGGCAAATCCCGAAGGATAACGGGCCAGGAGTTCGCTCCTGAGCTCCGCGTAGGTGGGGCGACGGGTGCCCGTCGGGGCAAAAGACTTTGGCTGCTGGGCGATGGCGTTCATGGCAATTTCCTTCTCTTCAGGATTGATATGCCGCTGGCGCTGAGCGACGGTCGCGCTCAGCTTTTCAAACCGCGATGTTGTCGATCAGTCGGGTGCCGCCCAGTCGCGCGGCCGCCAGAATCCGAACGGAGCCTCAGGTGAGTGAACTGACCGGCTCCAGGGTTTCGGCGCCCCGAACTTCCAGATAGTCGACGGCGAAGCCGGACGCAGTGAGTTCGTCGCGGGCGGCGCTGATCGCCTGCGCTACGGACTTCCGTAGACGGATATTCGCCGCCAGGTTCTGCATGACACGATGCAGCGTCGGTGCCTGATAGCGCTCTTCGGCCGTCAGATACCGATTGCGCGAAGACACCGCGAGCCCATCAGGTTCACGCAGCGTCTCGACGGGGATCACCCGGGTGCCAAGCCCAAGGTCCGACGCCATTCGTGTCACGACCTTAAGCTGCTGAAAGTCCTTTTCGCCAAAAACCACGAAGTCAGCACGGGATTGGGCGAACAGCTTACAGCAGACTGTCGCGACACCTTCGAAGTGACCGGGACGAAATTGATCTTCAAGACCAACCGCCGCCGGTCCAACGACACGCACGGTTGTAGCGAAATCGGCAGGGTACATTTCCCCAACCGAAGGGAAGTAGACGGCATCGACCTGCGAAGCCATTAGCTTGCAGCAGTCGTCTTCGAAGCTTCGAGGATACTTTTGGAAGTCCTCATTTGGTCCAAATTGCGTCGGATTCACGAAGATCGAGACGATGATCCGGCTGGCGTGGCGACGACCGGCTTCAACGAGCGAAAGGTGCCCCTCGTGTAACGCTCCCATAGTGGGAACGAGAGCAACTTGCTCTCCCGACGCGCGCCATCCATCGACAGCCTCGCGCATCGCCGAGGCTGTCTCAAAAATCGAGAGTCGATCCACTGGAACTGCCTCTACGGCCTCGCGCCCGCCCCGCGACGGGTGCAAACTGCGCTGGGTTGTGGATAGCCGGATCAGGCGTCGTAGCCGTGGGCGGCTTCGTTGATGACGATCACGGGCGCCCGGGCACCTTCGAGAGGCCGGGTGTCGGCTCCATTGTCCGGTTTCGTCGAAGTGAATGCGTCGATCAGGCGGCGAACCGTCTCCTGGGTTGCGGGCGAATGCTCGTTCAAGCCCAGAGGCTTCAGACAGCTTTCGATGAGCTCACGTGGATTTTGATGTCGCGTCATGGATCACTCCATTGGCTTCGGGTCGCGAGCACATGAGCGAGAAGCGCCGCTTTGCGGTCGGCTGCTCCCCGCGTGCTCACCGGGTTGTCTATATATTGACAGGGAGCGGCGGTGGCGCAAGAATTACTGGTAAATCAATGTGTTAATGAGAAAATCGCTGTCAAGTTTTGCGTCGATTGAGTCAATCTTGTAAAGGTCAAGTGTGCAGCAGATGAATGTCCAGATCGGAGGCAGGATCAAACGCTTCCGTCGATTGCGGAAGGTCAGCCAGGCGGCTCTCGCTGAGGCGTTGGGGATCTCGCCGAGCTATCTCAATTTGCTGGAACACAACCGCCGGCGGGTGACCGTTCCGCTGCTGTTCAGGGCGGCGGCCTATTTCGGCGTGGAACCTGGAGAGCTCGCGGAAAGCGAAGAACCCCGGCTCGCGGGAGACTTGATGGAGTTGTTCGGCGACGATCTTTTTGCCGACTCCGATTTGACAAACCAGGACATCAGCGATCTAGCGACATCCAATCCCGCGGTTGGCCGGGCAATCTTGCGTTTATATGACCGATATCGCGCCATCGGCGCGGAAGGTATTTCTATCAAGCCTCAGATTGAGGCGGGGGACTCTGTCACAACCGACGCGGTCTCCGATTTCCTTCAGGCGAACGCCAACCATTTCCCTGTTCTGGAAACTGCCGCCGAACGCATTCGGAAGGACATTGACGACGCCTCGGAGTCGTTCGAGCACGGTCTGCGCACATACCTTCACAACGTTTTCGGGCTTCAATGGCGATTGGCAGCGCTTCCGCCGGGAATGACCCGAAGGGTCGACACGCTGCGTAATGAAATTCTGACCGCCGATCTCCTCCCCGCCGAGACAGCAGCATTTGCAGTTGCGCAGCACCTCGGCCGGTTGGGAGCCGGCAATATCATAGCCCAACTCATCATCGAGGCATCGCTACCGGAGGAAGCAGAGCCGGTAGCCCGGAATGCGCTGACGGCTTACTTCGCGGCTGCCCTCATGATGCCCTACGAGCCATTCTTCCAAGCCTGCAAGGAAACGCGGTACGACGTCGAGCGCATCAGTCGCCGGTTCCGCACCAGTTTCGAGCAGGTGTGTCATCGAATGACGACGCTCCAGCGGCCGGGCCGTAGCGGCGTGCCGCTGCACCTCGTTCGAACCGACATCGCGGGGAATATCTCGAAGCGCTTTTCGCTGTCCGGCATCCACATCCCGCGCCACTCAGGCGCGTGTCCGCGATGGAACGTTTACGGGGCATTCCTTCATCCGGATCGGATCAACGTTCAGATCAGCCAAATGCCCGACGGCCAGCGGTTCTTCTGCATCGCGAAGGCAGTCACCAAAGGCGGCTATCGGCATAATGAACCCAAGCGGCATCTCTCCATCGGGCTTGGCTGCCATATCGCCTATGCAAACGAGCTCATTTATTCAGACGGTGTCGACGTTTCGAATCCAGAGCTCGCTATTTCCATCGGAGTTGGGTGCCGAATATGCCCTCGCACCGGATGCGCGCAACGTGCGCACCCGGTTGCCGGCCATAGAATGACGTCAGATGAGAACGACCGTTCTGAAAATTTCTATGCGAGTACGTGACCCTCGGAAAGCTTGCCCAGCCCGCGGGGCTAACCGGACGCTGGCGAAAGCGATGATGGGGAAGAAATAGTAGCGATTGCCGCGGCTGCGGATTTGCCTCCTCCTTCGCGTACCGTGACGGCATTGGATGCGAAGGGCACCTCCGCCTCGGTCAACCCGCGGTAAACGCGCTTGAGCGCTTCTCGTTGGAGGGTCGACGCCTGATTGGGCTTTGCCGTGAACTTCAGGCGCACCACGATGGCACCCTCAGTGATATCTGCGACCCCCTGCATTTTGACCGGAAGGATGAAATAGGGCCCGAATTCAGGGTCGCCCATCAGCTCAGCGCCGATCTTCTTGATCGTTTTGCGGGCCTTTTCGATGTCGGCGGTGTGGTCCAGGCGAACGTTGAACTTCACAGTCGCCCAGTCACGGCTTGCATTGGTCAGCGAGGAAAGCGGGCCGAATGACACCGTATGGATTTGGCCGCTTTGGTGGCGCAGCTGCATTGATCGCAACGATATTTTTTCGACGGTGCCCCGGACACGGCCTGTATCGACGTATTCGCCAACCCGAAAAGCATCCTCCAGCATGAAGAAGAACCCTCCGACGACATCGCGTATCAGGTCTCGGGCGCCGAAGGATACGGCGAGTCCAAGCAGGCCAAACCCCGCTAGGAGCGGCCCGGTGTCAACGCCGAGCTGCGAAAGAAGGACCAGTGCTGCGAGTGCGAGCACCGCAAAAACGACAACACCCCTGATAAGGGGCATGATGGTGACTAGCCGAGAAGGCCTGTACTCATCGGCCTCGTCTTCGTCTCCTGGCGAACTCACTGGCCGCTTGGGCGCATATGCATCGAAGAATGTTCTCAGGAATACGAGCGCGACCCAACAACTGAAAGCCAACGCGGCCACGCCACCAATCTGGCGGGTTAAAGAGCTGAACTGTTCGGTGCTCACTCCGAACAGAAACCCGGCCCAATGTCGGGCTAGAAAGATTGAGCCGACGACCCACACAAGTCCGCTTGCCGCCACCTGTGCTGCACGACTGGCCGCTAGCGAATATGGGCTGTTCTCGCTGACAACCGCCGAATGAGCCCGTCGCGATGCCAACAAGCTGGCAACTCCCACGGCCAGTATCGGCGTCGCCACGATCTGGAATTGCGTCC
This sequence comes from Allobosea sp. FG18, assembly GCF_057809495.1. Taxonomy (NCBI): domain Bacteria; kingdom Pseudomonadati; phylum Pseudomonadota; class Alphaproteobacteria; order Hyphomicrobiales; family Alloboseaceae; genus Allobosea; species Allobosea sp. FG18. Next base: position 5,631 of record NZ_JBMDKB010000053.1, read on the forward strand.
AGCTGGCAGTCCGGACCCATCCGTCGCCGTTCGACGCTGCCCAGGCGGTATTGCCGACCATCCAAAGCAGGATAAAGCAAGCGGCGTAGATCCAGCCCGCGGCCGCTGCCACAATGCGGCATCCCGGCCCGGGGACTGTCCCGACGGTGAGGATGAGCACCTCTAAATCGCGCCGGCCGTCTACAAACCACCACACCTTGAACAACATGAGCGCGAAGCCGGCCAAAACCAGAAGACCCGCGAAGGTCTGGGGCCCTCCTACTCGCTGCGAGAGCAGCGTCACCGCCATAAGGGCAGGCGACGCGACGCCATAGAACGCTAACAGGCGATAATGGCGATTGGCTCGGGGCAAGGGCATGAGACGCCGCGCCGGAGCACCTGGCGCCAGAAGGAAGCGCCCGGCTATCAGATACGCGGCGGAAATTGCGACTGATGTCGAGATTGCGTGGAGGGTTGCCCGTGCGAGATCCTGCTCCGGAAGCCATAGGTTCCTGAGAACCTGCAGCACGAGTAACCCAATCCCAAGCGTCAGAATATCGTTCGCAAGAAGCCAGGACGACGCTTTGAGGCGACCCGCTAACTCTGCGGTGGAGTCACCCACGCGTCGGGCAAACCAAGGCGCGGTCGCGCGCCGGAACAGCATCGCAGACACAAGAGCAAAAGCCAGAATTGCCGCAATTCGCCACTCAGCTGCAATGCCACCACCGCCATTGCGCACCTGACTCCACGCCGCGCGCCAGTCGCCTGGTAGATCGGCCAGCAAAGGAACTGCGCGAAAACCAGACGCGAGACCTTCCACAAACCGGCTTAGAAATGCCTCCACCGGCGAGTCGTCGACCACTGCCCCAAATGGGCGCTGGCCGACGTTCGGAGGAGCCGCCGGCGCCGCCGAGCCAATGCTCCGGTTCTCCCCGGCAATCCGAATCTCGACCTTGCTTCCGGCGGCCCCTAGTGCCTCAAAGGTTCTGCGAAGGGTTTCCGGCGCTTCATCACCGCGCAGGGTCAATACGAACGGGTCGGAGGAGGGATGCTCCTGCCCAAAGCTCGCGTTCGGAGCGCACACCAGCGTCGCCACGAGCGCGGCAATTCGAAAAAGTGCGAAGCCAAGCTTGCGCTCAGGTCTCAGCCCGATCGGTTTTCCCGGAAGTTGAATCTGGGGCATCTTCGCCGGATGCTCTTCATCTGTAATCGGACGCCGGCGAACAATCGCCACTCGTTGGGGCGCCAATTTTATGATGAGCTTGATTTCGAGAGTAGGGCGCGGCTGGCGATAGGCCCTATAACCTGAGCTGATAAATCCGATCGAAGCGTCGGGGCGGCATTGCTGCCGCCTCCCGTTTGCTCGTCGGTTCGATGATAGTCCAGCCTATTTGTATTCTGGCCCAGCCGCCGTCGGCGTCGGGTATGGGCCGGCGAGTGTCGCAAATCCCATCTGCGCCCAGAACGCGCAGTTGTGCCTCGAGGCGAAGCTGGGGTCGCTCACTGGCTCGCCCAGCGCGAGCAGCATGACTTCCTCCCGATCGACCTTGAAAGCCGGCCAGTGCGGCAAGCCCGGACCATTAGGGTCGCCGGTAGCCGCAAAGTTCGTCCAGTACTTGATCATTTGGTCGGACAGCGCCCTTTGCTGATCGGTCAATGGGCCTTGGTTGAAGATATAAGACAGATCCTTGGTGTGCGCTGCTCCGGGTACCGCGTTCGGCGCGTCAAAAATTGGCGCAGGATATGGGGCGGATCTGTCGGCGAATTCATATGCAAAGACCGAAGTGTGCGGGGCTGCAAGTTGGTTCGCCAGCCTCATGTTGCACAGGCCAATGCGGTTGTTGGTGACCATTCCCGAGTCGCTCAGGACCACCGCCAGGGCTTCGAGAACTGAGCCGAATTTGGCCAAGGGATAACGCTGCATGACCGCCTCAACACGCGAGGCGCCAAGGTACTGTTTCAAGATCTCGGGGTATCGTTCGCTCGCTAGCACCTGCCCCTTTTGCGCATACTGTGTCGCCAGCTGAAATAGCCCCTCATCGGTATTCGAGCCCTGAATGAAGGGGACACGGTTGAACTGACCAGTCGCGAAGGCCTCACGAACCGGGATGGGAAGGACCCCGCCTCCCCAGGACGGTTGGGCCGCAGCGGTATCCGATTGGGCCCCGCGCTCCTTGGCTAGAACCGCACCGGCGGGAAGCGCCCTGAGACACGAAAGGGTTTCCGGACCTGAGCATCCCAGCTGTGTCGCGACGTCCACTCCTCGCTCTTCTGACGCCGCCAGGGAAGGGTAGAACTGCCACTGGCAGGGGCCACTTTGAGAGATCGCTCGGCGAAAGAGTCCCTTCGCTGCAGGTGAAGCCATTAGGACGCAGACGGCCTGCGCGCCGCCTGACTCCCCGAATAGCGTCACATTGTTTGGATCCCCACCGAAGCTCGCAATGTTGTCGCGAACCCATCGAAGCGCCTCGATTTGATCGAGGGCGGCATAGTTCCCGGACCCGAGCGATGGCTCCTCCGCCGACAATTGCTGGTGTGCCATAAAGGCGAAGATGTTGAGCCGATAGTTGATACCGACGTAGATGACGGGGGTGCCGCCCGTCACTAGCCGGTCGGCCTTATATTCATGCGCTGCGGAGTTGCGCTGACCACCGCCGTGGAGAAACACCATGACGGGTGCGGGAGTGCGCCCGTCGTTTTTTGGCGCCCAGATATTCAGGTAGAGGCAGTCCTCGTTGGAACTCGCCAATCGCCCCGTTTGTGGGCATGGACTGCCAGGCGCCAGGGCATCTCGTGACCCTGACCAAGCCACGACCGGAGCCGGTGGCCTCCACCGGAGATCCCCGACGGGAGGTCGTGCATATGGCACGCCTTGGAAGAGCGAGAGATTGCTGTCAGCGAGTGCCCGGCCCCGCAGAGAGCCTGCCTTCGTCTGAACAGTGACGAACTCTCCCGAGGATTGGGGAGCAGCAGTTTGTGCTTGCGCGACGCTCAAGAGCCAGGAGCTCAGGATTGCAACGCCTGCCAAGCGGGCGACAGAGCTCACCGAGCCCCTGAAGAACGCTCTCCAGTCCATCTCTACCTCCGATGCGCGTACGAAAGTCCGGGCCACAGCAGGAGTTGAGCTTGTGGCCTGCTAATCCAGTCCGTTTCGCGAAAGGAAAGCTGACATGAGATCAGCAATCTCAACGTTGTTGAGATCCGAGAACGGAAAATGCGTGTTTCCCCTCACGCCGATGCTGGGGAGGTCTACGATTTCGACGTGGCCGCCGCGACGGTTCACGGCATCGGCCCAGAGACGAGCCATTGCCGCTCGCACACGCCACTGATCTTGGCCGTGATTTTCGACCGGTTCGGACGGAATGAAATCGCCGAAAAAGATAACGATGGGGATCCTCGTGAACTTCAAAAACTCATCGAGGGGGACTTCCATGGCGGCCAGTGGCCCGCCGGCGCTCGGCATCTCGCTGGGCGCCTCACCTTCCGGGAACGGAAAATTGCTTCCTGGCTCGTAGCAGACAATGCCGCGGACGTTCTCCGTGCGAAGCACGGTCGACCATCCGATGCCGCCGCCTTGCGAATGCGTCACCAGCACACAAGGCCCAACTTTGTCAGCGACCGCGGATATCCCATCCGCTGCCACCGCGAGATCGAACGGACCGGTGGTCGGTGTCATCTGCCGCAGAAACTGCTCCAGACACTCCGCTGACGTGCAAAACTGAACGCCTGGAAAGAAGTCCGGCCAAACGCCGAGCCGCAGAGTGTTGAACCAGAACTGATCGCTGGGCGTTGCAGTCAGTTCGAACGGAACAGTGCTTTGGCCCGACTTGCCGCGGCGAGGCTGATCGACGCAATAGACACTGAATCCGCGCCGAAGGAAGAGGTTCTGAAACCCTTCCCTCCCGTCCGGGGTCGTTTCCCACGTTCGCGCCGACTGCGAGTTGCCATGGACGAACACCAACGGATAGGGCCGGGGCTCGATCGGGATCTGATAGAAGGCATAGGCGTGATCGCCATGCAGGGTCTGTCCGGCGGCTGGGGGAAGCCCCGTCGTATAATCGCCGTCTGTTCGGACGATGCTTCCTCCTACAGCAAAGCTACCTTGGCTTAGCAGCACGAGTGGCGACGCGCTCGTGCTTCCAGCCGTCGATCGTTTAGCTTGATCCATTGCGCCGTGACCAATCGATTTTCTCGGAAGTGCGACCAGAATGCGGATTCCGACGTGAAGCCGGCCGGCATTCCGATCAATATCCGGCCACCGTTC
>NZ_JBMDKB010000054.1:0-7942 GCF_057809495.1 Allobosea sp. FG18
ACAGGTGGCCGGCTTCGTTTCGGAATCAATGGCCGGCTTCATCGGAATACGCACGATGTCCGGCGAAAGGGCGCTTTGTTCAGCTACAGTTGTCTCCATACCGCTTCTGGAAATGACCGTCGCGGCGCCTGTCACGCCGCCAAGCGGAGACACAAACCATGCTCAACGGAACCGGGTCGGTCACTTTACGCAGTGGCCGAAGGCTGCATGCCAAATATCAGTTCGGCACGCATCAGGAGCATCATTGGGTCGGATATCTGATCTGCGATACAGAAACTGCCGATCCGAGCGAGTTCTCCTACAAAATCCTTCTTTAATGTGAAGGCGGGATAGCGATCGAGCTTGCCGTTACCAACTGGACGGATCGCTACATGGCAGTCGTGGGGCGCCCGTTGCCGGAGTTCAATCAAGTCGCTTGAAAGAAACGCGTGGCGCACTCCCGCTGGATGTGGCCTCGCAGGGACCTCAAACGGCCACAATGATCGACTAATAATAAATGATCGACGGAGTCGCTTAGCTGGCATCGCGAACTCGCGGTTTGCCCGACTTCTTTTCTCTTTCGACATCGCTCGCCGCTTTGCGGCATCCGCTGCCGGCATTGTGCCGGCTGCCTGACACGTCGCGTGGCCGAGCCGCGCGCCATGGGATTCATATGAACAAGACCATCGACAAGACCAAAAAAAACACCGTATCGGCAAGGCAGCGCCGGCACCCCTGTCTCCGCTCCCTGCACCGATCTGCAAACCCGTTTCCGGCGGTCTCTCACGCGCTGAATTGCGTGAGATCGTCGCTGAGATCCTGGGTTAAGGGGAAAAGAACCATGGATTTGCATCATCGCGCGCGGCGCCCTCAGAATCGAGGTGGCCTGGCCGAGGCACCGCGAACGCCCAACCTTCAGGCAAGATACGAGCGCACGCTCACCCTCGCACGCGGGTCGGAAATGATCGGTGACAAAGTTGAAGCCGAGCGCTTCTATCAGCAGGCCGATCACTATCGCCGCCTGTTGAACAACCAAGCGCTTAGCAGGGCTGACGATCGACGATCGCGATGCCGCGTCGAGAGCTCAGCGGTTCACGGCAGATTCTTCGACGGGACTGTAGCGCCGCCTGCGCGCTCATCAGCCTCCTTGCGCAGCCGCTGTTCCTTCAGCCGGGCCGTCTTCGCGTCGCGCTCCTGGTTGAGGCTTTCAGTCTCCGACAGAAGGCGATTCCGCGACAGCGATTGCGTCTGCGTCTTCAGGAATGCAGCCTCTGCCTGGGTGCGTGATTTCGAGCGTTCGGTCATTCTGCTTTCCTCCTGATGGGCGGCGACAGCCTCCTGGTCGATGCCGGGCCGCTCCTGATCATTCCCGAGAGCCGGATACCGGCGATTTGGCCTTTGCTTTTGAAACAATGATCTGGTTGTGACCGATCGCCCTTTCGCGGCCGTCGATGCCTCGAACCCGGTAATGACGCTCACCGCTCTCCCGCGCCGGCATCACGCGAATAATCTCGTAGTCGCCCTCTCCAGAGCGATCGGCGAAGCCGAACGACAGGCGCACGGTGTCGCCGACCTTGATGGGACGTTCGGTCATGGCTTTTCGCTTTCGAGAGTGAGTTGTCCGGCGTAAGGCCGCTTGTCTTTGCCGGGCGCATTTATGACCGCGCAGCCCGGCTCCATCGCTTCCAGTAGTGCTGCGACCTTCACCGTGGCGAAATGGCAGAAGGTGTCCGAGACCGCATAAGGCAGGACGATCATGTCGCTGTGGCGTATCGCGCCGCAGGTGTAGACGACGTTCGGTACGTAGCCCTCCCGTTCCGAGGACTCGGGCTGGACGAAAGGCTGGCGCAGGCGCCCCAGCACTTTCGAAGGGTCCGCCTTGTCGAGCAGGACCGCACCGATCGTGTATTTTCGCACCGCCCCGACGCCGTGGATCAGGAGCAGCCAGCCTTCGTCGAGCTCGATCGGCGAACCGCAGGTGCCGATCTGCACGAACTCCCACGGATACTGTGGCTTCAGGATGGCGACTCCGCCGTTCCAGGTCAGGAGATCATCCGAATAGATCAGGTAGAGGTTTTCATTGTCCTGCCGGGAGATCATTGCGTAGCGACCGCCGAGCTTGCGCGGGAACAACGCCATGCCCTTGTTCACGGCGGCGGAGCCGCGTAGCGGCGACAGCCGGAACGACAGGAAGTCGCGGGTCTCGATCAGCTCCGAGCGGATCGACCTGCCGTCATAGGCCGTATAGGTGGCGCGATAGACGGTGCCGTCATTCTCCTCGAACGCGACAAAGCGCGCGTCCTCGATGCCGTTCGACTGCGACGTGGTCACGGGAAAGATCACCCGCTCGCTGATGTCGCTGTCGGCCGCGAAGACGACCTCGACGTCCTCGCCATCGAGCCGCGCCATCCGGTTGTGCAGGGTGGCGATCGTCGCCAGGCGCGAGGTTGGGTCGATGCTGACGCCACCACCGGCCGCGATCGATCCGGAGCGGAATGTCAGGGACGAGATGTGCCCCTCGCCAACCGCGCGAACGCTGAGGATGAAGCGAAGCCCGCCGGCTGGAGCATCGGACTGGTCGGGATGCGCGACAATGCTCGGGTTGAAGAGCGCTGCCGCCTCGAACGAATACTCGTGCAGGAAATAGGCCCCGACCAGCTGGCGCTGGACCTTGGTGAAGGCGCCGTGAGCGGCGAAGGCATCCTCCATCTCATCGGCACGCGTCTCGAACCGCTCCAGCAGGTTGCGGTGCCGGCCGTTGAAATTCTCCAGCACCTCGGCAAGCAGGTTCGTCGCCTCCTCCGGGGCGAGCGACAGAACCCGGTCGACGATGTGGTTCGCCTTCGCCTTCTCGGCGGGAATGAAATCCCGTGGCTCGCCCGCGGGGCCGAACCGACGCACGACGACCCGGGAGGGGTCGGGATGCAGGTACAGGGTCTGCCGGTTCAGGAAACTGGGCTGGGACAAGATGTCCGCCGATCTGTTTTGAGCAAGGTCGCCGAAAGCTCAGGCGTGCAAGATACGAAGTGGCGTTAGTTTCGGGCGATCCCCGCTGACGCGGGCAAGCTGGCGAATCTCGGCGAGGCTGAGCAGGTACGATACGACGGATTCACCGCCGCGGTTCTCATTTGGCCGATCGCGATGGAGGCCGTCACGGCAGGCGCCGGCGTCCAGGTCGACCAGGGGCGTGGAGAGATCATTGTCGCCCAGGAACCAGGCGAAAGCGCGCGCAGCTTCGTTACGCCATTGCGGATCGCCGTCGGCCCGCCAGGCTGCGAGGCAGGCCGAAATCGCCGCCGTCGCTTCCAGCGGCTGCTGGTCGAAAGCCTTCGGCGTGCTGCGCCTATCGCCAAAGCTCTCCGAGCCGACCGGCCTGAACAGGCCTGCCCGCGTCGTCTGGAGATGCGTGAGCCAACGCAGCGAGCGCAGGCCGGCCTCGACATAGGCCGGTACCTTCATCGCCAATCCCGTCGCGATCAGCGCCTGGGGCAGGCGTGCATTGTCGTAGGAGAGCCCGTCCTCGAACCAGACCCAATCCGGTGTTTCGACCGCCGCGATCAAGCTGAGCAAGCGGTCGGCGAGAAGTGTGCGGAGCGAGACGGCAACCGCCGTGGTGCAATGGGCGTCGAGGCCCAGCAGGGCAAAGGCCCAGGCGCGCGGGGAGCTGAAACGCTCGATGGCGGGCAACGCTTCGGTGAACAGGGCGGCAGCCCATCGCCGCCGCGAAGCGCTCGCATCATCGCGCGCGCAGACACCCAACGCCCAGAGTGTGCGCCCGTGGCTGTCTTCCGACCCGGCTTCCTCGAGCCAGCGCCGATCGAAGCTCATGAAATTGCGGAAGCGCTGCCGATCGGGATTCCAGGCGTGCTGCACGAATGAGGCGAAGCGCGCCGCGAGCGCGTCCGGCAGGCGCGACTCGCCGGTGCCGTTCAGGGCACAGGCCAGGAGCAGAGCGCGAGCATTGTCATCGACGCAATAGCCATGCGAGCGGTCCGGCACGGAATGGACGGCATGCTGGAACAACCCGGTATCGTCGCACATGGACAGAAGGTGCCCGGTCTGCATCTCCGGCGGCGGGACCGTTGTCGGCAGGGCCCTCGGCTGGCTTGAGCCCGCAACAGCGCTCAGCACACGACCGCGGCGGGCCGTCTCGAAGGTGGCGAGATAGCGTTTCGCGGTCCGCTCCCAGGTCATCGAACGGCTGCTCGCATAGGCGCGCAGCCTCATGGCCTGGCGCCTGGGCGCATCGGTCAGCAAGCCTGCAATCTCGTTACCAATGGCGACGACATCGCCGAAGGGCACGAGGATGCCGCGCCCGTCCGCAAGCAATTCCCTGGCATGCCAATAGGGCGTCGAAACCACGGCCTTGCCCAGCCCGAAGCTGTAGGACAGCGTGCCCGATGTCATCTGCGCCTCGTTGAGATAGGGCGTGACATAGACATCGCACATCGAGATGAAGCCGAGCAGCGTAGCCTGATCAACGAACCGGTCGAGGAAGACGACGTGGTCTTCGACCCCGAGCTCGCGCACACGCGCCATCAGGCTTTCGCGATATGCCTCGCCATGCTCGCGGACGAGATGAGGATGCGTCGCGCCCAGAACGACATACATTGCATCGGGGCGGCGCCTCAGGATCGAGGGTATCGCGTCGATCATCACCTCGATGCCCTTGTTGGGCGACAGCAGGCCGAATGTCAGGATGACGGAGTGACCGCCAAAGCCCAGCCTTTCCTTGGCTTCATCGGGCTCGACAAAGGCAAATTCAGGAATGCCGTGCGCGATCACCTCGATCTTGTCCGCCGGCAACCGATAGACGGTCCGCAACAGGTCGCGCCCCTTCTCCGCCATGACGACTACGCGAGCCGAGGCATCGACGATCCGTTCCATCACGTCGCGCTGCGCGGCATTCGGTTCGGCCAGGACAGTGTGCAACGTCGTGACGACGGGCATGGTCAGGCGCGAAAGCAGCGCCATGATATGGCTCCCGGCTTCACCGCCGAAGATGCCGAACTCGTGCTGAAGGGAAACGACGTCGAAGCGGCCCTCGTTCAGGAAGTCGGCGGCACGCGCATAGTCTTCGAGCCGCTGGTCGGAAATCTGGCAGTGCACGGAAAACGGATAATCGTAGCCGTTGCCATGGTCGTTCATCGCGACGATGGAGGTGTCGACATCGGAGGATGCGATCGCCTGCTGCAGATCGGTGGTGAAGGTCGCGATCCCGCAACGGCGGGGCAGCGAGTTGCCGATGAAGGCGATGCGTTTGGTCGGGCTCATGATCGTGCCTCCGTGGACGGAACTGGCGAATTCAAAACGGCCTGCGGCGGCCCTGTCGGCGGTGAAACCGTCTCGCGGAACCTGGGCATGCCGTCGCCGTAGATACGGCGCAGGAGATCGCGGCTGGGTACCGCCGCGTCATAGGCGACGAGGCAGGACAGGCCGGCTTCGCCCGGCACGATGCGCACGCTTTCGGCCTCGATGAAGCAGCCCTGACCGACGCCGATTTGGAGAGCGCCGATCGTGGCATCGCCGGCGATCGCGACCAGCCAAGTCTCGCATCGCGCTTCGAGCTCCCAGATCGATCCGGCAGGCAGGTCGATCCGCTCGAAGACGAAGTAGGGGTTTGCAACGAGCAGGGTCCGGACGTCGCTCAGGCGCCGCGGCGGCACGGTCAGTTTCGTGGGACCTGCATCAGCGACCGCAACGCCTTGCTCGACGTGCAGTTCTCGGGCACGGCCGTGGTCGAAAAGCCGGAACGTCGTGTCGCTGCGCTGCTGTATCTCGGCGAGCACGAGACCCGCGCCGATCGCGTGGATCGTCCCTGCCGGGACGGCGATGATTTCCCCCGCGAGCGGCTTATGCCAGGCGACAAGCTGGGCGATCGAGCCATCGGCAACGGCCGCCCGCAATTGCTCCGGGGTGGCGACCGCCTCGAGACCGACTCCCACTGTGGCGTCGGATGCGGCGGACAGGATGTACCAGGCTTCGGTCTTGCCGCGTGGCAGACCCATCCCATGGGCGGCGGCATCGTCCGGATGGACCTGGATCGACAGGGGCTCCCGCGTGAACAGGAGTTTGAGCAGCAAGGCTGGCTCCGGTGCATGCTTCTCGCAGCGCTGGAACCAGAGTTCACCGATCGGAACGCCGGGATGCCCGATTCCGCTCCAGGGAAGCAGGTCAGTCGATCCCCAGGGCTTGGGGATCATCTCGATGCAGGCTTGTTCGAGCGCCATTATAGGGCTCCTGGTTCGTACGGCCGGAAATCGACCGACGGATCGTCGCGCGCCGGCCTTGGGCAGCGGCGGTTCGTGGGGGCGCCGGCGCACGCAATCGCGTATCGCGAGTTGCGTCGGCTGGTTGGCACGCGTCAGAAGGGCGTCAGCCGCACTCCCGGTTTTGAAGCAATTTTCCGAACGATCGGGCCGCTCGACGCAGCCTCGAAACGCGCCATGGCTGAGATGAGGCGTCAAATGCGCCCGCCGCGCCGTACAGCGTGCTCGATCAGCTAAGGCCGGCGCGTGGGCCTCCTCGCCGGCGTCGTTCTAAGCGCTGATATCAGCCTCCAACGCGCTGGCCAGTTCGCCCGAGCTCACCGTGAACACCTGGGAGCTGCCTGACGAAGAAAGCGATGGCGTGTGCAGCATAGTGGCGATCTGGCGATAGGCCAGGAACGAGGTAGCTGGAATCTCCTCCTCGTCGACCACCACGCGGTAGGTGCCGGCAGGCTGCATATGGTCTATCGCGCTCAGTCTGAAAGGGTTCCTGAACGTGACCGTGGTTTCCCGGCTACGAATGTTCACGTCAGCTCTTCTTCTTCGGCTTTCCCGCAAGTTCGAGCGCTGCCGGCAGACCCTTCGCCGATACGGGCACTGCCGCCGCTTCCTTTTTCTTCTTCGGCTTCTTGGCTTCTCGGTTGCCGCGCGTCTGTCCCTTGGCCATATGAAACTCCTCTTGCCGAGCAGGGAGGCGACATGAACGCCGCCAACTCCGCGCTGCTCACGCGGAATGGCTCATGATCGACGGACGATGTCGCTGCGTACGGCTGTCGCCGTTGCGATCGTCTCAGGTCTTGGACATGCCGAGCGTTTCGGCGCAGGCCTTGGCGACGGCCGAGTCCGGCGACGTGCTGCCGATCATCGTGGCCCAGCCGCCCTTGGCGATGAAATCGCCCTGGCTCCACGAGCTGATCTTCTTCAGCTCAGCGAGGGCGGCATCGGCATTGGGCTGCTTTTGGAAGTTGCTCACGCAGATCGGAGACAAGGCCGCGACAACGGCATTCTCGGCTCTGAGCTTCGCCACGCGTTCGCTCGACGAAGCGGTGGACCACCCACCCCAGGTGAAGCCGAGAATGGCAAGGGCAACAGCGCCGCCAACGGCGCCCCAGATGGCAGGTTTGGTTTGAGAGGGGATTTTCATTGAAAATCCTTCCGATTTGCGGAAGAAAAATCTCCCGTGAAATAATGTATCATAGAATTAGAAAATAATACTGTTTATTTATCTCACGAAGGCGAGATCGAATATTATTTCTGCTCCGCGATTTACGGACCTTCCTGATGCCTGAAATTCCAGATGTCATGAATTCGGAAAACCGTATGGCTGCAAAGCCTCGCTCATGTGAGATAGGTGTTTGATCGCCTGCCGGGTCGCTTTTCCGCGAACTGAGGGCACGGCCGCCAGATGCCTTGAAGGGCCGTTTCCACTTCATCAGCAAGCAAGGAGCCCTTGATATCCGCCAAGGGACTGGAAGCTTGCGACGGATCACCGATGATCGGGATCGCCCATCGGCAGACAGCGGCGAAGGCGCCCGAGGGCATGCCTCATGCGAGCGGGCATTGTGTGCCGCCCGTCGCCCGTATGATGCACAGCATCGGCAATCTGGATAGGATCGGTCGTCCGGCGCCTTGCGCCAAGGGACTAAGCCGCTCTCGCGGCAGTGCGCTGCGGCTCGGTAATTGCTGAGATTTTG
>NZ_JBMDKB010000055.1:0-7593 GCF_057809495.1 Allobosea sp. FG18
CAAGGGGTCAACATTGGACGCCGATCGGGGGGCAACTTTGCGGGCCGTTTGACACCCCGATCGGTCCACTTCGACCATTTGCCGCCGGAACCGGCGGATAGGTGCTTCGAAAACGCGGTATCGGACACTCCAGAAAATGACTTCAGTGATGCCCAGGGAACCGACACAACTCCACTCTGCATGATAGCCAGTGGCTATCACAACGAGCAGATTGCCTGGTACGGCGAGATCGCCGAGGCGACCGTTGAAACTCACTTGTCCGAAGTCTTGAGGAGCTGGAATTGAGCTCAAGGACGTAAGCAGCAGTTGACTTCGCCGCAAGTCACGAAAGTTTAGCACCACATGTAATCAGAAAATCGTTAGTCAGTTATTGACCAAGTGCAAAATCTTTCGACGCGAATTATTTTCGTGATATAATTTCGCAGTATTTTACGATACTAGAACCGCCTTGCTGCTGCTCGGGGCGATTTCGCCTGAGCAGACGGCGCTGCCCATATTCGGGACCCCGCATGCGCTTTGGCTTCATCGAGGCAGTCCGTTGTTGATTGAGCCGTCCGCGCCGTCCGCCGTCCGCCATCAGGCGGACGGAGCGGACGGCACGGACAGCGGAGCAGCAGGACTAATTGCCGAAACCACGACGACCCTGTCGCGATTCTTGCCCTCGCGGGCGAATTCGATGGCGACGCCATTGGCGCGCAGGACGGGCGCGATGCGGCGCAGGCGGCCGCCGAGGGCAGCCGGCTCGAGACGCCTGGGCGGGACGAGACGCGGCTCGAGGGCGCGGGCGAGCTCGGTGGCGCTGCCCTGCCAGCGGGAATGGACGACGGCCAGCTTCCTGACCGCGGCGATGAGGGTGTCGCTCTCGGCAAGGCTGGTGGAGGCATCGGCCCGGTTGGCGTCGTGGGCTTCCATGAAACACCCCGCCGGCCCGAACGCCTCCTCGATGGCGATACCGAGCCTGGCGAAGCCGGCCATCCTGGGGAGCCTCGTGGTCTCCAGGGTCGGGAGCCGGGCGAGCGCGAGCAACATGAGGTCGAGCAGGGCGCCAAACACCTCGGGCCGGCAGGCCTCGAAGCGGGCCTGGAGGACCGCCGGATCGATCTTCTCCTCCTCGGGGATGGCCGGCAGGGTGAAGATGACGGCGCGGTCGGCGAGATCGGGCCGCTTAACGACATCCTCGATACCGTTGATGATCAACGGCTTGATGGCCTCGAAGTACGTTTCTCCCTCGTCGGTGTAGAGCTTGCGCAGCGACATGCCGCCACCGGTCGCGATCTTGCACAAGCTGTCACTCAGCCAGTCGCCAAGCGACGAGATGTTGTCGTAGGCGAGGACATGGCTGTTCGCAGAGGCGATATAGAGCTCGCGCTCGCTGCGCGGCAGGGCGCGTAGCGGCAGCGCGCTGGGGTCGACGAGATCGTGCAACGCGCGGCAGAAGAACGTCTTGCCGGCCCCCTGCTCACCGCCGGCCACGACCAGCGGATAGGGCCCGGCGGGCATCAGCGCCGCGACGCACCAGGTCATGGCGAGCTGGAAGGCGGCGTCATCGGCCAGGTTCAGGATCGACCTGAGGCTGTCGAGGGAACCCTCGCGCGAAGGGCGCGGCAGGGCCATGGTCAGGTCGGACTGAATGAACCGGGCGGCCGGGAACGGCTCGATCCGCCAGCCCTCTGGAGAGATCTCGACCGCGCCGCCGGACCCGTCGGCAAGGTCGAGATAGACCTTGTCCGCGTGAAGCGCCGTGCGCAGGTGGACCGGCTTGTCGGGTTCCAGGCTGGCGAGATCCTCCAGCGTGGTGATGGCGGCCTTGACGGCGCCGGACGGGGCGCTGCGGCCCTGCGCGTCGCGGAACTTGAGGCGAAGCCAGGACCCGAACTCCTGACCGCGAACAGGGAGGGTGCGACGGCCGGCATGGGTCGCCAGCGTGGCGTAGGTGCGCGTTTTCCAGCGCGACAGCTCGGCATCTTCCTGGGCGAGCGCCACCATGATGTCGGCGTCGGTCAGCGCTTTGACGGGCTCGTCGCTCATCGCGTCTCTCCCTCGCCCCTGTCCTGGAGCGGGTGGCGATCCAGGTCGATGGTCGCGGTAAAACCATCGCCGTCACGGGCGATGCGGATGGCGATGGCGCCGCCATCGCAGGCGGTGATGGCGAGCAGGAGCGAGCACCAGCTCATCGTCGCGGTCGGCTCGGGCGTCGCCAGCATGGCGGCGGGCCCCGCGCCGACGGGCTCGATGGCACGGCCTTCGGCGAGATCGCAGAGCCCCTGCTGGCGCCGATACTCCGTGGCGGCGCGCCAGATCGCGGGGAACTGCTCCTGGAAGATGGCTTTGTCGAACATCACGTCGTCCTGTCTGGTGGTATGGGGTGTCAGCGGATGGGGCTGGCGCAGAAGGCCCAGGTCTCGCCGGCGATGAAGCCGGGCAGCGCGGAACAGCAGGTGGTGGTCTTCGACCCGCCGGGGCCGGCGCAGGCCTCGACGGCTTCCAGAAGCCGGCCGCCGGAGAGCTGCCGCGCGCTGTCGCTGTAGCGAGCCTGGGTCAGGGCCCGCCGGTCGTTGCGGATCTCCTGCAGGGTGGCCACCATGAATCCCGACCCGAAGCTGAAGAAGCTCAGGCTGGTGATCATGAGCCAGACCGGAATCCGGTCCCCGCGGTGCGACCACCCTCGGAGGCTCGCCCCACCAGACCGGTTCTTGGCGGGCTGGCGAGAGGCATGCTGGTCTTCGTCGTTATCGTCGGCGTTCTGGTGGGACATCTGCTGGGTTCCTTCAATGCATCGGGAGTTATCTTCGCTCGTATCGGCGAGTGATTGTTCCCGGCCCGAAGCTCTCCCCCTGGGTCAGGTAAAAAGCCCGCTGGGATAGGCGGTCACGGGGTTACGAGGGGTACCGGAGCCCCGGCAAAACGGGCCGAGCCTTTCGAGGTGCAGGCCCCGCCAAGGCCGGCCCTGCCGGTCACCGGCTGTCGTCGTCCCGGCGATTCGTGACCCCGAAGGTCTGGCGGCTGACGGGGTCTGTGCCGGGTTGGCACCGGTTTGAGATTTGCACCCAGCCGGGCAGATCGCAGTCTACGAGCCGCTGGGCCATGCCGGTGTCGTGCAGGGTGCGGGCGGCCTGACCGGAAGCGGTGGCCGTCCAGGCTTGCTCCTGCGCGACCATGCGGTCACGCTGCTCATAGCCGCGGATCTGGCCTTCGCGATGCAGTGCCCAGCCGAACAGGACCGCGACGGCGGCCATCATAACGATCCAGCCGCGCAGGCGCCGCAGCGCGCTCGCGACCGACTGGGCCTCCGCCGCCTTGCGGGCGATTGCCTCGGTCCGGGTCAGGAGATCGCGATGGCGGACCAGATCGAGCAGATAGACGTCGTCGCCGGCCCGCAGATTGACGAGCCGGCTCTGCCGGACGAGTTCATCGAGTTCGGCAGGCGAGAGCCGCCTGCCGAGCACGGTCTGCGCGAACGCGTCGATCTCGCGCCGGGTGAGGCTCAAAGCCCGTACTCCTCGAGAAGAGGCGCAAGCGCGGCTTCCATCTTCAGGCGCATCAACGGGAGCCGCTTGCGCAGCTCCGGGCTGCCCTCAGTCTCCATGCGGATGTGCGACATCCGCTTGTTCCGAAACGCATCGACGATGACGCTGCTGATCACCGGGAAATCGAGCACGCGGCCGGCGGCTGCGAGGCTGCGCCCGATCTTGGAGCCGTCGAAGGCGTGAAACTCCTCGACATCGCCCTTTTCCAGATTCCGGAGGGCCCAGACATCGTTGACACCTACCTGTTCGACCACATCCTTGAGGTGCAGGTAGCTGTCGATGGTCTTGTCCATCGGCCATGCCACGGCCGTCGCCCGGCCAGCGGCCGCGAGTTCGACCTGGATGGCCGCGATGTTCTCCAGGAACAGCTCGGTGTCACCCGCCGGCGCGGAAACCAGGATCGGGCCGGTGTTCTCCGGTACCAGCGCGAGCTGAGCGATCCGGCTGTAGCCAAAATCCTTCTTCAACTTGATCACATGGACAAGGGCCTGCTTGTGGAGCGCCTTGTAAATGTCCTGGTGATCGTCGTCGGCATCGACGATCGTGCAGCTGTGTCCGCGCTTCTGCAGGAGATAGGCGAGGATCGCGGTCAGTTCGGTCTTACCGACACCGCCGTTACCGTTCTTGCTGAAGATGAGCGGCGCCGGCTTCGGCTGGATGCTGGTGGACATGAGCTTCTCCTGGGTTATTCCGGATCGGGCTTGATCCGGACTGTGGTGTCGTAGTTCTGGGGAACCGGAACGGTGTCGGGCTCGGGCGGGTTCGGCCTGTCCGGCGGCTGCTGGACGGCGACGGACGACTGGATCGCGGCAGGGTCGGCGGGCGTCTGGCCAGACGCGCTGTCGAGGGGCTCGATACGATTGCCGACGCGGCGAAGGCCGAGCTTCGCGAGCTGCGGGTCGTATTTGCCGCGCTTGATGCGCGAGCGGTACTGCCGCACGCTCTCGCCGGAGAGCTCTTCGAAGTTGGACGCCCTACGCAACTTCTCAGCGAGGCCGTCGTAGACGCTCTTGCCCCTGCGATCCTTGCCGCGACCGCGGTTCGCCTCGACGATCAGGTCGATGTCGACCAGGGCCGTGGCCACGACCAGCCAGACATGGGGCGGCCGGAGAATGCGGGCATCGGTCTGCGCCTTGGCCTCCTCGGCCAAGGCGGCGCGGATCGCCTCCATTGTCCCAGGTCGGGGCTTGCCGTTCGTGTCGGTATCCTTGGACATAGCCACCTCGTTCAGAGCCTTATCATCGCATCGCCGCGACAATTTAAGTAGTTATATTGCGTATATATTTCCGTATCCGAGATATTATCGCGATATGATCGTGATATTGCTTGATACGTATCCAGTAAAAGCCGCAGATAAAAAGAATAAAATTTGATATTGCGAGAAGATTGATCCATCAATAGTGCAAGTCTGTTCCATGTTTACCCAGCTGTGCTGTGACATGGCTTGCTTGCCAGGGGAGCTGTCGCCCCCGTGGACCCCCACTGACCCGGCAAGCCGGGTGCGCCTTCGGGCGCCGGCCTCGCCGCAAACTGAGGAGATCGAGATGACCGAGAAGAACCGTTTCCCGAACGCCGTCGCTTTCAGGCTCGACGACCCCACCCACGCCCAGCTGGTGACGGCCGCCGCCGCGGCCGGCGTCTCGCCGGGCGTCTGGGTCCGGGGCCTCGTGCTGAAGGCGCTAGGGTCTCGGATGGAGGCGCCGAAGATCAGGCGGGCTGCGGCCAATGCCGTCGAGCTCAACGCCATTCTGGACGAGCTCAGGGCACAGGGCCGCAACCTGAACCAGATCGCGAGAGCCGCGAACGCCAACGCTTCCGCGACCACCATCGCCGCGGATATCGCCGCGCTGCGGACAGCGCTGGAGGCCGTCATGGCGCGCGTGCTGGATGCCCTGCGCATCGACGACGATATGTGATGTATATCGAGACGATACCGCGCCGGCTGGGCGGCCTCGCCAGTCACCTGCTGCACACCGGCCGCGGTTCGAACGAGCGGGTCATCGTCCGCTCGGATCTCAGCCGCGACATGCCTGCCGACGTCGAGCTCGGCTTGCGGCTGCTGGCCACTCCGGCACGTCGTATTCGCCGCATGAAGCGGGATGTCGTCCACGTCGTCATGTCGCCCGAGCGCCCCCTCACCCAAGGGGAGGTCGAATTGATGCTGGGACTCTACGAGGCCGAGTACGGCATTCCCGCCGGTAGTGCCCGGCTCGTGGTCGAGCACCAGAAGGGAAACCGGGCTTCGCACTTCCACCTCGTGTACTCGATGGCAGACGAGACCAAAGGGAAGGCCTTGCGGTTCAGCAGGTCCCGCGACCGCGACGAGATGCTCGCCCGCCGTCTCGAAATCACCTTTGGCGTGAAGCTCCAGCCGAGCACGCGCGTCGACCGGACGGCCGAGCTGCTGCGATTGCGTGGCCTGGACGAGCTCGCCGAGATCGCCGCGGCGGGGCCGCGTCGCGAGAAGGGCACGAACCGCTCGAAAGCAGAACGCCAGCAAGAACAGCGTCTCGGTGCTGATCGCGAGCTGATCGACGCCAGGCTGATGCAGGCCTGGCGCCAATGCGCTGGTGACCTGACCAGGCTGCCTGTGGAGCTCGGGCATCTCGGCTTCGCACTTGTCGCCGGCGACAAGCGTATTGCCGGCGTTCCAATCGTGCTGCTCGTGGATACGGAATCTCACTACACCGGGAGCCTCACCCGCGATCTGAACCGGGCCAGGAAGGCTGCGGGCGAGACGGTGCGCATCCGGGAGCCCGCGATGGGTGCCGCCGTCGGCGAGCTGAAACCCGAGAAGGAAGTCAAAGCGCAGCTGCGCCGGACGGCTCCCCGGCGCGCCGATCAGGCGCTTCTGGGCGAGTTCGATCGCCTGATCGAGGAGATGGATGCCGCTGGGGATCGCGAAGAAGCCGCCAAGGCGAAGGTCGGCCGTGCCCGTGTCGCCGCCCGGCTGAGCGCCGAGGAGAGCCAGAGCCTGAAGGCACGGCAAAGCGACATTCGCAGCCGCTACCGGCAGCGCAACCGCATCCGCCGCGCCAGGGTCAATCGCAGCTTTATCGCCGCAAAACTGTTCGGCAGCCCCGAGGTCCGGAAGGCCGCCTTCCTGTTGGTCTCGATCGGCGTTCTTGCGGTCGGCGGCGGTCTGTTCACCGCGCTGGCCGCTTCGGGCGTCGCAGTCAGTCTCCTGCCGAGCTTCACCGGTGCCAGGCGGCGGCGGGCCGAAGCCGATCAAGCTTCGGTCCTCGATCAGGCTGCCATGGCGAAGGAGCTGCGTGCCGAGACCCAGCGCTTCTTCCGAGAGCGGGCTGTCGCCCTGCAGCTCGCCCGCCAGCAGGAGCTGGCCCGTGAGCAGAGAATGCGCACAGCTCTCGACGTCCGGATGCGGCAGCAGCGCGCTGGCCAACTGCGCCGGAGCCAGGAGCTCCAACTTCGGGCCCGCGCAGCCGAGGCTCAGGCCCTGGCGCAGCAGCGGGCTCAGCATGCCGCTCAGCTCACGGCCGCTCGGAAGCGACCCGGCCCCGGCGGACCCGGTCAGGGATCCCGCCAGCCCGTTCAGCCCAGGAAGGCTCCCAGCCGTGGCGGCATGGAACGCTGACGGCGCGTGGACGACCTGGCGCTCGTCTTGCGCCAGGCGGCGTGCGATCCTATCTTTGGCTTCGCGCCGATCCATCCGAATACGTCCCGTTCGTTTATCGGGACATATCCTCGTCGATATCGGCAGCCGGGTCCGGTGATCCCGAAGCTCTCCCCCTGGGCAGGGTGATTCACCCGTCCAGATAGGGCTTTTGACTCGTTGGAGGTCTGACCGGATCTGTCAGAAACCGCATTTACCCCTTAGCCGCGTCGAGCCTTTAGCCGCTTACGCTCGGTGCTCTGTGCGGTGGTCCAGAGTCAGGCGGCTGCGCAAGTCTTACGCCGTATGATGGTCTCTAAGGCTCGTAAGATAGCGGCGCTTGGCGCAGCACTGCGCGTCGCAATGCCTTGCCGATCAACTCGTCGTGAAGCGCCAATGGACTAAGCCGCTCTCGCGGCAGTGCGCTGCGGCTCGGTAATTGCTGAGATTTTG
>NZ_JBMDKB010000056.1:0-7538 GCF_057809495.1 Allobosea sp. FG18
GAGAGCGGCTGCATGATCGGGCGTCTGTCGCCTCATCGGGCCGGAGGAAAGCCGGGCCAATATATCTCTGGGGCAGTGTCCGCTGCTTTTGGTCGCTGTGACTGACCGGCGATCAGCGTCGGCCGGCGCGGTTCACCGGCCCGCCGCGGTTCATCGGTGTACCAGGGCGAACTCCCACCCCGGCCGCCCCGACGCCGGGCGTGACCACCGCCCGTCGTGCCACCGGCGCTCCGGCGCGCGCGACGCACCCCTTCGGCACGCCGACGGTTTTGCAGTAGACGACGGCGGCAGCTGGCTCCGCGGATGTGATCGTCAGCCCGCCCGCGAAGAGGGCCAGGGCCGGCAGCGTCAAAAGCGCCTTCATCATCGTCGCTTCTCCCCTTGGTGGCTGCTCGCCTATTTCTGCTGCGAACGCCTGTTGTTCTTCGAGAGATTGATTGCTTGAATGTTAATACGCTCGCCGCTAGAATCCCTCGCTGAACGCAGTAGCCGCTCTTGCATCCCCTGTGCCATTGATCCATGTCAACAGTCGTGGAATGAGCAGCCCAAGGACGCCGAAGGGTGCAGCCGGTTGCATCGGCGATCACCCGCAACCGCACTGGCAGACGCAACGCTCGCGACCGGAGACCCGGCCCGGATCCCGGATTTTGGCTGCT
Organism: Allobosea sp. FG18; assembly: GCF_057809495.1. Classification (NCBI taxonomy): domain Bacteria; kingdom Pseudomonadati; phylum Pseudomonadota; class Alphaproteobacteria; order Hyphomicrobiales; family Alloboseaceae; genus Allobosea; species Allobosea sp. FG18. Next base: position 657 of record NZ_JBMDKB010000056.1, read on the forward strand.
GACATTTGCGCGGCGGACCCCCGAAGGCACGATCTCGCCGGGCATGCCCGATCGCGCAACTGGACCGCCCCAATCCGGACGTTGTCAGGGTCGGCTTTGGGCGGATACCGTTGAAAAAGTCGTCGTTGCGACGGGTATGAGGTCCTGATTCAGTCGTCCTTGTGCGGAGGGCGGGGTGATGATGGGCGAACGGCAGGTGGCGCAGGAGGCGCTGTTCTACGAGTTCAGCCTGGAGCGCCACGTGCCGGCTGATCATTGGGTCCGCTCCATCGACCGGTTCGTCTATCTCTCGGAGATCCGCGCGCATTCCCGAGCCAGCTCTAAATGACGTGCCAACTAGACAACCGTTGGCATTAAAGTAACATGTTGTGATGATGGTTGATTCTAACGATCAGGAGCACAAGCCGCTGTCGCGCGCTGAGGTGACCCGCAGAATGCGGGCTCGTCAGCGCGAAGCAGGCAAGGTGCATGTGAGCTTCGCTATGGCGAGCGAGCTGGTCGCAGAAGTTGACCGTTTAAAATCTCAGCTCGGGGTGCCGGCCCGAGCTGAGGTTTTCGAAGCGGCGATCCGGCAGTTGGTTCAAACCGAACTGCAAGACGTGAGGTGAAAAAAGTTCGGGCTCGGCGCTGGTAACGCCGAGCCCGGATTGACGTGAAAGCAAAACTGTGTCTGCTACCCACGCTGGATAACGCAGGTAGTATATGCAGTGGTGTTGAATTTTCAAGGATTTTTGCGCGACTCACAGAAATAAGTGAGAGGGCAAAAAAACAAGGAATTTCAGAGGCTTACTCGTCCGCGCACGTCCCAACACAAATGGGACGAAAAATGCAGAAATTCGCGTTAAATGGCGATAAGCCACGCCTAAATGCCATCCAAAAATTGATGGCTCGGCCGTCACGCAACCCCCAGTTAGAAGCCGCCTTCCTCGCGGATATGCCATCGATCGCCCCTCAATCGCGCGCTCGGACGGCGGTGCGCCGGCATTCGCGAGCTGCGGGACGCTGTGAGGGCACATTCTGGCGCCGGACGAACCGACAGGAGGTCCGGACGATCCTGGCCGGTGCGAAGCGGTTCGAGCTGGCTGGGCGTGAGCGAGGCCAGCGGAGCGGGCCGCTAGGCTCGGTCGCGATCGAGCTGCTAGAGTTGCTGGCCAACCTGGTTGACTTCAAAACCGGCCGTCTCGAACCAGCCCTTGAGACGATGATGCGGCTTCTGCGGCGATCGAAGGATGCCGTGGTGCGCGCGCTCAAGAACCTGCGCAGCCATGGTTTCTTGGATTGGCTCCGCAGGTACGAGCCGACCTACGAGCCCGGCCGAGGACCGCAGGTCAAACAGACGAGCAACGCTTACCGTTTGTCGCTGCCAGCGGCTGCAAGCCGCCTCCTGGGCTTCAGTGAACCCGCCTCCCCTGCCCCGGTCGATTTAGAGCATGCCCGGGCCCAGGCAGCGGCCGAGCTGCGAGCGCAGCTCGATGCGCTAGCGCCGGCCGATCGCGCGGCGGCAATCCTCGGCTCAAGCCTGCTCGCGGACAGCCTGAAACGGCTTGGCCTATTGTTGGGTGAACGTGAGTCCGCTGGGCGGTCTGAATCCCAACCTAATATCAAATAAACAAGCGGACGCCGCTGACTCGGGCCGCTATCGCGGCCCTGCGGCGGTTCCGACCCGCATAAACGGCGGGTCGGCAAGCGGACAAACTACAGAAAAGCCCAAACGTCACGCAGGCTGCACGGTGGTATGGGCTTTCCGAAGAAAACAGGGGGTTCTCGCGCCTTAGCGAGATACGTGTTTACGTATCTGCGTGCGAACGTGAGTGCGTTTCATGCGTGCTTAACGCTTTGAGCGTATACGTCGATACGTATCTACGCGAAAAAGGATCAACGCATGCACGTCGTTGCGTTTTTGAGCCAAAAAGGCGGCTCTGGTAAAACGACATTGTCGGTTCACACGGCCGTCGCTGCTGAAGCTAGTGGCGAGCGTGTGTGCGTGATCGATGCCGATCCGCAGGAATCGGCCACGGCCTGGGCCAGCGCGAGAGAGGCCGCAACGCCGATCGTCGCGACGGCGCAAGCGGGTGATCTCGATCCGGCGTTGAAAGCAGCCAAGGGCGAAGGGATCAGCCTAGTTGTCATCGACAGCCCGCCGCATGCCGCGCCGACCGCAAGCCAGATCGCGCGACGGTCTGAGCTGATCCTAATTCCAGTTCGGCCGGCGGCTTTCGACCTGGCCGCCGTACCGGCCGCAGTCGAGATCGTAAAGGCGGCCGGCGTCAAAGGCGCATTCATCCTCTCGGCTTGCCCATTTCGAGCGCCAGAGATCGGGGAAACTCGCGCCGCGCTCGAAGCGTACGGCCTACCGATTGCGCCCGTCGAAATTACGGATCGTCGGGCATTCGCTCGCGCAGTGACAAGCGGTAGCGCTGTGACCGAGTTCGAGGCCGATGGCAAAGCGGCTGACGAAATCCGCGCTCTTTGGCAGTGGATCAAGAATACGCTGAAGCGTTAATAGCTAGGTACGTAGATACGTAAAAACGGAGATACGTCGATGAGGAAAGCCACTGGACTCGCTGCATTCACTCGGCCGAAGGCGAGCGCTGATGCCGGCGGGAGCGGAGTGCTAGCGCTAGGAGACACGAGCGGGCCTAGCGTCGGCCTTGAGCTTCCAACCCTGCGCCGGAAGCGGGGAGGGGGCGAGACCGTCGCTCTTACGGTCAAGGTGAAGCGCACAGACTGGCAGCGCCTGCGCCAGCTCGCAGACGCGGAGGGCACAACGATCCAAGCTATAGCAGAGGCGGGCTTCTCGGCCGTCTTGGCAAAACACGGCCTGCCGCCAATCAGCTCGCGATGATGCGCAAATACGTGGATACGTATTTAGCTGAAACAATGCGGCGGGCTTGTCGATTTATATAAGTTTTGGTATAAGGCGGCTATGAAGCGCCTCGAATTTCTCGGAGATTCATTGGAGCGGCTGCGGGATTTTCCCGTCAGCATGCAGAAAGAGGCCGGCGTCCAGTTGCACAAGGTTCAGCTCGGGCTTGATCCGGCCGACTGGAAGCCGATGAACACAATAGGGCAGGGGGGCCGTGAAATCCGTATTCGCGACGAGAACGGAGCATTTCGGGTGATCTACATCGCTAAGATGGGGGATGCGGTCTACGTTCTGCACGCATTCCAGAAGAAGACGCAGCAGACGGCGAAGCGGGATTTGGACCTAGCGGCGGATAGGCTGCAGAAAATCTGAGGAGGCAGGCTATGGAACGCCTGAGCTTTGCGAACATTTGGGACGCACTGGAAGACACCCCGGCGGAATCCGCGAGCATGACCATGCGGTCAAGCCTGCTGATCGCGATCGAACAGCGGGTACGGTCTTGGAATGTCACCCAGGCCGAAGCTGCGGCCAGGCTCGGTATCACTCAACCTCGGCTTAACGACCTGCTGCGCGGCCGGATCGCGAAGTTCAGCCTCGACATGCTGATCAACTTGGCCAGCGCTGCCGGCCTGAGGGTCAGCCTCGACGTGGCTGAAGCTGCTTGACCTAAATAGCTCGCAGGCGAACGCGCTTCTCGGAGCACGGTGCGGAAGGTGCTGCGCTCGATTTAGCTGGAGGGAAACAGGCTGCTTCGGATTCGCCGAACGGGTTTTATGGAACGCGACGGGCGCGTCAGACTTGCTTTCGTCGCGCATTCATTGAATGATTGCCGTCAATCTCTCTGAGAGAAAGACGGTACCATGGCGCGATCCGAGCGAATTCCCGAGATGATCGATTCCCGCGCGGTGCGGAACCTGGTCGAGGCGCAGGCGATCCGCAGCGCCACCGTGCTCGGCCAACCCGGCGGCTGGGCCGTGCTGGTGCGCTACGGCGCCCTGGAGCGGGCGGTGGCCTCGACGCGGCGGCAGCTGCGGACCTGGCGCCATCTCAACAGCGCTGCGGCCTTCGTGCAGGGCGAGCTTGGCCTGGCCCGCTTCGATGTCGACGCCAGTAGCCATGAGGAAGCTGCCGGGCACCGCCGGCCCGACCAGGCCGAGCGGCTGCGCCGGCAGCGCGCGGCGGCCGATCACGATGCCTGGTTCCGGGCCGAGGTTCAGGCTGGCCTCGAGGAGGCTGAGCGCGGCGAGCTGATCGAGGCTGACGAGGCCTTTGCCGCGGTGGAGGCGGCCATCACTGCTGCGTCACGGCACGCATGAGGATCGTCTACAGCCGCCGCGCGCTGCAGAATCTGGCTCATCATGCCAGCCTCATCGCTCAGGACAATCCGAGCGCGGCCCGCGACCAGGTCACCCGGATCCGCGCCTCGATCGACAAGCTGGCGGGGTTCCCGGAGATGGGGCGTGTCGGTCGGATTCACGGCACCCGGGAGTTCCCGCCGCCGCGCACGCCCTTCGTGGTGGTCTATCGGGTCGAGGCCGAGCGCCTCGTCATCGTGCGTGTTCTGCACGGGCGCCAGAAGTACCCCTAGCCCTCACGCCTTTCAGCCTGGAGCCGGCTGACGGCGCGGAGCTGAGCCTCGCGCGCTTGCCGGGCCTCGTTCTCCTGGCGAGCCCGCGCTTCGGCATCGAAGCCTGGCGCCGGCGCCGGCGCAGCCTCGGCCGGGCGGACCGGCTGAGGCACGTTTGCCAATGGGGCCAGGCCAAAGGCTTCCCGGTCCTGGGGGCGGATCAGCGTAGCCTTCAGTCGTTCCACTGTCGCGATATCCTCAGGCCGCTTTGATCCCCGGAGCATTGCGCCAAGGATGATATCCTGCCGGGTCTGGCGGGCTCTCTCGATCTTTGATCGGAGTTGCGCTCTCGATTTCAGCTTGGCTTCGATGGCGGCGGTTCTGGCCTTCGATTTTTCCAAGGCCATCCGAAGCTTCCTGTCTGATTCCGACTCTTCAATATCCATAGGTGTGACCTCGCGCTGAAATTCATAGCGCTCGCATCGTATCACTTTTTGCGCGACAGGTGGAATTTACTCTCTGGTGGCATGACGGTAAGATTCCCTTTTAGGGCGCACTTATGGGTTTCTGCGAAACCCGTGCGGCCTCTGGCGGTTTTTGAAGCGTGGCGATCTACTCCCTCTCGGCAAGCTCAATTGGCAGGTCGACCCATGCAGCCGGCACGGCCGGTGCGCATGTGAGCTACATCAGCCGGAGTTCAGCTGCTCTGGATGTGATCGGAGCCCACATGCCGACCAACCCGAAACTGGCGCGGGCCTGGCTCGACCAGCAGGAGGCCGGCGACCGCAAGAATGCGCGGGTGGTGACCAAGGTCACGCTCGCCTTGCCGGCCGAGCTGACGGATGACGAACGGGCCGAGCTGGTGCGGTCGTTCGCGCAGGAGGTGACCCGCGGTCGGGCTCCGTGGCTGGCCGCACTCCACCATCCGTCAGAGGCTGGCGACCAGCGCAATCATCACGCGCACCTGGTCATTCGCGACCGGGATCCCGACACGGGTAAAACCGTCTGCGGCATGTCGGACAAGGGCAGTGTCGAGCGGATGCGAGAGGCGTGGGAGTGGCACGTCAATGCGGCGCTCCAGTACGCTGGCCTCGATGCACGCGTCGATCGCCGCAGCCTGGCCGACCAGGGCGTCGATCGCGAGCCCACCGTGCACGTCGGTGTCGCCGGAACCGCCATGCAGCGGTCTGGGCGAGCCTCCGATCGGGCGGAGATCAATTCCGGCATCATCGCAGGCAACGCGGACCTGGAGGCAATCAGGCAATCCAGGCGCGAAACCGTCGTCCTCGAGCGCGAGATCGCCGCGGCTCAGGCGAAGCGGGAGGCCGAGCGTCGCGAGGCGGCAGCCAAAGCCGCCCAGGAGGCTCAGGAGGCCCGTGAGTGGCAACGGCGTGCCGCCGAGGCTGCCGCGGCACAGAAGGCCGCCCAGGCCGCCCATGAGGCACTAGAGCGCCAGCGGCGCGCAGCTGAACAGCTCACAAAGCCCGTTCAACCTGCGCCGCAGCCTGCTCTTGTCCAGACTGCCAAAGCGACCGCTCAGCAGGATGCTGTTGACCTCGAAGCGATGCGGCTGAAAGCAAAAGCCGTGATCGAGAGGTTCGTCGACGAAAATCTGCGACTGCGCAGCTCGACACCCGGCTGTATCCGGGTCGCGTTTAACCGTGAGGATCTAAAGCCCCTTTCTCCGGAATCGACCGCCGCGGCGCGGCTCATTCGGTTTGTCATGACCGACGATCAAAGCCGCCAGCTAGCGGACTACCTGAGTCAAAAGCCCAGCACCTTCGTGAAGGTTCAGCTGACGAAAATCTGGGAGACCATCGACCTGGCGAGTAGTGTGAAGGAGCTCCTTAGGGTGGTCACACTGGTCATGGATGCGCTGACCGAGACAGTTCGTGCTCTCGCCGGCCGCGATGCGCCAGAAGTGCGAAAGGGGCGCGACCAGGGCGGCATGGAGCGTTAATCCGCGCCGCCGGCAGGGGCGCAGCTGGTTCGGAATGTGAAATCGGCTCGGCTTCCTCGGGGATGAAAACCCCAAAGAGGACAAGGAGCGAGTAAATGATCGTGTTCTCTCAGGAAATTCAGGAATCGCTAATTTCGAATTGGCATCAGAGCCGTCAGAATAAGAATTTTGATCCGACGCCGGCGTTGAAGTTATTTCTGCCATGGGCGCCGGTTACTTGGATCGTCGCGGAAATGAATCCGCGCTATCATGACAATCTATTTGGCCTCGCCATTTTTGCGGATGAGGCGGAGCTCGGGAACTTCAGCCTCGCCGAGCTTGCAGCGCTGAAGGGGCCAGCAGATCTCCGCGTCGAGATTGATCGGCACTGGCGGGCTCAGAGCACGCTAAACCAGTATTTGGCCGAGCACTCTGCCTAGGCGGATCCCGGCGGGGCTGTCAAGCGACACGAGGAATTGACCCCTTTGCCGACATCAGGAATTGACCCCC
>NZ_JBMDKB010000057.1:0-7515 GCF_057809495.1 Allobosea sp. FG18
GCTTCGCCTCCAGTTCGGCGATCTTGATGCGAAGCCCGTCTCTATCCCGGCGTAGGACGACGATTTCGGGATCCCGATTGCGAAACGGGTTCTTTTTGCCGCGTTCCCGCTCCTGTCGCAGCTCGTCTTTCCTGGTGTCGTATGCCTCCTTGATCCGCGGATGACCGGAAAGGGCTTGGCGAGACCAACCCGAGGCGTCGCTGCCCCACCGCTTGCCGGAAGCGCCAGCTTTTTGGATCTCACGCACAACACGTTCGCAGACGAGCTGCCAGGTGAATGGCTCCGATGGCCACGCTCGAACGAGCTCTCGAATGCGCTCGATATCGATCGGCGTCATTGCTCGGCGCGCGGCTGATCGCGGCGCAGGCTTCGACCGCCCAGATTTTCCGGCCACAGGCTTTCGTTGCATGGACGGATTCCTCAATCCGTTCACTGCGTAAGCTGATTCTTTGGTTGATGCAGTCCATCGAATGGATCGCGGCATCAGTTCTTCACCGATCCTTGGTGGCCCTGTAAATCGAAACGGAATTTTTGGTCAGGCCGGCGATGACGTGCGAATCCCTAGAATCGCGGAGATTCCTCGGAAGGATCCCCTACAAGCAGTTCAAGTTCGGGAAACGCTTCGAACTCGTGTGCGTCGAACGGGATTTGCTGATCCAGCGCGAACTCGCCGAGTTCCTCAGTCAGGGCCGGATCAGTGTCGAGGGAGATGGCGAGGCATAGCAGTGCTTTTGGGTGGACCGCCGTCATCGGTGTCGGCCCGCTATCGTCGCCAATGCACACGGACAGCACCGGTTCGAGCTCGAACGCCGCTCGCAAAACCTCTTCGCGATGATCATCTAAGCGTTGAGCGGTTTCGAGCTGGAACAGGACCTGGTCGACCGAACGTGGTATGATCGCGACCTTGCCTGCCGCCCGCTCGACGATGAAGCGGTCATGGTCATACCGCGCCCCCCGCGCTGCACTGAAGACCGCTTCGGCCAGGCCGTCCTGCATTCCATCCAGGTCGTTACCAACCACAAGCAGTTCGAGAGCCCCGAGATCGCCTCGGCCGGCTTCGAATTGGATGCCGTGATCTGCTCCATAGGCGAAGAGCGCATGGCGGCTACAGACTGACAGTTCCCGATCGATGCCGGCGATCGCAAACCCGCGTAGTACGTCAGTCAAAACCGACGGCAAGCGCGGAAGACGCAACGCTCTCGTCGTCTCCCGAAACTCGTTCAGCTCGGCGTCGATTGCCGCTGTCGCTTCCTCAGCCCGGCGACGATCGGACAAGAACATCGCATGGAGTTTTTCAGTTCTTGGCGATCGTACACCTAGCGACACCGAGCGCTTCTTGCCGCTGACGCGATCATTCCAGTGTCGGATCAGATACTCGCGACCTTTTGCCTGCTTCCACTGCATCCCTCCAGCCGAAGCTGCGGCCATTTTCAAGGAAGGCAGTTGCCGGGCCCAGATGGCCCCGGCGTCGGACAGCAGGTGTCGCTGGGGAGTGGTAAGATTGCGCGGCATGCAAGTTTCCACCAATTTCTTGCATTATATGACAATTGGTGGAAACTTGCAATCGACCGCCAGTTTGTTGGTTGCGCCGCGCTACATCATGATGTTCAGGAACGAGGAGCCGCACTGCTGATGGGCCGCTACGACATCGCCTTCAAACACATGTTTCGCAGCGGCGGCCGCGCATTCCTGTCCGTGTTCGGGGCAGGTGCCGGTCTCAAGGAGCGCGACAACGAGGTGTCGAGTGTTCGCGAACGCCGCGTCGATTTCCTGGCCGAGATCGTTCCCGGACATCTGCTTCATCTGGAGTTCCAGTCCACCCCGCACCGGGCCATGACCGTGAGAATGCTGGGGTATTGGACGGACATCGTCGAGAAAGAGGTTGAAACGCAATCGCACGCCAATGCCGCGGGGTTAATCGACGACGTCAAGATCGACCAGTGGCTGATCTATACAGGCAGCAAGCCTTGGAAGAAGCCGGATGGAATCAGTAATCCGCGCGTCAGTTTCGACTACGGCTTCCTGGACATGAAGGATATGGATCCCGAGCCCTTGCTGACGCATGGCGACTCCGGAGATGCGGTTCTGGCCCTGCTCTGTCGAAATGGAGCAGCTCCTGCTATGCTCAGGAGGATTCTGGCGAAGATCGCCAATATATCCTCACCGGTCGAAAAGGCCGATGCGGTGGCGAGATGCCTCGTTGTCGCGCAAATGCGTGGCGTGGTGAAGCTGGTCGAACAGGAGGTTCGCGACATGGGCATTACAGTGGACATGGCCGAGAGCGAGCTTCTTCGTGAGCCAATCGATCACGCGCATAAGTCCGGCGTTGCCGAAGGTGTCGAGCGCGGGCGAGCGGAAGGGCGGGCAGAAGCCCTGGTCCTCATGTTGAAGATGAAGTTTGGCATCGATGAGATCGCTGATGGGCTCGACACCCATCTAGCCGATCTGCGTGCGGACATTCTGACCGACATGATGATGTCGATCCCCCAGGCAAAATCCGTTGAGCAGGTGCTCGGCTCGCACATGCCCTCCCCAACGCATGGGCTCGGCTGACCGAATTCGGTCAGGCAGTCGCTATTCGCCCGCGACCATGGAAGTCAGTGCCGGCGCCAGCGATGCCGCGCCGCTACGCCTGATCCTGCTCGCGGATACCCAAATGCACGAGCGTGCCGTCGGCAATCGTCAGATCGCGATGCACCGCGAGTACTCCGTTCAAGCCGGCCAGGCGACGTTTATGGGCGTCGGCCCAGCGAGAAGCACCATAGGTGCCGGCCGCATCCTCGGTGCTGGCCTGCTGAAGCAATACCTCGACCGCGGCGACCTGGCGCTCCGCCTCCTCCCGCTGCTTCGCGTTGCCCTTGTCGATCAGGTGCTCGGCGCAATCGGCGCACTGGCCGTGTATGGCACATGGCACGAGGCTCCAGTCATGGATGCAGATGCCAATCTCGGTAACATGTGAGGTAGGGACCTGCGCCTTCATGAAGGCCTCACGATCAGCGAGTGGGAGCCCCTCGCGAACACGGGCGATCTGGCCGACCATCTCACCGGCCTCGGCAAGGACCCTCACCTTTTCGGCCAGCTTGGCGCCGCTGACGTGGTCGTAGACAGCGTTCTGCTGGCTATCCTTCCGTCCGGACCACCGTGCGATCAGCTCCTGGCTCATGCCGCCTTCCTGGGCGAGCGTGTTCAGCCAATGGCGAAATTGGTGTGTGCGCATGTGGATGGGAGCTCCACCGGGCTCCTTCGCTCCAAAGCGCTCAAAAATCGAGCCGGTGCGTCGCCCCGAAATAAAATCTCTAATTGATGTCGAGTGGATCAACTCAAATGAACCAGCGCGCTCAGTCTTGCCGCCGTTAAAGGCGTGTGTTCGCACTAAAAATAAATATTCATGCGTTGGGATCAATCCCGTTACGTTTCGGGTAATGATCTGTCGTAAAAGTCCTTCTTCAAGATCTCGTACTTTCACCCACACGCGAGCAGGTGCCCGTGGTGTCGGTTTCCGAGCGACATGAACCTTAGCCGTTCGCATCCATGCAAGAGCATTATCTGCGGTTCTCACGCCCAGAATCGACTTGACTTCTTCACTCGTTAAAAGCCTGTCTGGGTTCAAATCTTTGAATAAGGGGTGTCTTCCCGGATTTGCATTCATCCAACGAGCATCAGCGCGCACGCTATCGGTAAGTTCCCTTGCTGTGGCAATCGCTTGCTTCGCAACGTCGACCATCGGCGTCGCAATCCATTTGATTGTCCAGCCGTAACCCTTGGATCCGAAGTACCGAATTCCGTACCGGCAGGTGACCTTGCCATTTGCGACAACCTCTTCCGAAACCTCGCAATCCCAAGGTAGCTGAAGAACCTCATTGATACGCCAACCGCCACATACAAGCAGTTCCACCACTTTCATGCGCAGAATGTCCATGGGCGCTGAAAGTTGGCGTGAGATTTCAGGCAGAGCAGCCAGAGCCGCTGGGCTGGGCATCTTGCTTTCTCTGGCGGAGACAGCCTCTACCGTTATTCTATCATTGTGACTTGTAGCCGCGATGGGGTTTTTCCAACCGAGCCGTACCCGCCCAATTCCCGCTTTATCGATCCAGCTAGCTACACGAGCGAGACATGCTCCTCCGTAGTAAGCGCTTTTTTCCGTGCTTTTCGCAGAGATAGCCTTTGCGGCCGCGGTGAAGTGCCGCGGCAACGCGCGACACGGATCATAGCCTACCTCGGCAAGTTCATCATGCAGGTACCGGCATACTAAGATTGTGTGCGCGTGGCGGGTCCACACCTTCCGACTAGTGTCATCATGCAGCCGAATAGCGGCTTTGACGAAATCCGCGAAAGGCTGCTTCATTGGGGCCTGAATGCCAGAACCCCGCCGTCCGCCCTGGCCGGTCAAGAAGTAGAACGCATAGCGTTGAGGCCCTTCAGATGCTGGTCTCTGCTTGACGATCGGATCACGCCAGATTGGGGCGTCCCAGTCCACCGGTCCAAAGGCCGTCGAGCTTTTCCCTTTTGCAATGAACGTCGCGAGATTCGCCTGAGCATCGCGGTACCGCGAAGAAGGAAGCTGCTCGACGCTCATATGGCTACTCCCTTATGGGCGTCGATCCTGGTGATGACTTCGGCGACGGCACAAATGGTGTTGTCCATCATCGACACCATGCGACCGTCCAAACCTGCTTTTTCCCGACGCTCCCGCTCGCTCAGAAGCTCATCGAGAACGAGATGGTGCGGCGCGTCGATCCAGGGCTGGAAGGACCGACAGGTGTAGCAGGCGATCGGCGCCAATAGGCCGCAATAGCCGTACGATCCGCAGTTCCCCAGCCCTTCCAGCTTGGTCGGTGATCCGCCAACGACAGCGACGCTACTGCGGGGATCATCGCCACGGATCGCGTGCTCGGGACCGGAAACCAGGGCGCCCATGAAGGCCTGGGCCAGAGGGGCGAGCGCCAGGGCGACCGCCTTGTCGAGATGCTCGACGATGTCAGATTTGATGTCGAAATAGACCTGCACGTTCTGGGTGTCGGTATGGTCAAGCAGGTCGGCGACCTCAAGCTTGCCAACGCCTTCGCGGACCAGGCGGGTTGCGAAGGTGTAGCGCAGCCGCCTGGTCGTCACTCTCAGCGGTTGCCCCGTACGAGGCGATAGGACGCTGAGAGCGGCGACAGCCTCCTGGACAAGATTGCTGAATTCGCCGGCCGACAGGTGCCACGAGTAGCGATCGAGCGGTCCGCCAACCAGGTCCCCTCGGGGCGTGTTCCGCTTGAAGATCGGTCGACTGCGCAGCTGGGCGAGGCCGTCCATTAGGGCATTGTCACGATCGTGCTCGATCAAAGCGAGAAGGACCTCGGAGATCTCCTGATTAAGCTGCCGGGTTCGAAATGAGCCCCTAACCTCGAGGTCTCGTTTCTTCATGCGCGGCACTCGCAGATGAACAAAGGCGATTGCGTCGCCATCGAGGTGCCGGACGACGTCGTCCTCAGTCAGCAGGGCCATCTGCATCGGGTTTGGACCCAAAGCAACGCATAGCCAGAGCGCGGCCTGTTGGCCCAAGGACAGCCTGTCGGTGCCCTTCGCTGCCCGCAGATTTGTCAGGAGAGCGGCAAGTTCCAGGTCCGACAGTGGCCCCTCCTCGGGGTCTGCCGACAACACTGCGTGGCCTTTGCGGTTGCCACCGATGCGAAGTTGGTCGGCTTCGAATGCGACATCAATCGAGAAATTGGGGTAACCGAAGTTGGCGCACCAGCCGTACCACTGACGGACATAATGCAATCGCCACGTTTCATGTTTAAGCTGATCTCTCAGATCAGTGAATAAAGAGTAGGGCAGAATAGCATCTCTTGCGTCCACATCGACGAACGACGCAGACCGCTGAACCAAAATGACTCCTTTAAATGCGTTCTCCACGGACGCAGAATTCTGAGTTTCTACAAGGTGCCTGATAAATTCCACGGTGGCTCGAAGAATATTCTTAGAAAGTACTGAAAATGTCGACCAATCTAGCCGCTTGCCCCTCACTACGTTGTTCAGCCGCCATACCATACCGGTGCAATCGACGGGCAAGCCGGACGCATCGATCACGATCCCCTGGTTGATGACGGCTTTCCCCGAATGCAAAGCGGTATCGGTCATGAGTCAGCCTCGCGCGCGCTTTCATCTTGCATACGCAACGCGGCTTCAGCCGCAGCTTCGCGGGTGCTGCGACTGCGATAGCGATCTCCTTGCTTCGAGGTCTTGGACCAGCCGAACTGATAATTGCGGTTGCGCTGCTCCTCGCCCTCGGTCCAGCCGAGCTCTTTCGCTACGCCGGAGAGGCGATCGCTGGCATTATGCCTTGTGATATGGGCTGTGAATTCACGGGGAAGACCAGGCACTCGGTTGCGGAGAAGATCGAACATATCGTTCACGGTCGACAAAGAGAGCGGCATCCCGGACCGAGCCAGGAAGACATAGGGGGAGCGCTTCGCGTTCGGGATCTTGGGGCGCTCGCGCAGCACCCAGTCCTCGATGGCGGCCACCAGCTCTGGCCCGAGGGCGAGTGTGCGTCCAAAGGTCTTGTGGCGCGGCTCGCGACGACGAGGGTCCTGTTTCTCGTCATGCCTGACGACAATGTCTAGGGTCGGCGCGGTGCCGTGAAGATGGAGATCCTCGCCTTTGATTTTGAGGGCATCGGCCTTCCGCAAGCCGTGCTCATGATACAGCAGGAACAAGGCATAGTTTCTGACTTGATAGGCCGATTTGAATGGGTTGGTCGGGCTTCCGGGCCGGATCGCCTCCAGGAAACACCGCTGAATTGCCTCATCAACGCCTTCGCGCTGACGGTGGCGTGGTGACGGCAGATCGTCGGTCATGCGCCGGCAGAACTCGTCGAGTCGGAAACGGGCCTCGCGAAGGCGCTCGACATCACGGTTGAGGATCCGGTCGATGCTGCGTTGCGCGTGCCAAGCGGCGTAATCGCGCACAGCATGACAGCGGAAATAGTAGTGACCATGGCGCACAGTGGGCCGGCTGGCCTTGCGCTTATCCGGATCGGTCAACCGATGGAGGTTTCGGTTCTGGCGAAGGAAACGCCGCAGATCGAGGATTTCATCGCCCGAGAAGAGGCTGACCGATTGGAGGCGCTCCTCAACATCGATGGCGGGAGTGCGGCCCGCCGACCATTCCAGCAGCAACACGATCGCACTGAGATGCTGCGCCATCGAATTGGGCGAGAGGCCAGCCTCGCGCAGGCACATCGAGGTGTAGAGAGAGGGCGCTTCGAGCGCGATGCCGTCAGGTGGGCCCTCAACAATCACGAAGCGCTCCCCCGAGCTCGGGAAGACGATATGCTTTACACGATAGTGGTAAGGATTTGCCTGCAATTTCAGCCTCCTAGGCCGAATCACCTTACAAACCTACGTTATCCATCTTAAAAATCTATCTCCGCTTGCAAAAATGGCCGCAACAAAGCGGCCATTTTCATCAGACTATCAGTGGCTTACCGGGATTATGATTACACTTCCCGGTTATCCATATCTAGAA
>NZ_JBMDKB010000058.1:0-6843 GCF_057809495.1 Allobosea sp. FG18
GGTTTTCGTTTGGGCGCAGCGCTGGTCATTGTCGGCGGACCTGACCATGGCCATCTTGAGCCTGTTTCCTCGCAGGCGAATCCGATCGGCAGATCATGAAGCGGCAACGCTTTCCAAAGCGGCAATTGACGCCGGATCGCTGGGCGGCATTCGATAGCCTCCCCGCGCCGGTGCGGCAGGCGCTGGCGCAGGCCGTCCATCCACTGGACCCCCTCAAGCTGGTCGGTGCGAGCGGGGTCGACGAAGCGATCCGCCGGATTGCCCGGCTTGATGCCGCTGCCAAGCGGCGCAGGGATCGCTCCTGATCGCCGGATACCCTCGGTGTCGGGGTCATGGTGGGCGGTGACGGGCGCTAACCGGCCTTCATCCCTTAAGTAATTGACGAGGCTTCGAAAATCGTTCCGCGCCGAAAATCGGTGTGCACATACCTGAGCACATTCATGTGTACGGCGAGCCTGCTGGTGTCAACAAATTGAAGGCCTGGTTCCCGAAGAGCTTCGCCGCTCCGAAACGTCACGAGGGGCTTGCCCCGGTCACCGCCGGCGGTGACCATAAAGATGCTGCTCATCATTGAGGTTGGGGCTTCTGCGGGCGGCGTACAGGAACAGGCACCATGATGGTCACCGGGGCAGTACAGGTCAATTTCCCCCGCCGTAACGGCGGTTGAGCCCCCGGCTGGGACATATTCCCAGCCGATCGAACTCCAACCTCGCTTCGGACCTTGTTGACAAGGCGGACTCGTCAGCGCCGGCCGCTGGTTCAGTTCGCGATTTCGAGACGCGATGGAGCGAGGCTCAGTGGCTTCGCGATGTCATGTCTGGGTGGCGTGATACCCGGAGTTCCAGCGCGCCTCTGATCGACGAGAGCAGGGTCTTCGTCGACCGCGCCCTTCGGCGTCGTGAGTTGATCCAAAAGCGCCTTGCCGAGGGCTTCGTTTTCCACGGCGGGGAAATCGGCGGACGCATGCGCGCGCCGTTTCGGGAAGCAGGTCTCCGTTCCGCCGAAAGCCATGTTCTGCGCCGGATCGTCCATGCCGCGCCGCGGGGTTCCCGCCTTCAAAGCGGCCGAGCGAAGGACATCATGACCGCGACCGACGCGAAGATACTTGGGTTGGACGAACCATGGATCGTGCTCAACCGGGAAGTCCGCAGTGCCTTCCGCATCGATCTTGATCACGTCTTCCCCTCCTGGGAGGCACTTCGCTACGAGTTTGAAGAACTCGGGCTTCCTTGCCTGCCCAACGCGGTCGTCGGCTTCGAGGATGAGAACGGCCGCATCGAGCGCCCGCATGCCCTTTTCCTGCTTCCGTTCAATCAGGGAGTATGGTTCGCCGATGATCCGCGTTGCCGCCGGGATGTCATGGCGTTGTCGCGAGCCGTCCACGCCGGAATGACAAAGAGGCTCTTGCCGCTTGGCGCAGACCCTGGCGCGTTGGCGAATGCCATGAGGATCAAGAATCCGCTGAGTCCTTTCTGGACGTACCGGGCCTGGAACGAGACCGCATTCCTCCCGCTCACGGAATGGGCAGGATGGGTGGATACCAGCACCAGCCGGGATCGGATGATCCGGGATAGTGCCGCCGCCCTCTCCGGAACGGACCGAAAGGCCAGCAACATCCTGTTCACGACCTATCAGGAATGGGCGTACGAGACGTTGCGCGAGTTCGATCATGCGTCCGATCCGGTCTATATCGGCGCGATCCGGGGGAAGGACCGAGATTCCTTGGCCGAGTTGCTGTTCCGCAGTCTCGTCGGCCGCGCCAGCGCAATGGCTGCCTCCCCGAAACAAGCGCAAGCTATTCTATACCGCGTCGTCACCTATGCTGCGGACCATTGGGATCCCAGCCGCTGCCGGCGGGATGCTGCGCGGGATTGTGGGGCTTGCGCCAACGAAGTCGAAGGCGTGGCCGGCGTCACGGCCCGCCAGGCGGTCGGAGGCCGCTATGCCGCGTCCCGCCGCAAGGCCAGTTCAGCCGCGACGATCCGCGAAGCCATTGCGGCTGCCGGGGAGGCCGGAGAGCCCATTACGAAGGCGGCCATCGCCCGCCGGACAGGGCTTTCCCGACCAGCGGTTCAGCGCGGATGGCCGAGCGAGGAGGTGTAACATTCGGTGTATCGTAAAAAAGAGGGCCAGTGCCCGGCCCGGCCTTTTCCCTCTGATCGTTTATCCTCCGCTATCGACAGTCTCGCTCCTCGCCCGGAGACGTTCGCTCAGGCGGTGGAGCACGGGAGGAGACCGATCCTCCCCATCGTCGAAGCCGTCGACATCCATCGCGACAGGCGGTGGCCGAAGTGACGCGCGCCATTCCGCGTGAAGGCCAAGCGCCCCGAGCAGGTCGGACCGAGCCGTCACACTCAAGTTCATGAACTTCCTCGCGCGTTGCAGCAGGGTGCGTTCGGCATCGGGATCTGCGTCGTTACGTCATCCGGCGATCGAGCGGCATATTCCCATGCCCGGAATATGCGCGCCGCGTCGAAGTCGATGGCGTCGGTGTCTGGTTGCGTTGCGGCGAGCGCGCCGCCCGCGCCACCGATCGATGGAAGCGTACGCGAAGCCCAGGGCGACCGTGGTGTCCTGTGCTCGGGACACATCTCGACATCGCCCGGGACCTGGCATTGCAGAGCTTCTTCGCGATCGCCGACGACACGGATCGGTTTCGCCTGGAACAGGACGTTCGGCGGCATCCCGGGCGCTGCCTGTCGGCTTGGCGCGCCGACGGCGAACGGTTGATCGCCGCCGCCCGAGCTGGGGCTGCCGGGCATTGCGCTCTGAGCAAGCTTTCTGGCTGGCCTGCGAGGCGCGGAACCGGGGCTCGCTCGCTTGCCCCGCATCATTGGTTTCTGCAACTTCGCCATAAGGATAGCTGAGAAAGTTCAAATAGGAACTGTCTCAGCTCATCAGTCGAGTTTGGCTTTTGGTCGCTGCAATCCGCTGCTACCGACACTTTCCAATCTCTCCTAGCGCGTCGCAAACATAATTCTGGTTATGTTCGATAAAATCGACCGCACTGGTGTTGTGACACTGGGCTACCTGGATCAGCCTGACGGCAACTTGGTCACTGACTTTGGCATCAAGGCCCTGCCTGTGGCAGGCGAATTCAACAGCATGCCGAGCCAGGCCCCTTTCTTTCGTCGTGAGTGCCGTTGCGATGAGTTCCTTCGGCGCTCCAATGAGATAGGCCACGATCCCCCCGGCCGCCAGGGCACCGCAGTTCCCGCGTGTGAGCTTCATCATCACTGACTGGTCGGATGAGGGCTTGTAGCTTCCATGAACCTCTGCACGGGCTCGGTCCCTGTTGGCCTGATCCGACTGCGCCCCGGCTATGGATGCAGATGCGACGGTTCCGAGCGCGATCAACAACATCCGAAGCATGATTTTCCCTCCTCTTTCAACGGTTCGTTGCATCAACGCTTTAATCCGCGCGTCCATGGTCAAATTCTTCGTTCGTGCTCGCGAGCTCAGCTTCGTGCTGAAACGGCGACGCGACCACCTCGCGGGCGTGATCATTTGAGTGATCGGCCATCACCGCACGGGCCAGCGGCGCGCGTTCCGGGGCGACGGCCGGGAACGTCCCAGGTAACGGTACGCCTTCCTCTGTCACAGGTACCCCAGCTCGTCAGAGCATTCTTAAGCCGCCGCTCGATTGGTCGAGGCATCGTCATCGAGGTCCGACATCTCGAACGCCTCGATCTTCGCCGCTTCGTCGCCGTCGAGAGAGGTCTGGCTGCTGTCCGCAAGACTTGCGAGGGATTGCGGACGCAGCGCCCACTCAGCCATCCGGAGATAGAGGATGGTGCCTTTCCTCGCGCCCTCGATCAGGTCGTCGTAGTGTCGGTCCTCAAGCTTGCCGCCCGCGATGGCATCCAGAATCTGATCACCGTGAGGCAAGGCTTCGTGCTGGTGAAGCACAAGGAACTTCGTGTTCTCTCTGGTCAGGAACGAGCCCATGAGGGCCTTCTTGCCCCATTGCTTGGCGTTCCCATCGGATATGTTCTCGAGCACGGTCGCCGCTCCCATGCGCACGAAGGGTCGCGTCGTCACAATCGACTGGAAGTAGGCGTGCCAGAGTTCCACGTCGAACGGCATGGCGAGCGGCACCTTGTTGATCTTGTGCAGGTCGTTGGCTGCGACGAGATAGTGCAGCTCCTCCTCATTCGCGAAGTTTACGAGGAAGGCTCGCAGCTTCCTCCTCTTGGCAAGATCAGGATGGGCCGCGATTGCCATGAAATATCGCTGCACGTCCCGAGTGAGGTGGTACTGGAAGGACAAGTAACGCACGTACTGCTCTTCCGTCGTCTCATGCTGTTCCAGATAGGACTTCAGCAGGTCGGCAAACCTGTTCTGAGCGCCTTCGATCTGTTCCAGCAGGAGGAGAAAGCGGGGATCGGTGCTATGTGGGAGCATATCGGAGCAGGCCTTCGTCGGTGTCGGGAGTGAGGATGGTCAGGAAGGCGTCGAGCTCTGCCAGGAGCGGCGACGACACCGCCGCGAGGTGATCGCGGTTGAGTAGATCGAGAACCAGAATCTCAAGATCGCTGGCGACGGGGTCATGCAGGTGTCGCCCCGTGGGTACGCTTCCGAACCGCCGGAACATCGGAATCAACGATGGTCGCGTAGCGAGAAGCGCGTACCGGGCTCCCTGCCGCAGTCCCAGGGAATACGTGTGACGCATCAGATCGGTGATGCAGGATCGAGCCCTAGGTTCCGGGCGCACGGTCAGGCGCGAGAGCAGCACGCAATTGGCGTATGGCGGTCTCGCGACCTCGCAATTGGTCAAGATGGCGGCGAGCTGTCGATCTGCCATCCCGTCCTGGCCTCGCGTGAGTCGGACGGCCGCAAGGCATTTCTCGTGATCTGCATCAACGGCTTGAATGTTCAGACTTAGATTGTCGATCGATTCAAGAAACACACTATTGCTGTGGTCAGCCGCGTACGCCTTGTGATCCCGTTCCACGAACAGTTCGTATCGGAGTCGACCAATATTGTTCAAATCCCTTTGGGTGTGGGCAAGTGTGATCGAGGAGTACTTTGATGGCTGGAAGGTATCGGCCCCCCAGAGTGATGCAAGCCTGAGACGGTGATCCGTGCCGCAGTCCGGCCCGTGAACCAGAGAAGATGGGATTATTCGTGCCCCGCGCAACGTAGGTCCAAGCATGCCCGACATTCACCGCTCCCCAGAACGGCCAGGAATTCGCGTGGCTAACCGTCGGTTGGAAGCCCGCTCGGTGCATCACCCAGCAGGGTGACGATTGACGAAATTGCCACGCTGCCACATCAACGAAGGGCGACTTGGGGCGGATTTTGATGCTGGATGCGAATGAGTTCGGCGATGCCGTGGCGATGCTTTACGAAGCCGCTGCGGTTCCCGAGGTATGGCCTACGGCAATCGCGCGACTGGCCCAGCTTGCGGGCTGCACCGGTGGGCTCCTGTTCGCCCATTCCGATCTCGGCACCAACTGGGTCACCTGCAAGGAGTTCGAAGCACCTTTCGGGCGGTTCATGGAGCAGGGCTGGATGAACCGGAACGCCCGCATGGCGGGGCTACTTGCCCACGGCGGTACGGGGTTCATCACCGACCATGACATCTTCTCCGATGAGGAGATGGACAAGACCCCGATGTACACGGACTTCCTCCGCCCCGAGGGCTTCGGCTGGGGCACCGCGACGCATGTCCGTGCGTCGTCCGGCGAGAACATTGTCTTCACGCTGGAGCGTAAGTTGGAACTCGGGCCTGTATCCCGCCGCGAGGTCGCGGTTCTCGATGGAGTTCGTCCTCACCTGGCTAGGGCAGCCGTGCTCGCCTCGAAACTTCAGATGCAGCGCGCGCAGGCCAGTCTGGCCTCCTTCGAACGGGCCGGGTCGCCGGCGGCATTGATCGATGCCAAGGGCAGCGTATCGGCGATGAATGCGAGTTTCGAGACGCTCCTGGGGCAGGTCATCATCCGCGCCCGGGACAAGATAGCCCTGGACGACGACCGAGCGAATACCTTGCTGCTCAAGGCCCTTGCCGAACTCGCGCAGGATCGTCTTGGCGATACCCGCTCGATCCCGGTTCCGAACAAGGACGACCGACCGGCCTTCATCATCCATGTGTTGCCGATCCGCCGGCAGGCGCTGGACATCTTCTCGCGGGCGCAGGCGATGCTGGTTGTCACGACCGCGGATCGAACCCTGCGGATCGAAACGTCGCTCCTCTGCGAGCTCTATGACCTGACGCGTGCCGAAGCGGCCATCGCGAACGGGTTGCTCGAAGGGCTCACGGCCGACGAGCTTTCAGCGTCGCGCGGCGTGACCAGAGAGACTGTTCGCAGCCAGATCAAGAAAGTGCTGGCGAAGACAGGATGCCGCTCGCAGGCGGACTTCATCCGGCGGCTGGCTCCCTTGGCGGTTTGACTGGGCAGAACGGGCTCGCGAAGCTGCATGTCGGATCAAGAAGCACTCGTCGAACGCATTTACGAAGCGGCGATCGTGCCGGAGTTGTGGCCGGGCGTGCTGCATGACATCGCACGGTTGGCAGGCTGCTTCGGCGGCATCATCTTCACGACGACGGCGCGCGGAATAACCCGCTGGACGGGTTCCGACGAGGGCAAGCGCTTCTTCGACGCGTTCCTGGCCAATCGTGCGGCTTAGGACGACAATATTCGTTTGAAGCGCGGTATCGAAGCCAAGCACCATGGTTTCTTCGGCACTCATCAATTGTACGGACGCGCTGAAAGGGAGAGCAGCGCCGTCTATACGGAATTCCTTTTGCCGAATGGCTGGGGATATGCGGCCGGCAGCGTTCTGCCTGCGTATTCCGATGAAGCCGGCCATTGATTCCGAAACGAAGCCGGCCACCTGTTC
>NZ_JBMDKB010000059.1:0-6676 GCF_057809495.1 Allobosea sp. FG18
AGAGGGGTCAGTTCTCTATGTCGCTAGGGGGTCAA
Organism: Allobosea sp. FG18; assembly: GCF_057809495.1. Taxonomy (NCBI): domain Bacteria; kingdom Pseudomonadati; phylum Pseudomonadota; class Alphaproteobacteria; order Hyphomicrobiales; family Alloboseaceae; genus Allobosea; species Allobosea sp. FG18. Next base: position 36 of record NZ_JBMDKB010000059.1, read on the forward strand.
TTGTGCATGTCGCCCGACAGGGGCCGGCCGTGTAATCCAATCATTAACCGGCCGCAGTTCCGAGAATTAACCGGCCAGGGCGGTGGCGTCCACGCCACCGCGTCCGTTCCGCTTCGATACCGTTGAAAAAGTCGGCCTGCGAGCGAGGCGACCACGAGCCGAGATTTGCTGGCGAGCGCTTTCACCTTTCACATTGGCTGGATCTGGGGCCCGTTCGGCAGGAGCTTGGCGAGCTTCCTGAGGTTCTGGGCTGTTGCGGCGAGGTGGAACTCGTCTCAGCGTCTTGAATGTCCACACCAAACTCCGATAATCTATCGCCCGGTTGGTTAGGCTTGGCGCGCCGGTCGGGTGTCAAATGAAAAGCCGCTTCACATTACGGGCGCGCCAGCCTCGCGGCGAGGCGCGCCAGTTCGGCGTCGTCCGGGCGCAGGCGTGACAGGCGACTAGCCAAATCCGCCGCGCCGGCGAGATCGCGCCGCGCCTGCGCGTCGGCCAGCAGCGCACCTAGCAGGGCCGCATCGAACGGGTTCGCCTGGAGGGCGCTGCGCAGGACCTGGCGTCCCTGCTCCGGCTGACCTAGCGATTGAAGCGCCACGCCGTGGACGTGGGCCAGCTGCGCATCGCGCGGGGCGAGCCGCGAGGCGAGGGCGAGGCTCTCCAGCGCCTCGGGATAACGACGCTGCCTTACCAGCGCGAGGCCGAGCGCGTGATGCGGATAGGGCTCTTTCGGCGCGACCGTGATCGCCTGCCGGAGCACCGCCTCGCCCTCGGGATCACGCCCGCGCTGGCGCAGCAGGTCGGCCAGATTGACTGCGAGCTCGACGGCGGCGGGATCGAGCGCCAGACCGGCGCGCAGCTCGGCTTCCGCCGCGTCCGGCCTGCCCCTGCGGATCAGATAGAGCGCCAAGGCGGCCCGCGCCTCCGGCCGGTCGGCATTCAGCGCCTGCGCCGCCTCGAAGTCCGCGAAGGCGCGCGTCAGCTGGCCGCGAACAGGCTCCGGCACGGCTTCGGGCCGGATGTCGGCCAGGGCCTGGGCAGCCTCGATCCGCACCCCGAGGACGGGATCGGCCAGACGCTCCTGCGCCCAGCGCAGGCGGATGTCGGCGGGCTGCGGCGTGAGGTTGCGCAAGGCCGCGATGCGCATCATCGGGTCGGGGTCGTCGAGGCCGAGACGGACGACGCTTTCGGTGGCGATGGCGGGCAGGCGTCCGAGTTCGCTCTGCGCGGTTGCCCGGACGATCGCGGGGATCTGCGGGTTGCTCGCCAGCGCGATCAGCGGAACTCGTGCAGCGGGGTCTCCTCGGCGCGCATCGTGAACCGTCCTGGCATAGTCTTGGAAACCCTTCCGTTGCGGCCCATGCCAAGTCACCACGGCGTCTGCGGCCCATTGCGCCGGCTTGTCCGCATGGCAGCTGTTGCAGCTGTTCGAGGTCCCCAGGGTCACGGTCAGGTCAGGCCGCGGAATGCGGAAAGAATGGTCATGCCGCTTATCGACGACCATGTAGGTGCGCGCCGGCATGTGGCAGGTGATGCAATCCGGTGCACCCTGACCGGGCTGGTGCCCGGTATGCGTGGCGGCGGCAAAACGCTGCTGATCATGGCATTGGCTGCAGACGAGAGGCCCCTCCGCCCTCAGCTTGCCGGAATGCACGTCGTGGCAGTCGCTGCAGATCACGCCCTTCGCATACATCTTGCTCTGCCGGAAGGTCTGATCGGTGAAGACCTCGTCAATCATCTGCCCGTCGGCCTCGAATAGACCGCTCGTCAGCAGCGAGGGGAGATGCGTGTCGACGATCGAGCGCCCCGGCTTCCAGTCTTCCGAGATCGTGCCGCGCCGCTGGTGGCAGCGGGCGCACGTCTCGACCTCGTCGCCCGGAGGGTGCGCGACGCTTGCGGTCGGACTTCCTGTCGCCGGATTCGGAGTCCAGTCGACCGTCGGCCTCCTGGCCGTGACGGACGAGAAACCCTTCAGGACGGGATCACCCGCCTTGCCGGCCGTGGCCCAAGCGACGTGGCCAGCACCCGGTCCATGGCAGCTCTCGCAGCCGATGCTGATCTCGGAATAGGTCGTGCGAAAGCTGTTGGAGGCGGCATCATAGCCCTTCTTCACTGCGGTCGAATGGCACTCGGCACACATGAAGTTCCAGTTCTGCATCCGGCCGGTCCAGTGCAGGGCGTCGTCAGGCGGGATCGGCTGGTCGCCATAGATATGAAACCAGCGCTGCCCGCCCTGCGCCCGCGGGCGCGTATCCCAGGCCCAGGGTAGCGCCTGCAGCCGGCCATCGGGGAAGGTGACGAGGTATTGCTGTAGCGGCCGCCAGCCGAAACTGTGGCTGATCGCGAAGGTTTCGGGCTTTCCATCCTTGCCCTGGGTTTCGACCAGGAAGCGCCCGCCCTCGCGCCGAAACCGGGCTGTCTCGCCGTGATGCGCGACGGCGACGCCGGAGAAATCGCCTAGAACGCTCTCGGGCGTCGCCACGGCCATCGCCTTGGCGTGGTCCGATCCGCTCCAATCGGCGGCGATGGTCGCATGACAGGACGCGCAGGCTCGCGAGCCGACATACCCGGCGGCTGCATGCGGGGTGAGTTCGCCCAAGCCGGAGGACACCGCCACGGACCGGGTCTGCGCCCGCCCAGGTAGCGCTCCCTGTCCTAGTGCCCATCCGGTCGCTATGACGATCAGCGCGGCGAAAGCGCCGCCGAAGAGCCCATAGGCCGGTCGGTCACCCACGGGACACTCGCCCCCTGGTCATCTCTTCGGCTGGAAGTCCATCAGGCGACCGCCAGCGCGCAGCTCTTCCAGGCTCTTGCCGAAGCAGTCGAGGCCCGCAGGCCGATTGTTGGGCGCTACGACAATTCCCTTGGCGTCGACCGTTGCGCTCAGCGCGGCGCCGGCACCGGCATACAGGGCCTCGCCATTCTTGTTCACACGGCTGAGATAGCCGACCCGCCAGCTCTGGTCCGCCTTGGCATAGCAAAGGATCGCGGCTGGCAAATTGGAGGGAAGGCTCTGCGCCGACGCGCTCATTGCGGAGCCGCCGAGCATGGCTGCGGACATGGCCAGATAGATCGCGACTTGGCTTCTCTGGAACCCAAACATCATGGCAGAACTCCACATCGATGAATGGCCTCAAAAAGATCTGCAGATTCTGGCGCGGCTAGATCCGCAGCCGGGCAACTGCGGCCTGCGATGGCTCGACCGTGGTTCGCAGCCCGCGCCAGCCATCAGAACCGCACACTCAGTCCGAGCACGGGGCCGTGCTGCAACATGTCGAACTCATAACGCGACAGCCCCGAACCCTGAACATAGTCGACATAAAGGGCCTTGTAGCCGATCACCGCCGAATAGGTGATGCCGTTCGTCGTCTTGAAATCGTAGGCATAGGCCGCCAGCGCCTGCCAGGTGAACTTGCTGCCGCCCGCGCCGAGATCGCCGCGGAATTCGAGATGATGGTTCGGGGCCAGCGACACGCGCGCCCTGATGCCGGCAAAGGCGTCCATCCAATCGACGGATCCCGAGCGTGCGATGGCGCGCCCCCGACCGATGGCCAGATCGCCGATGTTGACCGTAGTGGCGATGTCCAGCCCGAGATCGATCTTCTGGTACCAGTAACGCGCACCGGCGAGCACATCGAAGGCGACCGGACCCACGCTCCCGATCTCGTAGGCCGCGCCCGCCTCGAGGATCGCCATCTGGAACTGCATGTCAACGGCCGCGCCGACAGCGACGCCGACACCGGGAGCAGCGCCTCTGGTCTTCAGGCCGGAGCGCTCGATGGTGATCTTCTCGCCGATCACGTCTCCGAACAGCGCCAGGCGACCATGACGCGCTTCCATGTTGAGCATCAGCGCGACCAGCGAGCCGCCTTGGCCGACCGTGCTTTCAACGATGTCGACGAAGCTCGCATTCACATCGACTCCGCGGCCACGGACCACCTGTGTGCCGTTGAGCGACGTCAGCCAGCCATAGGGCGTGACGCGGAAGGTCCAGCCGGGAACGAAGCTTGGCGGTATCGGCTGGGAGGGTGGCTGCGGCGTCAGATCCGCCGCCGCGACGGGAGCAGCGAAGAGCATCGCCCCAGCCCAGACGGTCAGTTTCTTCAAGATAGACATTGTTCCCCTTGAGCTGTTTTCTGTGCCTACTCCCGCATGGAAGCCGTGGTTGATCAATTCGGATCCTGGACGCTGACCGTCAGCCGGGGAATGCGCCCGGTGAAGCGGGACTTGGCCTCGGAGCCGATCGCTTCGACGACAGGCGTTCCGAGGTCGATGCCGACATCGGCGGTCTCGTCGCCGGAGAATGCGCTTGGCTGCGTCATCGGAATGCGACCCTCGCCGACCTTCTCGCCGTTGACAAAGAGCGTGCCGAGCCCGCCCTTGGCCTTGCCGCCACCATCATAGTCGAACTGGAAGCGTATCTCGACCTTGCCCGGCGCGAGCTTGTTCGATGCGGCGATGGTCGTGCGCTGCAGCCCGAGGAAGTTGTAGTCATAGGCCGGAACACCGTCCTTCAAATAAAGGGACCAGCCGCCGAAGCGTCCGCCCTGCGCGATGAGCGTCCCGTTCGCGTTGCCTTCCGGCACGACGATCTCGGCGGTGATGGTCTTCGACCGGTTCTTCACATTGACGAAGGCGCTTTCCATCATGCCGACCATGCCTTCGGCCAGGGTCAGTGTCCGCCGCGGACCCATCAGGTCGGGCCGGCCGGCGACCACCGGATCGAACCGCTCCAGCGTGCGGTCATCCATCGGCAATGCGCCGTATTTGCCGGCTTCCTTCAGGAACAGAGCCTCCAACTCGGCGAGCTTCTTCGGATTCTTCGCGGCCAGGTCGTTGGCGAGGCTGAAGTCGCGGCGAACGTCGAACAGTTCCCAGGCGGAATTGTCCTGCAGGCTGCGGCGGGGCTTCTGTTCCCAAGGGGCCCGGTGAAGCGTGCGGGCGAACCAGCCGTCATGATAGATGGCCCGGTTGCCGGCTATCTCAAAATACTGCGTCTTGTGCCGCTCGGGCGCTGTCGCATTCTCGAACGCATAAGCCATGCTGGTGCCGTGCATCGGGATCTGCTTGACGCCGTTCACCGATTTGGGCTCGGGCAGTCCGATGGCCTCGAGGATCGTCGGCGCGACATCGATCACATGGCTGAACTGGGTCCGGACCTGATTGCGAGCCTTGATGCCCTTGGGCCAGGAGACGACGACGCCATTGCGCGTGCCGCCGAAATCCGAAGGCATCTGCTTCAGCCAGCTGAAGGGGCTGTTGAAGGCGATCGCCCAGCCCGACGCCATGTGGGGGTAGGTGTCCGGATCCCCCCATTTATCGATATATTTGAGCATGTCCTCCAGCTTTTCCGGCACCGCGTTGAAATAAGTGTTCTCGTTGAAGAGGCCGTTCTGGCCGCCTTCGCCGCTCGTGCCGTTGTCGCCAGCGACGTAGAAGACGAGAGTGTTGTCGGCCTGGCCGACCTCCTCGAAGGCCTTCAGCATGCGGCCGATTTCGAAATCGGTGTATTCGACGAAGGCTGCAAATACCTCGGCCTGGCGCGTGAACAGGCGCTTCTCGTCCGCAGAAAGCGTGTCCCAATCCTTTATCGCGGGCGGCTTCGGCGCGAGCTTCGTCCCCTTCGGCACGACGCCCAGCGCGATCTGCCGGGCCAGCGATTCCTCCCGGATCTTGTCCCAGCCCTGATCGAATCTGCCCTTCCAGCGCTCGATCCAGGCCCTGGGGACGTGGTGGGGCGCATGGGTGGCGCCCGGCGCGAAATAAACGAAGGAGGGACGATCGGGGGTCAGCGCCTTCTGGTACTTGATCCAGGCGCGCGCCTTCTCGGTCATATCGGTCATGAAATGGTAGTTCGGGTCGTCGGGCCGTTCCACCACCGCCGTCCCGTCATAGAGGAACGGGGCCCACTGGTTGGTCTCGCCGCCGAGGAAGCCGTAGAACTTGTCGAAGCCCTGGCGCGTCGGCCAGCGATCGAACGGGCCGGCGACGCTGGCTTCCCAGGTCGCAGTCTCATGCCACTTGCCGAAGGCCGCTGTCGCATAGCCGTTCAACCGCAGCATCTCCGCCAACGGCGCGGTCGAACTCGGAACCTGCCCGGTATTGCCGGGGAAGGAGGTCGCCAGTTCCGTGATGAAGCCCATGTTCACGGTGTGGTGGTTGCGCCCAGATTTGAGCGCGGCGCGTGTCGGCGAGCACAGCGCCGTCGTGTGGAAATTGTTGAAGCGCAGCCCGTCCTGGGCGAGCTGGTCAAGCGTGGGCGTCCCGATCGGCCCGCCGAAGGTGCTGGGAGCGCCGAAGCCGAGGTCGTCGATGAGCACGATCACGACATTGGGGGCGCCGGCCGGCGCCTTAACCTCGAAGCGGGGCGGAGGCGTCACCTTGCGTGCGTCGATCTCCGTGTAGACCGGGCGTTTGGGCTCCGCGATCGGCAGGGACGCGCGATCGGGCGTGGCTGTGCGAGACTGCGAGACGGCGGGCGAACTGTGGATCGCTGCTGCGACCAAGATGATCGCCAGCGTTCTGACGGTCGGCATTGAAGGCCCCCCTTCGGCGTTTATGAAGCTACAGCATGCCGATGGGACATGCCAACCCACATTCTCCAAGTAAGTCGCTGATTTCGCTGTCGTAATCGTGATATTTCG